>JBJTJV010000054.1:0-17107 GCA_046352645.1 Chloroflexota bacterium | reverse complement strand
TCGGACCAGCCGATCGGACCGGGCGCCGTCGTGCGGGCACCGCGCGGTCGGATGGTGGCCGCCGTACGCGGCTCGGTCGGCGCATCGGACGGCCTGGGCGGCAGCCCGGTTCCCGCGCGGTGCCCGCACGACGGCGCCCGGTCCGATCGGCTGGTCCGATCGGGCCATCCGTACGGGTAGGCGGGAGGGACTCGACGTGCCACGATGCGCCCCTCGGCGCCGCGGGACGGGATGGCTGCCCCGACCGGGTCGCGCCGGACGTCATGCCCGGAGGTGCGAACGTGACCGTTCGGCGAACGGCCCGCCGCGGCGTTGCCATCCTTCTTGCGGTGCTCGCCGCGCTCCCGGTCACCGTGCCTGCCGCGCGCGCCGGGACGATCCGCGTCGTCGATGACGACGGCCGTGGCACGGCAGCCTCCTGCGACGCCACTGCCGCGACCTTCAAGCGGATCCAGAAGGCCGTCGATGCCTCCGGTTCGGGGGACACCGTGCGTGTCTGTCCCGGTGTCTACGCGGAGCGCGTGTCGATCACCGGGGCGCGCAGCGGGCTGCTCCTCGTGGCCTCGACGCCGCTCGGCGCCACGATCCGCGATCCCGGCGGATGGGCGAGCCCGCAGCCGCCGGTCGTCGCGATCGGCGCAGTCAGCGGGGTGACCGTGCGCGGGTTCCGCATCAGGGCGCTCACGGACGCGACCTATGACGCCTGGGACACGGACGGCATCGTCGCCACGGGCGCGACGTCCGTGACGATCCGCGGCAACCATGTCAGCTGGTCCGGCCCGGGCGGCTGGTCGGAGCTCGCGGACGGCATCGTGGCGCGTGGCGGAACAACGGGCGTCATCCGCGCGAACACGGTCGTGGACGCGACGAACGCGGGGATCGTCGTCGGCGACCCGGTGGATGCGGGGACGAGCGTCACCGTGCGGGGCAACACCGTGCAGGCCCTCTTCCCCGGCATCAACTCCGCGGAGCCGCCCGTGCTCGCCCTCTTCGCCGGCTGGGGCATCTCCGTGACGAACGCCGGCGCCACGATCACCGGGAACACGGTCACCGGCAAGACGGTCTACGGCCTGAACACCACGATGGGCTACGGCATCGAGGTCACCCACGGCACGGGCTTCGGCGGGGCGCCGTCCACGATCGCGGCGAATGCCGTCACGGGAGCGACCGTCGGCATCCGCGCACGCGGGCTGGACCACGTCCTCACGGAGAACACGGTGATCAGCCGGCAGACGGCCATCTCCCTGGCGAACCTCGACAGCGGGGTGGTCGGACCGGGCAACGTCGCGAAGGCGACCTGGAGCAGCGCCGGCAGCATCTGGGTCTCCGGCGATTCCGACGGGAACCTCATCACGGGCAACGACTTCCGCACGAGCCCGGGGACCGACTGCACGGACGCGGGCGGCACACCGCTCGGGAACGCCTGGACGGACAACCTCGGGGCCGACGCGTCACCGGTCGGCATCTGCGCTCCGCCGAGCCCGCCGCCGCCGAACTGAGCTCGGGGCGGGTCGCCCGTCAGCGCAGCAGGAGCCCCCGGGCCGCGTCCGGGAAGTCGGCGAGCTCGAGCGCGTCGATCGTCCCGTCCGCCGCCGCGCGGAAGGTGATCCGGCGGACGAACTCGCCGGGCTCCGGCGGGACGATGACGAAGGTGTCGCCCCCGAGCGGGACCACCGGGTACGCGCGCCCGTCCGGCCCGACCCGCGCGATGAGCGCGTCCCCGTCCTGGGCGATCGTCACGGCGCCCAGGTACGCGTTCCGGTAGGTCCCCGTGTACGCGGCGAGGGGACGCGCGGGCGTGCCTTCCTCGGGTGCCGCGATGAGCGCATCGATGAGCGGCCGGAAGCCCGCGCCGACCTGCTCGACCCGGTCGTCCGGCGAGTCGCCCGTGACGATCCGGTCGATCAGCTCCTCCGCGACCCCTTCCGCGACACCGAGCGGGGCCCCGTTCGTGAGCACGCCGATCGCGATCCCGTCCGCGGGCAGGATGACGATCGTGGTCGCCACGCCGTGCGTGAACGCCCCCGAGTGGGTGAGCCGCGGGCGCCCGTTGGCGTCCGTCATCACGTTGATGCCAAGGCCCGCGAGCACCGGCGGCAGGTCTACCGGGTCCACCACGGGCGCGGGGACGATGCGCGGCGTGCGCATCTCCGCGAGGGCCGCTGCCGAGACGATCTCCCTCCCGTCCAGCGTGCCGAGCCCGAGCTGGAGGCGGAGCCACGTCGCGATGTCCGTGATCGACGAGCTCACCCCGCCCGCCGGGGATTCGACGTCCGGGTCGAAGGGCGTGATCGGCCGCCAGCCGCCTGCGCCGTCCGGCAGGTGGCCCACGGCGCGGTCCGGCGCCGCGAGGTAGTCGGCGAAGCGCGAGCTCGTCTCGGTCATCCCGGCGGGGCCGTAGAGGAGCTCCTGCCCCATCTCCGCCCAGTCCATCCCCGCGGCCGCGGCGGCCGCGAGCCCGCCCGCGGTGAGGCCCGTGTTCGTGTACGCGTACGTCGCCCGGAACGGCGCGAGCGGCTCGAGTGCGAGCGCCGCCAGCACCGTGGCCTGGTCGAAGCCCCAGGTCTCGGGGAGCTCCGCCGCGTGGTCGGGGAGGCCGCTCCGATGGCTGTACATGTCCGCGATCGTGACCGCGTCGGTCACCCACGGATCCGCGAGCCGGAAGTCGGGGAGGTGCATGACGATCGGGTCGTCCCAGCGCACGAGGCCACGGTCCACGGCCGCGGAGATCACCGTCGCGCCGATCGGCTTGGAGACGGACGCGAGCTGGAAGACCGTCCCGGTCGTCACCGGCGCACCCGTCGCGAGGTCGCGGATGCCGTAACCCGCGAGGTGGACGACCGTGTCGTCGTGGACGATCGCGAGCGCAAGCCCGGGAACGCCCGTCCGCGCGAGTGCATCGGCCACGATCGCGTCCGCCTCCGCGACGGCCGCGGCGACCCGTTCCGGTGTCACCGGGCTCGGGGTGAACGCGGCGGCCGGGGCCGCGAGCGCACCGCCGATGGCGACGGCGGCGAGGAGCGTGGTGATGGTTCGGGCGGTGGTGCGCATCATGGGCGCGATGATGCCGTATCGATCGGTGGTCCGCGGGTTCGCCCCCCGCCGTGAGCGTGGACGACAGGACCCCCGGCGTCGCCGCCGGGGGTCCTGTGCCATGAGCAGGAGATTGGCTGGCGAGGAAGGATTCGAACCTTCGGTCTCCTGATCCAGAGTCAGGCGCCTTACCGCTTGGCCACTCGCCAGTGCCGGGCGAAAGTCTAGCGCAAGTCGGCCCAGCGTCCCGGCCCGTCCCCGCGCGCTATAGTCGCAGCGATGGGCGCGGGGTGCAGCGCCGCGGACGCTGGAGGCTGCGTGCCGAGCTCGCGCTGGACGGGGCTGATCCTCGGCCTCCTGGCGGCCGTCGTCTACCAGCTCGTCGGGCCCGGGCAGGCCGGCCTCGATTCCCATCTCCCGGCGGCGCAGGCGTTCCTCGCGGGGCGGGCCTGGTTCCCCGAGCCGTACCCGTGGCTCGAGCTCGTGCCGCGGCCGGAGGGCGGCTGGACGTCCCCCTTCCCGCCGCTCGTCAGCCTGCTCATGGTGCCGTTCGTGGCGCTGGGCCTTGCCCCGGACACGGGGATGATCGGGGCGGTCCTCGGCGGGATCTCCGTGACGCTCATCTGGATCCTCCTCGGCCACGTCGGGACGGAGGCCCGGGCGCGCCTCGCGCTCACCGTCGGCTGGGCGGTCGGGTCGGAGATGCTCTGGATCGGCGCGACGGGCGGCCAGCACCTCGCGCCGCAGGCCGCCTCGGCGGTCCTCCTCACGGCTGCGCTCATCGCCGCGCTCGACCGCCGCGCGGTGACCGCCGGGCTGCTCCTGGGGATCGGCGTGCTCGCCCGCGTGCCCGTGGTGCTCGCGTGGCCGCTCGTGGCGTGGCTCCTCTCGCCGTGGGTGGGGACCTTCCCGCTCCCCGGTCGCCGGCCGCCCGACGCTCCCGCCGCGGCCGCGCCGCCGCCCGACGCTCCCGCCGCGGCCGCCCCGCCGCCGTCGCCGTCGCCCGTGCGCGCGCTCCTGCCGCCCGTCCTCTCCGGCCTCGCGCTCGCGGTCCCGGTCGCGTTCCTCGGCTGGTACGCCTGGCTCCGCTACGGCAGCCCGTTCGAGCTCGGCTACGGCCTGATCCGGAACGTCGCGGGGGAGAGCGTCCTCGACGAGCCGTGGTACGCACACGGGATCATCGCCCTTGACTACCTGCCCCAGGGCCTCCACTCGATGCTCCTGCGCGGCCCGGAGCTGCTCGACGGCTTCCCGTGGTTCGCGGGTAGCCTGCTCGGCACGTCGATCCTCCTGATGATGCCGATCCTCTGGTGGCTGGCGGCGGCACGCGGCCGGACCGCGCTCGTCGCCTTCCTCGTCGCCTGGCTCGTCCTCCTGCCCGATCTCCTCCACGGCAACCCGGGCTTCGCGCAGGCGGGCTACCGCTACATCGTCGATGCCCTGCCGATCCTCTGGCTCATCCTCGGCATCGCGTTCCGCGACGGGATGCCGCGCCCGGCCTGGGTCGCGCTGGGGGCGGGGATCGTGGCGAGCTGGTGGATCTTCGGCGTGGAGTGGCTGCGCATCGCGGGCGCCCTGCCGCGCTGAGGCCGGCCCGGTCGGCGATGCCGCTCGGGGGGACCGGAGCCGAGCGCCCCCCGGCACCCGGCTCCGGTCCCCCCGAGGGTGGATGCGTGCTCAGCCGCGGACGGTCGCCTCCCGGCGCGGCGGCAGGGCGCCGTTCTCCGCGCGCAGGCGCTCCACGATGCGGCGCTCCGTGGTCCGCGACGCCGCCTCCGATGTCACGGCGCGGGTCCGTCGCCGCCTGCGGTCGTCCGCGCGCACCCGTGCCTCGAGGCGCTCGCGGATCGTCCCCGGTCCGAGGATGAGGAGCCGCTCGCCGTCCGGCAGGGCGGCGGTGACGGTCGCGAGGAAGCGCTCGATGTGCTCCTGGCGATGCAGCTCACCGGCGTCCTGCGGCGACCCCCCGCCGCCGTGGCGGAGCGTCGGCGTGTGCGCGACATGTCCCGTGGACGTGCGGTGCGCGGGGATCGCCGACTCCATCCGCACGACCGCCGGTGCGTCACCGTCCAGCCGGGCGACGATCGCCTCGCGGGAATCGATCCAGACGATGGTCGCGGGATCCGGCACCGGCGCCCCGCCGGCACCGCCCGCCCGGGCGGTCACGAGAGCACCCACGCGGGGCGCGTGTCGTCGCTGCCCGCGATGTCCGCGAACATGATGCCCGCCGCGTGCTCCCAGGCGGCCCGGTCCACACGGACGGCATAGCGATGGCTGCCCGCGTTGAAGCTGACCGCGCTCGCATCGCGGAGCCCGAGGTCCGCGAGGACCGGGAGGCCGAAGAGCGGTCCCACCGCGGGGATGGCGCCCGGCTCGCAGTCCGGCGCGAGGGCGGCGAGCTCGTCCTCCGTGAGGAGGCGGACCTCGCCCCGGCCGAGGACCCGGCGGAGCTTGCGCAGGTCGACGTGGTCCTGCGCCTCGACCGCGACGAGCGTGATCCGCCCGTCGGCGGAGCGGACGCCCACGACCTTCACGAAGGTGTGCGGATCGACCCCCTCCGCCCGGGCCGTGCCCGGCGCGGTGAAGGCGACCCGGTGCTCGTGCACGAGATGGCGGATCCCGTGGCCGGCGAGCCAGCGGAGAAGGCCCGCGTGCGGCCCGGGGAGGATCGTCGTCGTGACCATCTGCAGCCCTCCTGTCCGGTGATGGGGCCAGCGTCGCGCGCCTGCCGCGGCGCCGCCACGGCCGCAGCGCCCGTCGGTGCGTGCCGGAGGTCCCGCCCTGCGGACCCGTGGCAGACTCCCCGCCATGGACCCCATCTCCGCACCCGACCTGCCCACGGGCTACACCGCCCGCCCGATCGTCCTGCCGGACGATGCCGGCGCGATCCACGCGCTCGACGACGCGCGCGCCGATGCCGCCGCGGACCCGTACCGCACGAGCGCGGAAGGGATCGCCGCGGACCTTGCGTACCCCGCGACCGACCTCGGCAGCGGCTCGCTCCTCGTCCACGCGCCGGACGGCAGCGCAGCCGCGTGGGCGGCCGTCGTCCCGATCCTCGGCCGGGCCGAGGCGAAGGTCTTCCTCCACGGCGCCGTCCATCCCGCGCACATGGGCCGGGGCATCGGGCGCGCCCTCGTGGCGTGGTCGATCGCGCGCGGCGCGGCAGCGATCGTCGCGGTCGGGTCGCCGCCCGTCCCGTTCGACGCATTCCTCCACGTGGGGGCGACGCCCACGGCGCACGCGCCCGAGCGCCTCCTCGCGCGCTTCGGCTTCCGGCCGGTGCGCTGGTACGCGTCCCTGCGCCGGGACCTCGCGGCGTACCCGCCGGACACGGCCGCGCACCCGCTCCCGCCCGGGATGGTCCGGGCCGCGATCCCCGTCGCGGACCCGCGCGTCCATGCCGCGCACATCGCCGCGTTCGCCGACCACTGGGGGAGCGCCCCGCAGACGCTCGACGAGTGGGTGCACGACGCGCAGGACCCGGCGCTCCGGCCCGCCTGGTGCACGGTCGCGGTGGATGCGGCCACGGGCACGGTGGCGGGCTACCTCACTGCCGCGGAGCACCCCGAGGACCACGCGACGACCGGCCCCGTCGGCTGGATCGATCTGCTCGGGACCGTGCCCGGGCATCGCGGCCGGGGGATCGCGACGGCCCTCCTGGAGCAGGCGGCGGCGGACTTCGCCGCGGCGGGGCTCGTGGGCGCCATGCTCGGCGTGGACACCGCGTCGCAGACCGGCGCGGACCGGCTCTATGCGCAGCGCGGCGTCCGGCCGTTCAGCCGCTCGGTCCGGTTGCGCCGCGCGCCCCGGACGCCCGGCGAGAGGCGTCCGGCGCGGATCACCCGGTCCAGGAAGAGGCGCGTCTGCGGCTCGGCGGGCGTGCGGAGGATCACGTCCGGCGGCCCCTCCTCCAGGATCCGCCCGCCATCGAGGAAGCAGATCCGGTCGGCGACGTCCCGGGCGAAGCCCATCTCGTGCGTCGCGATGACCATCGTCATCCCGCCCGCGGCGAGCTCGCGCACCACGTCGAGGACCTCCGCGACGAGGACCGGGTCGAGCGCGCTCGTCACCTCGTCGAGGAGCAGCAGGCGTGGGTCCATGGCGAGCGCCCGCACGATCGCCACGCGCTGCTGCTGGCCGCCGGACAGGCGATCGGGATACGCGTCCGCCTTCTCCGCCAGGCCGAAGCGCTCCAGCAGCTCGCGCGCCCGCGCCTCTGCCTCCGCGCGCGGCCGGCCGAGCACCTTCATCGGCGCGAGCGCCACGTTCCGCAGCACGCTCATGTGCGGGAAGAGGTTGAACGCCTGGTAGACGATGCCGATGCGGCGGCGGACCCGGTCGAGCGGCACGCCGCGGGCGGTGATCTCCTCGCCGTCCACCACGATCCGCCCGCTGTCGATCGGCTCGATGAGGTTGATGCTCCGCAGGAGCGTGCTCTTGCCGGAGCCCGATGCGCCGATGAGGCAGACGACCTCGTGCTCGCGGACGCGCAGGTCGATGCCGCGCAGGACCGGCACCGTCCCGTACGCCTTGTGGAGCCCCGCGATGACGAGCGTCTCCGCGCCGAGCGGCTGCCCGGAGACGTGGCCGACGGTCCCGCTCATCGGGCGCTCGCGAGGAAGCGGCGCCGGTCGCGCGCGATGAGCCAGTCCACGAAGCGGGCCATCGGCACCGTGAGGACGAGGAAGATCAGCGCGGTCGCGAGGTACGGCGTCAGGTTGAAGGACGCGGCGGAGAGGATGTCCGCCTGCTTGAACGCCTCGATGACGCCGATGAAGGCGACGAGCGCGGTGTCCTTCTGGAGGCCGATGAAGTCGTTGAGGAGCGGCGGGATGACGCGCCGCACCGCCTGGGGCAGGACCACGTAGCGGTACGCCTGGGTGCGGGAGAGCCCGAGCGAGCGCGCCGCGGCCTCCTGGCTCGGGTGGACCGAATCGATGCCTGCGCGGTAGACCTCGGACACATACGCGGAGTAGATGAGCGTCAGCGCGACCGTCGCCCAGAAGATCTCCGACACCGGGATCCACTCGATGCCGAGCGAGGGGAGGCCGAAGCCCAGCACGTAGATGACGACGATGCCGGGCACGCCGCGGAAGAAGTCGGCGTAGATCGTGGCGGCCAGGCGGATGGGGAAGAAGACCGGCCCGGGGAGGCTCCGCGCCACCGCGATGACGAGGCCGAAGACCAGCACGAGGACCTCGCACACGAGGAAGAGCTGGACGTTGACCGCGAACGCGTCGAGGATCTTGGGCAGCGCGTCCGCGAAGACCTCGGGGTCGAGGAAGGCGGCGCGGAAGACCTCCCAGTCCGGCGAGCTGACGATGAGCCAGCCGATGACGCCGAAGAAGAGGAGCGTGGAGACGACGGACACGGCGACTCCCCGGCCCGCACCGGGCGGGCCGAGGAGTCGGGAGCCGCGGTGACCGGACGCGCCGGCGTCGGCCGACGGACCGGTCATCCTGGGGTCACGGGGCGGTGGACGGGCTCGCTGCGGGCATCTCGCCGCCGATCACCGGGCCGCCCGCGAAGAACGGCACCGGGGTCGACGCGATCGAGCCCAGCCACTGGTCGTAGATCGCCTGGTAGCGGCCATCCGCCTTGACGATCGCGAGCGCCTCGTTGATGCACGCGGTGAGGGGGCTGCCCTTCTCGAGGACCATACCGAGCGATTCCGGCGTGCCCATGAGCGGGAACTGGCCCACGATCGTGCCCTCCGGATCGGGCGTGTCCCAGTCCTCGAGCTGCGCGTCGCGCATGTAGAACGCGGTCGGCAGGTCCACGACGAGGCCGTCGATGGCGCCGTTCTTCAGGGCGCGGAGCGCCTTGTCGTTGTCCGGGTAGACGCGCGGCTCGAGCTCCGGCGCGACGACCTGGAGGATCGTGTCGAGGCTCGTGGTCCCGGTCTGGGCGCCCAGGCGCAGGCCCTTGAGGTCCTCGATGGACGCGGCCGTGGTGATCGGGCTGCCGGTGAGCGCCACGATCGCCTGGTTGAAGAAGTAGTACGGGTCGCTGAAGTCCACCGCCTCGGCGCGCTTCGGCCTGATCGAGACCTGGGTGATGTAGACGTCGAACGCCTTCTTCCCCGGCGCGAACGAGCGGTTGAAGGGGACGTGCTTCCAGTCCACGAGGTCCGGCGAGAAGCCGAGCGTCTCCGCGACCGCGTAGGCGATCGCGGCCTCGAAGCCCTCGCCGCTGTACGGATCGGAGAGCTCCCACTCGGAGCCTTCCGGCGGCGTGCCGCCGAACCACGGCGGGTAGGCCGGGTTGTCCGCGCCGATGAGCAGGCGACCGGCGGTCTTCGTCTGGAGCTGGTCGAAGGAGCAGGCCTCGCTGAGCACGGGCACGGGCGCCGCGCTCGGCTCGACGACGGGCGCCTCCGACGGCGCGGGGGACTGCGCGGCGACCGACCCGGCGCCACCGGCCATGCAGGCCGCGAGCGTCAGGCTGCCGATGATCCGCAGGCGATTCTTCTGATCCATCCCTGGGGGTGACCTCCATGCGGGGTGGGAACGACGAGGGGGATTATCCGTCATCCCGCGCACGGCGCCCCGTGGTGCATCGCGGAGCCTGCCGGACGCCCTGTCTGGCGGTCGCGCGGGCCGCCCGCGCGAGCACCGGCGCGACCACGTCCGCGAGCGGTCGCCCCGCGACCTGGGCGAGCGCGTAGCGGACGCGGACCACGGGTGTCCGGAGCGGCAGCACGCGGCGCAGGTCGATCGGCGTCGCCGCGAGGATGCAGTCCGCACCCGCCGCATCGAGCGTGGCCGCGAGGTCCGCCACCTGGCCCGCGTCGTAGCCCATCGCGGGGACGAGCGGCCGGAGGTGCGGGTAGCGCGCCAGCACGTCCGCGATGCCGCCCACGGCGAACGGCCGCGGATCCACGAGCTCCGCGGCCCCGAACCGCTCGGCCGCGACCACGCCCGCGCCGAACGTCATGCCGCCGTGCGTCAGCGTCGGCCCGTCCTCCACGACGAGCACGCGTCGGCCCGCGATCGTGCCGCCCTCCAGCGTCAGCTCCGAGCGCGCGTGCAGCACCTCCGCGCGGGGTGCGGCGGCCGCGATCGCCGCCTCGAGGCGGGCCACGTCGGCGGGGTCGGCCGCGTCGACCTTGTTCACGAGCACGACGTCGGCCATCCGCAGCACCGTCTCGCCCGGGTGGTAGCGCAGCGTGTCGTCCACGCGGAGCGGATCGGCGACCACCACGAGGAGGTCCGGCCGCACGAAGGGGAAGTCGTTGTTGCCGCCGTCCCAGAGGACGAGGTCCGCCTCCGCCTCGGCGGCCGCGAGGATCGCGGCGTAGTCCACGCCCGCATAGACGACCCGGCCGGCCTCGAGGTGCGGCTCGTACTCCTCGCGCTCCTCGATCGTGGTGCGATGGCGCTCCAGGTCGGCGAGGGCGGCGAAGCGCTGGACCCGCTGCGCGGCGAGGTCGCCGTAGGGCATCGGGTGGCGGATGACCACCGGGACGATGCCGCGCGCGGCCGCGATCGTCGCGATGGCGCGCGTCGTCTGGCTCTTGCCGGCGCCCGTCCGGACCGCGCAGACCGCGATGACGGGCCGGCGGGCGGCGAGCATCGTCCGCTCGGGTCCGAGGAGGAGGAAGTCGGCACCTGCTGCCTGCGCGCGGGACGCGGCGTGCATGACCGTCTCGTGCGCCACGTCGCTGTACGCGAAGACGACCGTGCCCACCCCGTGTGCGGCGATCGTCCGCTCGAGGTCCGCCTCCGGCACGATCGGGATGCCCGCGGGGTAGAGCGGGCCGGCGAGCTCCGGCGGGTAGCGCCGGCCCGCGATGCCCGGGATCTGCGCCGCGGTGAAGGCGACGACCTCGCGGGACGGGTCGTCGCGGAAGACGACGTTGACGTCGTGGAAGTCGCGCCCCGCGGCGCCCCTGATCACGACGCGCTCCGGTGCCACGGTCATCCCTCCGCTGCGGTCGCCCCGATCATCCGGCCCGGCTGCGGGGGAGGGGAGGGTCGGAGGTCGCCGTCGGTCCGGGCCGGGCGGCAGGGGCCGCGTGCGGCGGCCGCGTGTCAGAGACCGAAGCGCGTGACCGCCTCGTCCGCGAGGACCCGCCCGATCGCGAGCGACGACGTCGCGGCGGGCGATGGCGCGTTCCAGACGTGCAGCACGCGCTCCGAGCCGCCGAGCTGGAAGTCGTCCACGAGCGCGCCGTCGCGGCCGAGCGCCTGGGCGCGCACGCCGGACGGCCCGAAGACCAGCTGGTCGGAGCGCAGCGCGGGCACGTAGCGCCGGAGCTCGGCGAGGAAGGCGCCCTTGCTCAGGTCCCGCCACATCTCCATCGCGCCCATCCGCCAGTACTTCCGTGCGAGGCGCTGGAAGCCCGGGTAGAGGAGCGCCTCGCGCAGGTCGCCGAGCGAGAGGTCGCGGCGGCGGTAGCCCTCGCGCCGGAAGGCGAGCACGGCGTTCGGGCCCGCGAGCACGTTCCCGTCCACCCGCTTCGTCAGGTGGATGCCGAGGAACGGGAAGCGCGGGTCGTTCACCGGGTAGATGAGGCCCCGCACGAGCGCGCGCGCATCCGGCGTCAGGGTGTAGTAGTCGCCGCGGAACGGGACGATCCGGGGGACGTCCGGTCCATCCTCGCCGGTCATGGCCGAGACCCTGTCCGCCTGGAGCCCCGCGCACGCGATGACCCGCCCGACGACGAGATCGCCGCGGTTCGTGCCCACGACCGTCTCCGCGCCGCGGATCGCGATCGACGTGGCGGCACGCCCCGTCTCGATCGTGGCGCCGGCCGCGCGCACGTCATCCGCGTAGGCGAGCGCGACGCGACGCCAGTCGGTGATCCCGGTCCCGGGGCTCCAGAGCGCCCGGATCCCCTCGCAGTGCGGCTCGATCTCGCGGATCCGCTCCGGCCCGACCTCCTCGAGGCCCGGCACGCCGTTCGCGATCGCGCGCTCCTTGAGGGCCGCGAAGCGCGGCAGCTCGCTCGCGTCGAGCGCGACCACGAGCTTGCCGCAGCGCTCGTAGGGCAGGCCCTTCTCCGCGATGTACTGCTCGGCCTCCTCCTTGCCCTCGCGGCAGAGGCGCGCCTTGAGCGATCCCGGCTGGTAGTAGAGCCCCGCGTGGACCACCCCCGAGTTGTGCCCGGTCTGGTGCGTCGCGAGCTCGTCCTCCTTCTCGATGCAGGCGATGCGCAGGTCCGGCCTGCGCGCCTGGAGCTTCTTCACCGTGGCGAGGCCGACGATGCCGCCGCCGATCACCGCGATGTCCGCGCGCCCGACCGGTCCGCTCATGCCGCGCCCTCCCCCGCGCCCGGGATGCGCGCCGGCGGCAGGGGCACGCCGAAGCGCTCCGCGAGCCTGCCGAGCGCCTCGTGGTGCTCGCGATCGATGACGACGCCGCGCGCGGCGGCGCGCCGCTCGGCCTCCGCCTCCGGCTCGCCGGGGATGAGCACGCGCCCGGGTGCGTCCGGGATCAGGGGCGCCTCGGTGAGCTGCGTGCAGTAGCGTTCCAGGCGCTCCACGAAGCCGTCCGCGTCGTCCAGCGCGGCCGGGTCGATGACCCAGACCATCTGGCCGAGGTCGGAGTAGCCGGCATGCGTGGAGAAGAGCGGCACGATGTTCGGCCCGAAGGCGGCGCCCCCGAGGACGCCGGTGAGCAGGTCGACGATGAGCGAGAGCCCGTAGCCCTTGTAGCCGCCCGTCTCCTCCGCGCCCCCGAGCGGCTGGAGCGCACCCGTGAGCGCCGCCTCGGGCGTGAGCGCCGGACGACCCTCCGCGTCGATCGCCCAGCCGGCGGTGAGCGTCTCGCCCCGGCGGGCGGCCACCTCGATCCGGCCGCGCGGCACCGTGGAGGTCGCCATGTCCAGGCAGAGCGTGCCGAAGCGTCCCGCGGGCGCGGCGATCGCGATCGGGTTCGTGCCGGTCATCGGGATGCGCGCGCGCGTCGGCGCCACGAGCGGGGAGCTGTTCGTGAGGCACATGCCGATCATCCCGGCCGCCGCCGCGCGGAGCGCGTACCAGCCCGCGATGCCGTAGTGCGTGGAGTGGCGGATCACGGCCACGTAGCTGCCGGCCGTCCGGGCGCCCGCGATGGCGCGGTCGGTGGCGACGCGCGTCGCGTGGTGCCCCCAGCCGTGCTGCGCATCGAAGCGGCCGAGCGCCGGCAGGTCCTTCTCCACGATCGGCGAGCGGTCGGGGTGGAGCACGCCCGCCTCCACGAGGCCGACGTACTGGGGCAGCCGGGCCGTGCCGTGGGACGCGATGCCGCGCCGGTCGGACGCGAGCAGGACGGTCGCGACGTCCGCCGCGATCGGGGCCGGCGTGCCGAGCCGTTCGACGATCGCCGCGGTCCACGCCTCCAGGGCGTCGGCATCGAGGGCGCGCGGGTCGTCAGGGTCCTGGTAGACGGGCATGCGGGGATGATAGCCAGCAGGCAGGTGCGCCGGGGGCGAGCCCGGGCGCGCGCGTCAGGGGTTCGGCGTCGGCGGCGGCGTGGGCCGCGGCGTCTCCTGCGGCGGGCGCGTGGGCCGCGGGGTCCGGTCCGGGCGCGGTGTCCGGCGCGGCGTGGGCGCGGGCGTCGCATCCGGGTCCGGCGTCGCGTTCGGGTCCGGCGAGGCGCTGGGGTCCGGCGACTTGTCCGGCTTCGGCGTCGGGCAGCCCTCGCCCGAGGGCGCGATCGGGCCGCCCCAGGAGGAGCGGTCCTCCAGGTACCGGGTGACCGTCCCGAACTCACCCGACGCCCGGCCTACCCCCCGCGATGCCCGGGCCATCCAGTCGCGGACCGCGGTCTTCCAGAAGCCGGGCGCGCCGCGGTTCTCCGCCGCAAGCGGGTCCACCATCCAGCCGCCGCACTTGCGCGTGTAGATGAGGCCGGCCGGGTCGAGCTGTCCGGGTGCCCCGGGCTCGGTGCCCTTGATGAAGACCTCCGTGTACGTGTCGCGCGTCCAGGGGCCCGGCTTGCCGCCCGAGTAGCTGTCGATCGTCGCGTAGGCGAGGCCCTTGTCCGGCGGCTGGAAGTCCGGCGCGGGCTCGCCCTTCATGTACTCCCGGAGGAACGCGTGCCAGATCTCGCCCGGTCCGTCCGACGCGAAGAGGGGATTGCCTCCGAGGGTGGGCTGGGAGTGGTCCGAGTTGCCCATCCAGACGCCGAGCGCGATGGCCGGATCCTTCGGGTTCTGCGGCATCGGGAGGAGACCGTACGCGGACACGTCCCGGATGTCGTTCGTGGTGCCCGTCTTGAGCGCCGCGACGCGGTAGCTGCTGCCCGGCCCGTTGTTCAGCTGGAAGCGATCGCCCCAGTAGATGTTGTCCGCGGGGTTCGTGTTCCCCTTGAGGATGTCGGCCATGATGTAGGCCGCCTGCGGCGAGATGAACTTCGTGCGCTCCGGGCGCCCCGCCTCGTAGATGAGCTCCTCGACCGGCGCGCCCGTGGAATCCTTGGTCACGCGGGTGACCTTGAGGATGAAGCGCGGACGGGTCACGAAGCCGTCGTTGCCGAACGCGCCGTACGCCGAGGCGAGCTCGAGCATCCGCGTCTCCACGGTGCCGATCGCGCCCGCAAGGCCCGCGAGGGACATGGCGCGGCGGCCGGTGAGGAACGTGATGCCGGCGCGCGCGGAGTACTGGCCCACGACCTCCGGGCGCACGCGGTCGATGACGCGGATCGCGGGGATGTTCAGCGAGTACTGGAGGGCCTTGCGCACGAGGACGGGCCCGCGCTCGTCCAGCCCGGCGTTCTTGGGGTCCCACGAGGCGCCGAATGGGGTGGTCACATCCAGGACCACGCTCCCCGCGGTCACCGCGCGGGCGTCGATCGCGGTCGCGAAGACGATCGGCTTCCAGGCGGAGCCGGGCTGGCGGTATCCCTGGACCACGTCGAACTTGGGGTCCATCTTCCGGGTGTTCTTGCCGTAGTAGTTCGCGCTCCCGACGTGCGCGAGGACATCGCCGGTCCGGTAGTCCACCGCGACGAGCGCGGCGTTCTTCAGGCCCTTGCCGCGGAGGAAGTCCAGCCACGGGCGGTCCTGTGCCGGCACCTTGTACGAGCGCAGGGCCCGCAGGTAGGGCGTGTAGTCGTACTGCGTGAACTCGGCCGCGGCGCGCACGTAGCGGGTCGCGATCGCCTGTGCCTTCCAGTCGAGCGTAGTGACGATCCGGTAGCCGCCGCGCTCGGCAGGCTCGCGGTCGGCGAGGATCCCGTCCAGCTGCGTCTTCATGGCCCACACGAAGTGCGGCGCCTGCCAGCGGACCGGCCGCTCGCCGACGAGGCGGATCGGCTCGTTGAGCGCAGCCTGGAGCTCCTCCTCCGAGAGCGTCGTCCAGCGCCCGAAGCCACCCGCGAGCGAGCGCAGGATGAAGTCCCGCCGGATCACCGGCGCGACATCCTGGCAGCCGGGCGGTGCCGGGTAGCCGCAGGTGGGCACCTCGAGCACCTTGCGCTTGTTCCCGTTCTCGTCCCGGATCTCCACCTCCTTCGCGTAGCGATAGGGGTCGAGGATGGAGGGGGACTGCGGGAGCCCCGCGAGGAGCGCGGCCTCCATGGGCGTGAGGTCGGCGAGCTTCTTGCCGAAGTAGACGTCCGCGGCCGCGCTGATGCCGTAGGCGTTGTGGCCGTAGAAGATCTGGTTCAGGTACGCGGTGATGATCCGCTCCTTCCCCGTCTCGCCGGGGAAGGCCTGCGTCAGCTTGAACGACTGGATGATCTCCTTCGCCTTGCGCTCGTAGAGCCGCTCGGGGTCGTTCACGAGGTCGGGCGGGAGGAGGCGCGCGCGCACGAACTGCTGCGTGATCGTGGAGCCGCCGCCGCGGTTGTCCGCGCCGGAGACGTCGCTCGCGAGTGCGGCGAGCGTGGCCACGAG
Organism: Chloroflexota bacterium; assembly: GCA_046352645.1. Lineage (GTDB taxonomy): Bacteria > Chloroflexota > Limnocylindria > Limnocylindrales > CSP1-4 > JAFMJV01. The sequence continues at coordinate 1,248 of JBJTJV010000054.1, read as the reverse complement.
GTCCACGCCCTGGTTCTCCCAGAAGGTGCGGTCCTCCACCGAGGTGGTGGAATCGAGCACGAGCTGCGGGATGTCCCTGTAGGCGACCACCTTGCGCTTCTCGGAGAAGAAGGTCGCGAGACGGTTCTTGCCGGTCCGGTCGTAGGCGACGGACGGCTCCGCGTACTGGAGCGATTCGAACTTCTGGACCTCGGGCAGGCCGCGCTCGAGCTCGGCGATCATCACGGCCGCGCCGCCGCCCGCGAGCAGGCCGCCGGTCAGGACGACGAGGAGGAGGACGATGCCGATCGCCGCGAGGATCGGGGCGATGATGCCGCCGCGGCGGCTGCTCGCGGCGTCGCGCGAACGCCGGAGGACGCGGCGGGCTGCTCGCTGACCGCGCGTGCTCCGGGGCGCCGTGCCGGGCGTCCCGCGGGTCTGTGACACGTCCCCGAGTATGCCGGAGGTCGGCCGGAGGTGCGCACAAGGAATGGTGAAGGTTCCTTCACTCTCCGGCCGGGCCCCGTACGCTGGGGACGTGCAGACCACCGCACCGCTGCCCCCGCCGCTCGACGACCGTCTCCCGGCGCTGCGTGCCGCCCTGGCCGGCTGGTGGGAGGCCGCGGCCCGTCCGCTCCGGTTCCGCGTGGATCCCTCGCCTTGGGGCGTGCTCGTCGCGGAGGTCATGGCGCAGCAGACGCGCATCGACCGGGTGGAGGCGGCCTGGGGCGGCTTCCTCGGCCGGTTCCCGACCCCGGCCGCGCTCGCGGACGCGCCCGCAGCGGACGTGATCCGCGCCTGGGCGGGGATGGGCTACAACCGCCGCGCGCTCGCGCTCCAGCGCGCCGCCGCCGAGATCGTCGCGCGGCACGGGGGGCAGCCCCCGCGGACGGTCGCGGAGCTCCAGGCGCTGCCGGGCATCGGGCCGTACACGGCGCGGGCGGTCGCCGCGATCGCGTGGGGTGCGCCGGTGGGACCGGTGGACGTGAACGTGGCGCGTGTCCTCGGCCGGCTCGTGGCGGCCTGGGGCGCGGACGGCGATCCGGGCACGCGCCCGCGGCCGGTGCCGCTCCAGGCGTGGGCGGACGCGCTCGTCGATCCGGCGGCGCCCGCGGCCTGGACGCATGCGCTCATGGACCTCGGCGCGACCGTCTGCCGGGCGCGCCTGCCGCGCTGCGCGGACTGCCCGATCGCGGCGACCGCCCGCGCCGTGTACGGCCCGATGCCCGGCAGCGCCTGGAGCTCCGCGACCGTCCGCGGGGGCTGCCC
>JBJTJV010000053.1:0-2202 GCA_046352645.1 Chloroflexota bacterium | reverse complement strand
TCGTGGCCGAGCACGGTCGCCGCGCCGTCCGTGGCGTGAAGGAAGCCGAGGAGGATCCGGATGGTGGTGCTCTTGCCCGCGCCGTTCGGCCCGAGGAAGCCGAAGATCTCGCCGCGGCGGACCTCGATGGAGAGGTCGCGGAGCGCGTGGACCGTCTCGTGGTGGCGCAGGGCGTGCCGGGCGTACTCCTTGCCGAGGCCGCGGGTGACGATCGCGGGGGCGGTGCTCTCGGTCATCGGGGCGCGTGCGGGGAGGGCGCGGTGCGGCGCGCCGGGACCCGGCTAGAGATCGACGTCCCGGCGGCTGACGAGACGCCAGCCGATCGGCAGGATGCCCGCCGCGACGACGAGCTTGAGGATGTCCCCGGGCAGGAACGGGAAGAGGCCGTAGTGGAGCGCCTGGTCCACGGACAGGTTCGCGGCGATCGCGAGCCAGGGCACGCCGATGACGTAGATGACGACGGTGCCGAAGAGCATGGCGAGCGTGGAGCCCACGAGCCGGCGGTCCCAGCCGAGCTCCGCAAGCCGGCCCACGAAGGCGCCCGCGAGGATGAAGGCGACGAGGTAGCCGCCGGTGACGCCGAGCACGAGCCGGCCGTCCTGCATGGAGGCGATCGTGTCCAGCCCCGCCGCATGGACGCCGTCCGACCCGGCGGCGAAGACCGGCAGCCCGATCGCGCCGAGCGCGAGGTAGAGGCCGGAGGCCGCGAGGCCGCGACGCGCGCCGAGCAGGGCGCCCGTGAAGAGCACGCCGAAGGTCTGGAGCGTGAGCGGCACGTACGGGGTGTCCGGGATGTAGATCTCGCCGATCGCGATCGCGGGGATCGGGATGGAGATGTACGCGCCCGCGAGGATGAGGAGGGCGCCCGCGATGACGAGGAGGATGTCCCGCTGGCGAGCGCTCGCCCATTCATCGAAGCGGATGGGGACGAGGAAGTCGCCGAGGGTGATGCCGCGTTCCGACGCGGGGATGCGGGCAAGTCGTGCGCTGGTCACGGACCGGATGGTAGCAGCCGCGCGGGGCGTGCGCGGCCCGCGGGTCGCGCGCTCACGCGGGCGGCACGAGCGGTTCGCGGACCTCGACCACGAGGAGGCCGAGGTTCCTCTCGGCGATCTCCACTTCCAGCGTGTGCTCGCCCGGACCCGGGACGGGGCCGCGGACGATGAAGATGACCTCGTCACCCTTGCGGAAGGCGACGGGCGTCTGCGGCGTGACCCCGTCCGCGCGGTAGACGGCGGCGTCGCCGCTGCGGGTGGCGGTGACGGCGGCGGGGTCCACCGGCCGGCCGTCCACGGCGATCCGGCCGATGCCCGTGAGCCAGCCGTCGCCGAAGGGGTTCCGGGCGGCGATCGTGAAGCCGTCCGCCGTGGCGCGGAAGCTGCCGGGGACGAGGATCTGGCGGGCGAGGAAGCCGGGGACGCGCATCGGTGGAGGGTACCCTGCCCGGACTGGCGCGGGGGCGGCGGTTCCGGCTACACTACGGCGGCGTTACCGCGGTGGCCTTAGCTCAATCGGCAGAGCATCGGATTGTGGCTCCGAAGGTTACGGGTTCAATCCCCGTAGGCCACCCCAACCTCCACGCTCAGGACGGCGGGTCCGTGCGTGGTCCGGGGCCTCGCGATGCGCAGGGACGCGCCGCGTGGTCCGGGGTCCGGCGATGCGCAGGGATGCGCAGACATGGGCGCTCGGTTTTGGCTCCTGGAGCTTGCGACGCGGGTGCCGCGGACACGACGAACACATCTGCCGTAACGTGCGCCTGACCCGGCCATGGGTGGCGGCACGGTGACGGGATAGACCACCGGATCGACGATCTCCTGGTCAACCTCGAGCGTCACCACCAGCGCGAGGCACCACCTGGCCTCGTCCATCTCAAGAGGGATCCTGATGCCGAACGTCTCCGGAGTCCGCTGCCTGCTGTTGAGCTCGCCGTACGCCGATGCCGACGATCCCGAGATCAAGGAGTGCTTCCCGAACGGACCCAAGCGCACCATCGGCATGGTGGAGGTGACGCTGGACAATGGCGTGACCGGACTCGGCGAAGGCTATCTCGCAGTGTTCGCGCCGCTGGTCTTCAGGTCGATCGTCGATCTGTGTACGCCGCAGGTGATGGGCAAGGACAGCTTCGATGTCGCCCGTCGAGTGAAGGACCTGCGCCGCCTGTGCGATTACTGGTCGCTGCAGGGTGCCGCCCGCCATGTGATC
>JBJTJV010000052.1:0-2106 GCA_046352645.1 Chloroflexota bacterium | reverse complement strand
GGACCGCGCGCGGGGCGCATCGGCAGGGTGCCGCCCGGCGGGGCCTTGGCTAGAGTGGAGCGTGCCGGCGGCATGGAGCCAGCCCGCCCGAGCCGATGGGGCCCGGCGCTCGCCGCACGACGAGGAGAGGACCGCCGACCGACTGCGTCAGCGCCGCAGGAGCGCGGCGAAGCCGTACGCGCCCGGACCGCAGTGCGGCGCGGTCGAGGGGCCGACGAGCGCGGTGAGCGTCCGCGAGGCGTCCACGCCGGTGGTCGCGATGAGCTCGGCGCGGAACCCGTCGATGCCGGGTGCGCGGCAGTGGAGGACGGCGAGACGCTCGATGGCGAGCCCGGACGCGAGCTCGAGCAGCCGCGCACGCGCCTTCGCCGCGGTGCGCGGCTTGTCCACGGTCTCCACCGCGCCGTCCTCGATCGTGATGATCGGCTTGACCGAGAGCACCGATCCGATGGCGGCCTTCGCGGGCGAGATGCGGCCGCCCCGCTTGAGGTACTCGAGGGTGTCCAGCGTCACGATCATGCGCGTGTCCGTGCGGCGCGCGGTGAGCAGGTCCGCGACGGCGTCAAGCCCCTCCCCCGCCGCCGCGGCCTCGGCGCCGAGCAGCGCGAGGAGGCCCTGGCACATGGTCACGCTCTGCGAGTCGACGACCCGCACGGGCGCGTCGCCGAGGGTCTCCTGCGCGAGGAGCGCCGCCGCGTGCGTCGCGGAGAGCCTGCTGCCCACGGTGAGGATGACGACCCCGGCAGCGCCCGCATCGAGGAGGGCGCGCGCGCTCACGGCGAAGTCGCCGGGCGCACAGGCGGCCGTGGAGGGATGCGGCGACCCGGGGGCGAGCATCCGGTCGTAGAAGGCGTCGAGGGAGAGGTCGACGTGCGCCTTGTACTCCTCGGCACCGAAGCGGACGATGAGCGGCTCGAGGGTGATCCCGGCCGCGGCGGCGACCGCAGGCGTGAGATCGGATGCCGAATCGGTGAGGATGGCGACGGCGGACATGAAGCTAGTGTGACGGTCAGGTCCGCTCGATGGCAAGCGCGACCGACCCCCCGCCCCCGAGGCAGAGCGCCGCGACCCCGATCCGCGCGTCCCGGCGGATGAGCGCATGGAGCAGCGTCACGAGGATCCGCGCGCCGCTCGCGCCGATCGGATGCCCGAGCGCGATGGCGCCCCCGTGGACGTTCACCCGGGCGGGATCGATGCCGAGCGCGCGCACATTCGCGACGGCCTGCGCAGCGAAGGCCTCGTTGAGCTCCCAGAGGTCCACGTCACCGATCGCCAGGCCGGTGCGCGCGAGCAGCCGCTCCACGCTCGCGACCGGCGCCTGGAAGAGCCGCCGCGGCGGCAGCTCGGCCTGCGCGTAGCCGACGATCCGCGCGAGCGGCCGGAGCCCGTGCCGGGCGACCGCCGCGTCGCCCGCGAGGACGAGCGCCGCTGCGCCGTCGGAGAGGCCGGGGGCATTCCCCGCGGTCACCGTGCCGCTCTCGGGAAGCACGAGCCCCGGCTCGGCCGGGGGCAGCGGGAAGACCGGCCGGAGCCGCGCGAGCGCCTCCGCCGTCGTCTCCCGGCGCGGGCCCTCGTCCGCGTCCACCGTGCGCTCCTCGCGTCCGACGCGGACCCGCACGGGGACGAGCTCGTCCGCGAACGCGCCCGCGTCGATCGCGGCGAGGGCACGGGCGTGGCTGGCGAGGGCGAACGCGTCCTGGTCGGCGCGCGAGACGCCCTCCGCGGCCGCGACCCACTCGGCGTTCGTGCCCATGTGGCAGTCCTCCACGCCGCACCAGAGCCCGTCCGCGATCGCCGAGTCGAGGAACGTGCCGTGGCCGAGCCGGAGGCCCGCCCGGGCGCCCGGGACGAGGTATGGCGCGGACGACATGCTCTCCATCCCACCCGCGACGACCGCCTCCGCGTCGCCGGCACGGATCGCCGCCGCGCCGAGCATCACCGCCTTGAGGCCGGATCCGCAGACGCGGTCCACCGTGTACGCGCTCGTCCCCGCCGGGAGGCCGGCGGCGAGCGCCGCGCGGCGTGCGGTCGCCTGGCCCGTGCCGGCCCGGAGGACCTGGCCCATCACGACCTCGTCCACCGCCGTCCCCGGCAGCCCCGACCGCT
>JBJTJV010000051.1:0-40290 GCA_046352645.1 Chloroflexota bacterium | reverse complement strand
CCTCAGCAGCCGGCAGTGCTGTCGTAGCGGACGACGTTCTTCGGCGAGTTGCCGAAGACGCGGGTGCGCTTGGCGCCGGTGACTACGGGGTCACCTACCTGCGCAAGTCCGCGATCCATGACCTCGATCTCCTCGTCGCCGCCGTGGACGCCACGATCCGCGGCGCAGCGGACGCCGCCACGCGCCACGACCGCGACCCATCCCGCCCCCTTGCGGCGCTCACCCGCCGGCAGATCGACGTCCTGCGACTCGTCGCGCTCGGCCACACGAACGCCCGGATCGCCGAGGAGCGCGGGATGACGGAGAAGGCGGTGGAGAAGACGATCGCCCGTGCGGTGACCACGCTCGGCATCCGGATCGGCCCCGGGGAGAACCTGCGGGTGGCCCTCGCGACGCGGTTCGTGCAGGAGAGCGGCGCTCCCGTCATCGACGCCCCCGCGGTCCGGCCGGACGCCCCCGGAACGCCGTGACCGGACCGATGGGCCCGCCGGATCGGCTGCGTGGCGCCATGCCGGCACTCCGCTCGGCCCTCGCACCCCTCGGATCGGCGAGCGCGCTCTCCGTCCGGGTCGGGCTGATCATGCTCCCGCTCGGGGTGGGCTACACGCTCATCGGCGAGACGGCCCATTACGGCGGGGACCCGTCCGCGTGGGCCGTGGCCGCCGTCCTCGGGCAGCTCGCGCTCCTCGCCTGCCTGCTCGGCGCGCGACGCGCGCTCTGCCGGGCCGGGGACCCGGACCCCCTGGCCGTGCTCGGAGCCTTCGCCGTCGCCGGTGCGGCGCGGAGCCTGGTGTTCGCCGCCGCGGCCGTCCTCCTCGGCGCCCTGGACGGGATCGATCTCCCCTACCGGCTCGCGGGCTTCGCGTTCAACGCCACCGTCCTCGCGTTCATCGCGTGGTCGGTCGCGCTCCATGACCGGCATCACGCGCTCGTCGCGCAGCTGGAGGGCGCGCGACGGCAGCTGACCGCGCGCGAACGATCGCTCGATGCCGCGCTCGCCCGCGCGGAGGCGGAGCTCTCCGGGGCGGTCCGGGCGTCCATCGAGCCTGCCCTCCGTGCGCTCGACCGCGCCCTCGCGTCGGTCACGCCGGGGAGCGGCGGGGATGCGATCCGCGCCGACGTGGAGCGGATCATCGACGAGGAGGTGCGCCCCCTGAGCCACCGCCTCGCCGCCGAGGAACCCGCGGCAGCGATCGATGATCCGGTGGAGCGTCGGCCGAGCGTGCGCGTCCCGCTGCCCCGGGTGATGCGGCTCGCGGACGGCTTCCGGCCCACGCTCGTGGCGACCGGGTTCGCGGTCGCCGCGATCCCATCGGCGATCCGCGACCTGGAGCCGATCGCGCTCCTGCCGTATCTCGTCGTGGTCTGGGTCTGCACGTTCGCGTGGCTGGCGACGTCCCGCCGACTCGCGGGCGACAGGACCGTCGGGATCGCCCGCGCCGCGGCGCTCGCGCTCGGGGTCCACGCGCTCGCGGGCGGCCTCCTCCCGCTCGCGATCCGGTCCACGGGGCTCCCCATGCCCGCGGGGATCACGCCGCTCGCGGTCGGGCTCGCCGGGGTCTTCGCCGGGGCGACGGTCGTCAGCTCGCACCTGGTCAGCGCGCGCCGGTCGCGGACGGAGAACGAGCTCCGGGCGGTGAACGCGGGGCTGGAGCAGGCGGTGGCGCTGATCCGCCGCCGCCGCGCGATCGTCCGCCGCCGACTCGCCTACGTCCTCCACGGCAGTCTCCAGGGGGCGCTCCACGCGGCGGCGATCCGCCTCGGGACGGCCGGGGTGCCGGATTTCGCCCTCGTGGCATCGGTCCGCGCCGATGTCGCACGGGCCTATGCGCGACTGGGCGCGGAGCGGGAGCGGGAGGGGGTGCCCCTGACGCTGGCCGCGCTGGCGGAGATCACCGGCGTCTGGGACGGTGTGCGAACGCTGACCTCCACGGTGGAGCGCGGCGCGGAGACCGCCCTCATGGACGACCCGGACGCCGACGGTGCGGTCGCCGAGGTGATCCGCGAAGCCGTGAACAACGCGATCCGGCACGGGTCCGCGCGGACGGTGGAGATCCGCGTCACCCCGGCCCCCGGTGGCTCCGGGCGACCGGCGGCGCTCACGGTGGTCGTGCGGGACGACGGCATCGGGCTCGGCGATCCCGGCCGGGCCGGGCTGGGCACCCGGCTCTTCGACGAGATGTGCACCTGGTGGCGCCATCACGACACGGGCCGCGGGACCGTCTTCGAGGCAGAGATCGCGCGCGGCTGACCGGGTGGGACGCGGCCCTCGGGCCGCGCCGTCAGTCGAAGCCGGGACCGGGCAGGGACCCCTGGGCGGGTGGCAGGTAGGAGGACCCGACGTGGACGAGGAGGTCGTCGAACGTGCCCTCGACCGGCGCCGCGTCCGAGCTGACGAGGATCGTCGCCCGGTCATACGGCCCGACCGGGATGTCGAAGGCGGTCGTCACGGGGATGCCGTCGATCGAGACGACGGCTCGGTCGCCGCCCGCCTCCGGGTCCGCCGCGCACTCGATCGCGATGAGCGAGGCGGTGCCGGGCGCGCCGACGGCGACGGGCAGCTCACCGCGCTGGAGGACCTGGAGCCGACCGTCGATCAGCCGCCCGAACGTCCAGTCACCGAGGTCGTCCACCGAGGCCCACAGCCAGCGGGCCAGGCCGAGGCTCGAGCCGCACGCCACCCCGGCCGCGCCGGCCCCGCCGACCGCGACCCGCGCCTCCACCCGGAGCACGGGATGGGCGGCGTCCAGGACGTGGTCGTCCCAGACGGTGGAGCGGTCCGCCGTCACGGTGACGACGAGCCGTCCCGCCGCCGCGTCGTGGACGGTCGTCCCGACCTCGTCCGAGAGGATCTCCCAGGTCGTGAGGGTCGTGAAGTCGTCGCGCCAGGCCTCGTCGGCAGCACCGAGGAGCCCCGGCCCGGAGCTCGGGGTCGGCTGCGCGAGCGCCGGGGCCGCGGCAAGGGAGCCGAGGAGGATCGCCGCGACGATCGCGGAGACGGGTCGATGCAGCATCGTTCGCCCTTCCCGCCGGCCCGGTGACCGGCGACGCTCGGGTAGCCCGCCGACCCATCACGGCGCGACGACGACGCGGGCGACCCGGGGGAGCATCGTCCACGGCGATCGCACCGTCAAGGACGCGCCCGGGGAGCGCATCCGTCCCCGGGGGGCGTCATGCTCCGGTCCGACGGCGCCGCCCGGTCATCCCGTCCGGCCGCCGGTGAAGGAGGCACCCCGATGAGCCGGCATCACCACGGCGCCCGGATCCGCGACATCCACGAGCGTGGCCGGCGCGTCCTCGTCCTGGAGAACGAGCTGATCCGCGTGGAGCTGCTCCCGGACAAGGGGAGCGACATCGTCTCGTTCCTCCACAAGCCGAGCGACACCGATGCGCTGTGGCACTCCGCGATCGGGCTGCGTCGCCCCGCCGAGGACGGCCGGCGCCCCGCGGATGACCTCACCGCGTTCATGGATCTCTACGAGGGCGGCTGGCAGGAGTGCTTCCCGAACGGCGGCCCCGGCGTCACGTATCGCGGGGCGCCGATCCCCTTCCACGGGGAGCTTTGGGCGGCGGCGTGGGACGTCTCCATCGTGGAGGACACGCCGGAGCGCGTCAGCGTGCTGCTCACCGTGGAGACCGCGCGGACGCCCTTCCGGGTGGAGAAGCGCCTGACGCTCGCGTCCGGTCGTGCGGTCCTCGTCATCGACGAGACGATCGAGAACACCTCGGCTACGCCGTTCCCGGTGATGTGGGGGCATCACCCGGCCTTCGGCGCGCCGTTCATCGATGAGACCTGTCGGATCGACCTGCCGCCCGCCACCGGCGCCACGAAGCCCGGCCCGGCCGCCCCCGATTCCGTGCTCGCGCCGGGGGCCGAGTTCGCCTGGCCGCACGCACCGCGCGCGGACGGTGGGACGATCGACCTGCGGGCGGTCCCCGGCCCCGACGCACGCCGGTCGGAGTGGGCCTCGATGAGCGGCATGGCGGAGGGCTGGTACGGCGTGACGAGCGCCCGGCGCCGGGTCGGCTTCGGGATGCGCTGGGACGTCGCGGTCTTCCCCTACCTCTGGTTCTGGCAGGTCTGGGGCGGCGGGCCGGACTACCCCTGGTGGGGCCGCGAATACGACTTCGCGCTCGAGCCGTGGACGAGCCGACCGGATGCGGGGCTCCTCGAGGCGATCGCGAACGGCACCGCGCGGACGATCGCGGGTGGCGAGCGCCTCTCGACGCGGCTCCTCGCGGTGATGTGGGACGACCGCGACGGCATCGCGGGGATCGACGCGGACGGGACCGTCCGATGACGGACCCCGGACGGCGACTTCACCCCGACGCGCTCGGCGCGCTGCCCGCCGGTATCGGCCGGCCGCGGTTCGATCGCGGGAGCCTCCGGGGCGGCATCGTCCACCTCGGGCTCGGCGCGTTCGCCCGCGCCCACCTGCTCGCCTGCACGGACGACGCGCTGGAGGCGGGCGCCGGACCTGCGTGGGGCGTGATCGGGGTCTCGCTCCGCCATCCCGACGTCCGCGACGCGCTCGGCCCACAGGGCGGGCTCTACGCGCTCACGCTCCGGGACGCCGAGCGCACGGTCACGCGCGTGATCGGCTCGGTCCGGGAGGTCCTCGTCGCGCCGGAGGACCCCGGCGCCGTCATCGAGCGGATCGCGCACCCGGACACGCGGATCGTGAGCCTCACCGTCACCGAGAAGGGCTACTGCCACGATCCCGCGACGCGGCGGCTCCGCCCGGACCATCCCGACATCGCCCACGACCTCGCCGACCCGGCGGCGCCCGCGAGCGCGATCGGGTTCATCGTCCGTGGCCTCGCCCGCCGGCGTGCCGCCGGCCGCGGCCCGGTGACACTCCTCTCGCTGGACAACCTGCCCGCGAACGGGCAGACGCTCCGCGGGCTCGTCCTTGCGTTCGCGGAGCGGGTGGACGGCGACCTGGCGCGCTGGATCGCGGCCGTGTGCACCTTCCCGGACAGCATGGTGGACCGGATCGTGCCCCGGACCACGGACGCGGACCGCGCCGAGGTGGCGCGCGCGCTCGGCGTGGCGGACGCGGGCGCGATCGTCGCGGAGCCATACCTCGCGTGGGCGGTGGAGGACCGCTTCGTGGCGGGTCGGCCCGACTGGAGCGCCGGTGGCGCCCGCTTCGTGGAGCGGGCCGAGCCCTGGGAGCACCTCAAGCTGCGGATGCTCAACGGCCCGCACTCCACGATCGCGTACCTCGGCGTGCTCGCCGGCTGGCCGACCGTGGATGCCGCCGTCGCCCAGCCGGCGCTGCGTCGCTACATCGATGCGCTCATGCGCGCGGAGATCGCGCCCACGGTCGCGGGATCGCTCCCCGGGGTGGACCTGGATGCGTATCGCGCCGACCTGCTCGCGCGCTTCGCGAACCCCGCGCTCGCCCACCGGACCGCGCAGATCGCGATGGACGGCTCGCAGAAGCTGCCGCAGCGCCTCCTCGGGACCGTGCGCGATCGTCTTGCGGCGGGCGCGCCGATCGACCGGCTCGCGCTCGCGATCGCGGCCTGGTGCCGCTACCTCGGCGGCACGGACGAGGCCGGCCGCACCCACGCGGTGGACGATCCGCTGGCCGCCGAGCTCGCCACGCTCCACGCCCGCGCGGTCGGGGAGCCCACGATCGAGGCGCGGGCGGCGGCGTTCACGCGCTTCGCGCCGGTCTTCGGCGACCTCGCGGACGCCCCGGCGCTCGTGGCGCCGCTCGCGCGCGGGCTGGCGGCGCTGCGCGATGACGGGGTCGCGGGCGCGCTCGCGCGGCTCGCCGGCTGACGGTGCGGCCGCCGCCCGTCAGTAGGGCCGGAGGTGGCAGTCGGTGACCGAGGGGATCGCGACCTTCCGGATCACCATGAGGAAGCGCTTGTCGTCCGACGAGTCGTTCTCCCGCGTCACCCGGAAGCTGTTCGAATCGCGGAGCGTGCACCGCTCGCGGATGTCGTGGCTCTCGCCCTCGCTCTGGAAGAACTCCTCCCAGAAGTTCCACGAGACCCAGGGCGCGTTCCAGGCGGGGTTCTCGGCCTGGATGTCGATCGAGCGGTCCGCGTCGTTCGCGTCGGCGGCCGAACGCTCCTTGAAGAGACGGATCTCCACGTCGTCGTAGGCGGGCCAGTCCGCCCGCTGGTCCCGCCACTCGTTCGGGGGGAGCGTCTGGATGCCGCTCCAGCCGTGGAACGGGTGATGGACCCGGAAGAAGAGGGCCCCGCCCGTCTCGTTCTGGAGGCGGAGGAAGGTCCCCTTCGTCATCCAGGCGGCCTCCCGCTCGGGCTGCTCGGGGATGCCGGCCGTGGCGAGGAAGATGCCCGGGTCGGCGAGCCAGTCGGCGAAGCCGATCGTCCCGTCCGCGGTGACGAGCCCGAGCGTGGCGGCGATCGCGGCGATCAGGTCCGGGTTCGCCGGATCGAGCGCGAAGCCGAAGCCGTCGCCGAAGTCGCGCGGGTCGACCGTGACGACGGACGGGTCGATCGATTCCTGGTAGCGGTTGCCGATCTCGCCCCGGGCGATGGCATCGATCTCGCCCGCCGCGAGCGCCACGAGGAGCTCGTCCTCGCTCGGATACGTGCGGATCGCCGTCTCCGCGAGACCGGCCTCCGCGGCGCGGATCCGCCCGTACTCCTCGCCGGTCGTCCCGGGGACGACGCCGATCACCATGTCGGTCCCCGCGAAGGACGGATAGCCCGCGATCCGCCCGGAATCGACGTCCGCCCGGCGGACGAGGAGCGTCTGTGCATAGCGCGCGGTCAGGGGGCTGAAGGTCGCGCCCTGCTCGATCCGCGCCTCGGTCGGCGTGATCCCGCCGATCGCGAGGTCGCAGCCGAGCGCCGGGTCGGACGGGGTGAGCCAGATCCCGTCGAACGTCTCGATCGGCGTGAACGAGACCGCGACACCCCAGACGGCGGCGATCGCGCGGACCAGGTCCGCCTCGTAGCCCTCGCCCTCGCCGAAGCTGACCGGGGCGAAGTGGCGGTAGCTGCAGACGGCGAGCGTCCCCTCGGTCCGCAGGACCGGGGGGATCGCGGCCGTGGCAGGCGATGCGACGGGCAGGACCGCAAGGGTCGCGAGCGCCGCGAGGGCTGCGATCCGGCGCGCGGGGGAGCGGACGATCGTCACGGTCACGGACCTCCGTGGGGCACGGGCGCGGCCCGTTCGTCCCGGGTCGCCGCCGCCGTGCCGGACGAACGGTACGACAGCGGGAGCGGGGGCGCCGTCAGGACGGGGCGGGCGCGGTCCGCTCGGGCGCCGCACGGACGACGAGCCGGCGGAAGCCGGTCGGGATCGGGACGCCCGCCACCGCATGACGCCCGGCCACGAGCGCGTCGTCCCCTGCCATCAGATCGAGGACGAGGCCGCCCGGGGTGAGCGCGAGGAGCGCGTCGAGGAAGGCGCGCGCCTCCACGCGGGCGAGCGGTGCGCCGATGCAGGCATGGGCGCCGAGGCCGAAGGCCACGTGCGCGGTCGCGTTCGGGCGGTCCAGGCGGATCTCCGCGGGCGCCGGGAAGGCGGTCGGGTCGTGGTTCGCGGACGGGAAGTCGAGCGCGACGTGCGGCGCGACGTCCACCGGCAGGGCGTCCGGGCCGCGGTCGATCCGCTCCATCACGTTGCTCCCGGTGAGCCGGAGGATCTCCTCGACGAAGCGCGAGCGCGCATCGAGCCGCTCTGCCGTGCCGCCCGCAGGACCCGCGGCGTGGAGCGCCGGGCGGAGCGCGGGCGCGGCGACGAGCCGCCAGGCGATCCCGGCGAGGAGGTCGACGACCGTGTCACGGCCCGCGGCGAGCAGGAGGCGGGCGATGCCCATCTGCGCCGCGCGGTCGGGGACCGACCCGGCGATCGGCGTCGTGGCGATCGCGCCGAAGACCCGGCCCGCCGCGCCACGGGCCGCCCGATCGAGCAGGTCGTCCAGGTAGGCGTGGAAGGCGGTCCCGTCCCGGCGCCCGGCGGCGTCCTCCCAGACGGAGTGCCCGAACGCGAGGAGGCGCGGCGCGTCGTCCGCGATGTCCAGGGCCCGCGCGATCGTGCGCACCACGAGCGGCAGCGCCACCGCGTCCACGATCTCCACGGCCGCACCGTCACGGAGCGGGGCGAGCAGACGCTCGGCGTCCGCGCGGACCGGCCCGCGCTCCCGGTCCACGGTACGGCGGACGAAGGTCGGGGCGAGCGCGGCACGGAGGGCGGTGTGCTCCGGCGGGTCGCACTCGAGCGGCAGCTGGCGATAGTCGCGGACATCCGCGTCGCCACGATGCGCGGACGAGTAGCGGCCGTGGTCCCGGGCCGCGGCCTTCACCGCGTCGTGCCCGGTGATCCGGGGCAGGACCCGGACGCGGGCGGGGCCGAGCGGGCCGGCAGGGTCGGACGCCATCGCGGGAGTCTAGCCCTCCGGCTCCGGCGCGCGTGCTAGGGTCGGACGGTGAACAGCCTTGAGCGATGCCTCGCCGTCCTCGACGGCCGTGCAGCCGACCGCGTGCCGGTCTGCCTGGAGAACTTCATGCACGCGTGCGCCGTCGCGGGCGTCTCCGTGAAGGACTACGTCGTGAGCGGCGAGCTGATGGCCGCCACCCATCTCGCGGCCTGGCGCCGCTTCGGCCACGACCTCATCGACCTCGAGAACGGGGTGACCGCGCTCGCGGGGGCCGTGGGCTGCGCGGTGGAGCTGCCGGACGACCGGAACGCGCCGTGGGTGATCGCGCCCGCCCTCGAGCGGATCGAGGACGTCGGTCGGCTCCGGCCGATCGACCCGACACGGGACGGGACGCTCCCGGCGATGGTGGAGGCGACCCGGATCCTCGCCCGGGAGGTCGGCGACCGGGTGTGCATCCTCGCCGAGGCGGACCAGGGCCCGTTCAGCCTGGCCGCCCAGATCCTCGGCATCGAAGAGTTCCTCATCGCGCTCATGGAGCCGGACCATGCCGAGCTCGTGGAGCAGCTCCTGGAGTACACGACCGCCCAGGTCATCACGTACGCATCCGCGCTCCTGGACGCGGGGGCGCACCTGACGATGATGGGCGAGAGCCTCGCGGGTCCGGACGTCTGCTCGCCGGACGTCTACCGCCGCTACGCGCAGCCGTACGAGCGGCGCGTCGTCGAGGCGATCGCCGCGCGGGGCGGGACGATCGGGATCCACATCTGCGGGGATTCCACGCGGATCATCGAGGAGATGGTCGCGACCGGCGCACGCTTCCTCCAGGTGGACCACAAGATCGACCGGGCCCGCTGCAAGGCGGCCGCCCGTGGCCGGACGACGCTGATCGGGACGGTCGATCCGAGCAACCTCCTCCCGCTGGGCACCCCCGAGCGGGTCCGCGCGGCGGCGGACGAGGACCTCCGGAGCCTCGCCCCGGGCGGGAGGTACATCATGAGCCCGGGCTGTTCGCTCCCCTACCCGACCCCGGACGAGAACGTGGACGCGCTGATCGCCGCCGCCCACGCCTGGCGTCCCGCCGCCTGACGACGGGATGAGCGCGGCCGGCGGGTCCCGGGCGATCGCGGACCGGTGGGCCGCCGCCCGGAGCATGCTCGCGCCGCTCGGGTCGCCGAGCGCGCTCGCGGACCGGGTCTGGCTCATCTTCGTCCCGCTCGGCCTCGCCTCCCAGGTCCTCTCGGAAGCGGTCGCCTTCGGCGGCCCGCTCGCGTCCTGGGCGGTCGCGCGCGGTCGTCGGCCTCCACGCGCTCGTCGGCTGGCTGTCCGTGCCCGCGATCCGGGCGCTCGGGATCGCCACCCCGAACGGGCTGATCGCGGTGGCAGCCGTGACCGCCGCGCTCGTGGGCGCGATGACCGTGGGGACGGTGCTCGTGGACGCGCGCCGCGCCACGACGGAGGCCGAGCGCGAGACGCTGAACGCGCGGCTCGCGGGCTCCGTCGCCCGGCTGGAGCGGCGGCGACACCTCGCCCGCCGCCGCCTGGCGTACGTCGTCCATGGCGCGCTCCAGGGGGCGCTCCATGTCGCGGCGATCCGGCTGACGGGCGCCCGGCGCCCGGATGCGGTGCTCGTCGATGCGGTCCGCGGCGAGATCGCCGCCGCCTACGCGCGGATCGATAGCCGCCACGAGGCGGACGACGAGCTCCGGACCCCCCGGGTGATCGCGGAGATCGCGCTCCTCTGGCCCAGGGACGGCGCCGTCCGGAGCGAGCTCGGTCCGGGGGTCACGGAAGCCCTGCGGGCGGACCCGGACGCGGATGACGCCGCGGCGGAGGTCATCCGCGAGGCGGCGAACAACGCGCTCCGGCACGGCCGCGCCGTGACGCTCCACGTGCTCCTGGAGCTCGCCGAGCCGATCGCCGCCGCGCCGCTCGCGACGCTGTCCGTCACCGTCCGCGACGACGGCTCGGGGGGGCCGGAGAGCGGCCGGACCGGCCTGGGGACCCGCCTCTACGACGACCTCTGCCGCACCTGGTCGCTGGAGCGTGCCACCGGTGGCACGACCATCCGGGGGTCGATCGACCACGCCCCAACGGCGGGGCGGTCAGCCGCCCCGGATCGGTAGACCGGGTCGCGCGCCACACACCACGCGCGGGTGGCGCGGGCGGCGAGGGTCGTGCGCCGCGCCCGGTCAGTCCACGTGGAAGACCTCCACGAGCGGCTCGCGCACCGGCGAGGCATCGGGGTTCGTCTCCATGAGCGGCGCCATGCTCCGCCACCAGCGCCAGACGATCTCATCGATCGGTGCGTCGGCCGGCGCGGGCGTCTCGCGCTCCAGGTACGCGAAGAGCGTGGTCCCGTGGAGGAAGATCGAGTAGTTCCGGATGCCGTCGCGCTGCATCAGCGCGCGCAGCTCGGGCCACAACTCGTCATGCCGCCGCTTGTACTCGGCCTCCGCGCCGGGCTTGAGGTGCATGATCCAGGCGTCGCGCACGGGCATGGGAAGGGCCTCCGTGTGGTGCGTCAGCGGGCGCCGCGCGGCCCCGTCAGTGCATCGCCCAGCCGCCGTCCACGTTGAGCGTCTGGCCGGTGATGAACGAGGCCGCGTCGCTCGCGAGGAAGACGACCGCGTGCGCGATGTCTTCCGGGAGCCCGCGGCGCGGGATGGACTGGAGGCCCGCCATCTGCCGGGCGATCGCCGCCTGGTCGGGGAACATCGCGATCTCCGCCTCGGTCTGGATCGCCCCGGGGGTGATCGCGTTCACGGTGATGCCGTCCCTGCCCACGTCGCGCGCGAGCGTGCGCGTGAAGCCGATCATCCCGCCCTTGCTCGCGACGTAGTCGAGGAGCCGCCCCTGCCCGGTGAGGAAGGTGACCGAGGCGATGTTGATCACCCGGCCGTGCCCGCCCGCCCGCAGGTGCGGGTAGGCGGCCTGCATCGTGAGGAAGCAGCCCTTGAGGTTGACCGCGAGCGCGCGGTCCCACTCCGCCTCCGTGACCTCCGTCCAGTCCCGGTGCGCGTCCGTGATCGCGGCGTTGTTGACCACGATGTCGAGCCTGCCGTACCGGTGGACGGTCGCGGCGACCATCGCGTCCACCGCGGCCGCGTCCGCCACGTCCGCGCGGTAGGCGAACGCGCGCCCACCGGCCGCCTCCACGCGCGCGACCGTCGCATCGGCCTCGTCCGCGCGCGTCGCGTAGTCCACGCAGACCGCAGCGCCCGCGGCGGCGAGCCCGGTGACGATGCCGCGTCCGATGCCGCGCGCGCCCCCGGTGACGATCGCGACGCGACCCGCGAGGGGTCCGTCGGACGCGGCGCTCATCGGACCGCGAACCGCTCGATGGCGTCCGGGTCCAGCTCCACGCCGAGACCCGGCCGGTCGGGCGCGATGAGGACGCCGTCCTCGTAGCGGACCCACGCACGGAAGAGCTGGTAGAGCGTCTCCGTCTGGTACGCGGGGTCGGTCATCTCCACCATCGCGATGCCCGGGAAGGCGGCGCCCAGGTGGACGTGGACCTCGGGGAAGACGTGCGGGAAGACCGGCACCCCGGCCGCGCCGGCGAGCGCGCAGATCCGGGCGGCCTCGGAGAGCCCGCCTGCGACCGTCGCGTCCACGCGGAGGAGGTCCGGCCGGTGGCGATCAAGGAGGTCGCGGAAGGCCCAGCGGCCCACGGTGTCCTCGCCGAGGGCGAGGCGCTGCCCGGTCTGCTCACGGAGCTGAACGGAGAGCTCCACGAGCTCGGACGGGAAGGGGTCCTCCAGGAATGCGAGCCCGAGCTCCTCCCAGGTGCGCACGGTGGGCACCACGGAGAGCAGGTCACGGAAGGCCCAGTGGACGTCGTTGGCGAGCGCGATGTCGGGGCCGAGGACGCGCCGTGCCGCCCGCAGGCGGATCGTGTCGTCCGCGAGCTCGCCCGCGGCGATCTTGATCGTCCGGTAGCCCTTCTCCGCGTAGTCGGCCATCTCGGCCTCGAAGTCGGCGAGCGTGCGGTCCGACGCGGGGTAGCCACCGGCCACGGAGACCGGCACGCGGTCGCGGGCGCCGCCGAGGAGCTTCCAGACGGGGAGCCCCGCGATCTGCCCCTTGAGGTCCCAGAGGGCGATATCCACCGCGGAGAGCGCGCGCATGAAGATGCCGCGCTGGCCCTGCGGGAGGTTCCGGTAGTAGAGCGCGTCCCAGTGCCCCTCCGTGAGGAGCGGGTCCCTGCCCACGAGGTAGGGCGCCAGGCTGCGCTCGACGACGGCCGCGACCGGGCTGTTCCGGGTCATCCCGAAGCCGATGCCCGTGTGGCCCGTGTCCGCGGACACCTGGACGACGATGTACTCGCGGGCGTCGAAGCGGATCTCGCCCATCACGATCGGCCGCGGCAGCGGCACGACGCAGGTGGTGGCGGTGACGGCGGTGATCCTCATCGGGCAGCGCTCCCCCAGCCCGGCCATGCCGCCGGGTCTTCGATCATCTCGTCCGGCCGGTCCTCGTTGGGGCCCACGATCGCGAGCAGGACCGCGGGCGACCCGCCCAGGACGCGCAGGCCGTGGAGCTCGCGCGGACGGGCGACGAGGAAGGAGCCCGGGCCGAGCTCCACCTCCGGGCGGTCGTCGAGCCGGAACCCGAGGCGGCCCGCCTGCACGAGGAAGATCTCGCTCGCGCCGGGGTGGACGTGTGGGATCGTCACGAAGCCGGGCGGCCAGCCGAGCAGGACGGCGCGGGCGCCGGCATCGCCCGCGAGCGCGACGCGCCAGGGGCCGGGGCCGTTGCGCGCGGCGAGCGCGCGCAGGTCGGCGTCGGGACGCGCGACCGCGTCGGCATCGGGGACGTAGGGCATCAGCGAGCTCCCTGGGGACCGCCGGGTGGCGGCGTTCGATGGATCATGGTGCGGCGCGAAGAGCGGCGAGGACGTTGCCCGCGGCCCGCTCGAGGTGTTCGCGGGTCGCGGCCTCGGCGCCGGGCGCATCGTGCCGACGGATCGCCGCGAGGAGCGGCGCGTGGTCGGCGACTGCGTCCGCGAGCGTAGCCCACGATCCGTGGACCGCGGGCTGGGCGCGCGTGCTCGCGTCCCAGAGGTCGATGATCCGCGCAAGGAGCCGCGGCCGTCCCGCGACCGCATAGAGGCGCCGGTGGAAGGAGCGATCGGCGGCGATGAAGCCGTCACGATCGCCCGCGCCCGCGCACGCTTCCATCGCAGCGAACGCCGCGTCGAGGGCGCGGACATCCGCGTCCGTCAGGCGCTCCGCAGCGACCCGGGCGATGAGCCCCTCGAGCGCGATGCGCACCGCGTACAGCTCCTCCACGTCCTCCACCGACAGCCGCGCCACGTAGGCCCCACGGTGCGGCTCGATGACCACGAGGCCCTCGGCGGCGAGGAGTCGGACGGCCTCGCGGACCGGCTGGACGCTCACATCGAGCCGCGCGGCGATCGTCGCGAGCCGCAGCGGGTCGCCGGGCTGGAGGCGGCCGGTGACGATCAGGCGCCGGAGCCGGTCTGCGACGGACTGGCTCAGCGTGCGCGATGCAGCCGGCAGACCGCGCAGCGCATCGAGCGGGTCCTCCGTGCCGATCGGTCGGCGGCGAGCCATCACGCTGTGCGGAAAGATTCGATACCGTACATATGATCACATCATACCCCTCCCGGAGGTCACCGCCATGGCTGTCCCGTCTCCCGCCGCCCCCATCGCCGAGCGCCTCTCCGCCGATGCGCGCGCGGTGATGCCCGGCGGTGTCGCCGCGGCGGCGCGGTTCCACCCGGCGCTCGGGCGACCGTTCCTCACCGCGAAGGGCGAGGGCGCGTGGGTCACGGACGTGGACGGCCGCCGCTACATCGACCTCGAGACCTCCTTCGGCGCGACGCTCCTGGGTCACGGGCACCCGCGTATCCGCGCCGCGATCGAGCAGGCGCTGGACATGGGCGTCCTGTGCGGCCACGACACCCCCTTCCAGGCGCAGCTCGCACGCCGCCTCACGGAGCTCGTGCCGTCCGCCGAGCTCGTACGGTTCACCGGCTCGGGGACCGAGACCGTGTGGCATGCCGCGCGCATCGCCCGCGCCGCCACGGGACGCGAGCTGATCGTGAAGTTCGAGGGGCACTTCCACGGCTTCAGCGATTCGCTCGGCTACAGCTTCTGGCCGAGCCTCGCGGATGCCGGTGACCCCGCGCATCCCAACGTGCGCCCGGAATCCGCGGGCATCCCTGCCGCCGAGCGCGACGCGATCCGCGTGCTGCCGTGGAACGACATCGACGCGCTCCGTGCGGCCTTCGCCGCCGAGCGGGGGCGGATCGCCGCCGTCGTGATGGAGCCGGTGAACATCGATTCGGGGACGATCCACCCGCTCCCCGGCTACCTCGCCGCCGTGAAGGAGATCGTCCACGCGAACGGCGCCCTCCTGATCTTCGACGAGATCCTGACCGGCTTCCGCACGAACCCCTCCGGCGCCCAGGGCGAGCTCGGCGTCACGCCGGACCTCACCGCGCTCGGCAAGGCGCTCGGCGGCGGACAGGCGCTCGGCGCGGTCGTGGGCCGGCGGGACGTGATGTCCAACGTCTCCCCGCTCGGCAAGGCCGTCCACAGCGGCACGTTCATGGCGCACCTGCTGCCGATCATGGCAGGCATCGCGTTCCTCGACGTCGTGACCGAGCCCGGCTTCTACGCGCCCTTCCTCGCCCGGGCCGAGCGGTTCGTCGGCGGCGTGCGCGACCTGCTCGCCGACGCCGGGCTCGTCTGCGGGGTGCAGGCGTATGGGCCGCGCTTCAGCCTGCTCTTCGGGATCGCGGGGACGCCGCGGACGTGGCGCGACGTGGCGGGGGCGGACCGGGCCACGGAGCTGCGCTTCTACGGCAACGCCCTCGCCGAGGGCGTCTACCTGCACCACGGCTGGCACCACGGGATCTCGGCCGCGCACACGGACGCGGACCTCGACGAGGCGCTCGGGCGGCTGGACCGCGCCGCGCGCCGGACGGTGGCGCAGGCCGCCTGACGGGAGACCGCCCGCCGGGCACCGGGCGCTGCCGGGTCAGCCGGCTGCCCGCTACGCTACGGCGGCCCATCCGCGCCGCCCCGGGAGACCGCGTGTCCACGCCCGAACCGCCGGTGGCTCACGAGGACCGCCGCGGGCTCGTGCGCGCCGGGTCCGTCGCCTTCTTCCTCGTCGGCTGGTCGATCGTCCTCATGCCTGCGCTCATCCGCGACGTCCAGGCGCACTTCCGCGCGGACGACGCGACGATGGGCGGCGCGTACCTCTTCGACAGCATCGCGTACATCGCGGGCTCCATCGGGATCGGGGTGCTCACCGCCCGGGGCCTGCGCCGGCCCGGGCTGACGTCGGGCGGGCTGCTCCTCGCGCTCGGTCTCGTCCTGTGCGCGCTCTCCCCTGCCTGGGCGGGCTTCGTGGTCGGCTTCACGATCTTCGGCGCGGGCTGCGGGATGCTCGATTCCGGCGTGAACGCGCTCTTCCTGGACCTCCACCCGCGCGATGCCGCGCGTCCGCTCAGCCGGCTCCACCTGTGGCTTGCGCTCGGTGCGTTCATCGGGCCGGTGACCACGGGCCGGCTCGTGGAGGCCGGGGTGCCCTGGCAGGCAGTGCTCCTCGGCACGGCCGGCGCGGCGGCGGCGATCGCCGGCGCGCTCGCGCTCCACGCGATGCCGTCCGGGCGGCGCCCGCGCACCGCGGCCGACGGCCACGCAGGCAGCGCGCCCGGCAGGCGCCTGCGCAGCGCGGGCGCCTCCCTCTACCTGCCGCTCGCCGTCCTCGCGCTCGGGCTGGGCTGCTACATCGCGATGGAGATCGGGCTGTCGAGCTGGCTCGTGCGGTACCTCGAGGAGGCGGACCTCGGCCTCGCGACCCTCTCGCTCTCGCTCTTCTGGGGGGCGCTCGCAGCGGGGCGCGCCGGGGCGACCGTGCTCACGCGGCGGTTCACGCCACGGGCGATCGCGGTCGGCGCCTCGCTCGCCTGCGCCGGTGCCATCGCGGGCGCGGTCGTGATGCCGGACCTCGGTGCGCGGATGGTCTGCTTCGCGCTCGCGGGCCTCGCCGCCGGACCGATCTACCCCATGGTCATGGCGGTCGGCGGGGACCTCTACCCGGGCCGCGCGAACCTCGTGGGCAGCATCCTCGCGAGCATCGGCGTCGCCGGGGCGATCGTCTACCCGCCGCTCATGGGGGTCATCTCCGAGACGGCGGGGCTCGCCGCGGCGGTCGTGGGCGCGGCGATCCTGGCGGCCGCGACGGCGCCGCTCGTCCTTGCCGCGGTCGCGCTCGGACGGCGGCGCGCGACCCCGCAGCCCGGAATCGGGTAGCGTCTGCCGGACGAGCCCGGCGTCCGTGCCGGCGGCCCGGACGGACGCGCCGGGGCCCGCCCCCCGGCCCGGGCTCGCGGCCCCCGATCCCCACGACCGAGACACGGAGCGAACCCCCCGATGCGGACGACGCGCGCCCTCGCCGAGGCAGGCCAGAGCCTCTGGCTGGACAACATCACCCGCGGCCTGCTCGACAGCGGCACGCTCCGCCGCTATATCGACGAGCTCCACGTCACCGGCCTGACCTCCAACCCCACGATCTACGACAAGGCGATCGGCGGCTCGGACGCGTACGACGCGCAGGTGACGGCCTCCGCCCGCGCGGGGCGGGACGGCGAGGAGACCTTCTTCGCGCTGGCGCTGGACGACCTGACGCGAGCGGCGGACCTCTTCCGACCGATCCACGACCGGACGGACGGCGTGGACGGGTACGTCTCCCTGGAGGTCTCTCCGGCGATCGCGTACGACACCGCGGCGACCGTGGCCCAGGCGCAGCACCTCGCGGGCCTCGCCGGCCGGCCGAACCTGCTCATCAAGATCCCGGGGACCGCGCAGGGCCTGCCCGCGATCGAGGAGACGATCCTCGCCGGGATCCCGGTGAACGTCACGCTCCTCTTCTCGTCCGCGGACGTCCTCGCGTCCGCGGAGGCGTACACGCGCGGCATCGAGCGGCGCATCGCGGCGGGTGCGTCGCCGGCGGTGGCGTCCGTCGCCTCGCTCTTCATCAGCCGCTGGGATCCCTACTCGGCCGCCGCGCTGCCGGAGTCCCTGCGCGGCCGGCTCGGCCTCGCGATCGGCGCGCAGGCGCACGCGGACCACGTGCGCTTCTTCTCCTCGCCGCGCTGGGCGGCGCTCCGGGCACAGGGGGCGCGGCCACAGCGGCTTCTCTTCGCGAGCACGGGCACCAAGGACCCGGCCGCGCCGCCCACGTTCTACGTCGCGGGCCTCGCCGCGCCGGACACGGTGGACACGATGCCCGAGGAGACGCTCCTCGCCGCGGGTGCCGCCGAGGTGCCGGTGACGGTGCTGGACCCGGCGGGTCCGGACGCGCTCGCACCCTTCCGGGCCGCGGGCTACGACCTCGACGCCGCGGCGGCCGACCTCCAGCGGAAGGGAGCGGACGCGTTCGTCGCCTCGTGGACCTCGCTCCTCGAGCGGATCACGACAAAGGCCGCCGGCGCCTGACCGCCGGCTCGGAGACGCGGGAGGGAAGACGGATGGACCGGTCGCGACGGATCCTCATCGCGGGCGAATCGTGGGTCGTCCACAGCATCCACCAGAAGGGCTTCGACAACTTCACGACGACCGCCTACGCGGAAGGGGTCGGGCCGCTCCGCGACGCGCTCGTGGCGGGCGGCTACACGATCGACTACCAGCCCGCGCATGTCGCCGCGCGCTCCTTCCCGGAGACCGCGGAGGCGCTCGGGGCGTACGACGCGGTGATCCTCAGCGACATCGGCGCCAACACGCTCCTGCTCCACCCGGAGACCTTCGAGCGCTCGATCCCGCACGCGGACCGTCTCGTGGCGATCCGCGACTACGTGGCGGCGGGCGGTGGCCTCGTGATGGTCGGCGGCTACCTGACCTTCCAGGGCATCGACGCGAAGGCGCGCTACGCGGGAAGCCCCGTGGAGGCCGCGCTGCCGGTGACGCTCCTCCCCGTCGACGACCGGGTGGAAGCCCCCGGGGGCGTCGCGCCGCGCGTGCGCCTGCCGGGGCATCCGATCGCGGACGGGCTGCCGTCGGCCTGGCCGGACCTGCTCGGCTACAACCGCGTCACGGCGCGGCCGGGCGCGGACGTCGTGGCGACGGTGGGCGACGACCCGCTGCTCGTGGCGGGCACGCACGGCGCAGGCCGCTCGGTCGCCTTCACGTCGGACTGCGGGCCGCACTGGTGCCCGCCGCCGTTCGTCGCCTGGGACGGCTACGCGCGGATGTGGCAGGCGATCGCCCGCTGGGTCACGGGGGGCTGACGGAGGGCGTCAGCCTTCGGGCCGCGCGACGAGGGCGGCCGCACCCCACGTCCCAAGGCGGATCGACGCCACCCGACGTCCGTCGGCAGCAGGCGCCCAGGCGAGCGTGCCGCCGCCGATCAGGTCGTCCGCGACGACCTTCCCACCGCCGTCCCGCAGCGTCCACGCGGCCACCGTCACCTCGAGCTCGAGCGCGGCGTCCGAGAGATTGACGAGGAGGATCCCGGCCGTATCGCCCAGCCGCCGGACCACGGCATACACGCGGTCGTCCCCGGCGTCCACCGCATCGGGATCGGAGACCCCCTGTGCGAACACGGGGTGGGCAGCGCGGATCGCGTGGACCCGTCGCACCGCCCCCTCGATACCGACCTCGCCGCCGACGAACGTCATGTACGGACCGCCGCTCAGCGTGAACACCGTCATCAGCGCCGCCGTCGCCGCTATCCCGTACTGCTCGCGGCGCCACTTCTGTCCCGGGTGCGCCCACCAGAACGAATCATGCGAATCGAGGTGGTGGGCGGTGATCGATCCGCGCGGGAGCGCCGCGTCCCGGTCGGCGAACCAGCGCGCGAGCTCCCGGCCGTTCCGGATCCAGTGGCGCCGGCCCGCCCCGCCGGTGAGGACCGCCCGGATCAGCCACTGCTCGTCGTAGTTGTACGTGAGGTCCATGGTCCGGCGATAGAGGATCCCGCTCGGCTCGGTGTAGAGGAGCGCATCCGGCCGGAGCGCCCGCAGCGCGGGGCGGAGCCGCTCGAAGAGCGAGAGGCAGCCGAGCATGGAGGCCGAGGCGGTCCGCCGGCGCGACTCGGACCAGTTGGCGAACTGGTTGTAGCTCGGGGCGTCGAACCGGAAGCCATCGATGTCGAGCCGCCGCACCAGGTCGAGCGCGGCATCGATGAACCAGGTCTGCCACTCCGGGTTCGCGAGGTCGAACGCCTTCGTGTAGATGCCCGTGATGTGGCCCGCCGAGTCGCGGCAGAACCAGTCGGGGTGCTCGTCCGCGAGCGGGTGGCGCCGCGGCGACCCGCCGGCCCACCAGGGCCCGAAGTTCACGACGTGCGCGCACCACGCGATCGGATAGAGGTCCTGCTCCGCCGGGTCGGTCGTGTCGAGCGAGGTGATGTCCGGGATCACCTCGTCCAGCCGCTCCGCGTACGGGCCCGAGCGGACCCCGGCGATCGCCTCCTCGAGGATCTCGTTGTCGATGACGCCGTGCATGAGGATGTCGAGGATCACGCGCATCCCGCGGGCGTGGCAGGCCGCCACGATGCGCCGGATGTCCTCCTCGTCCCCGTAGCTCGTCGTGATGTCCGTGTAGTCGTGGACGTTGTAGCTCGGGTACGGCTGGCGGGGCATGATCTGGATCCCGTCGTAGCCCAGCTCGGCGATCCGCGGCAGGTCGGCGAGGAGGTCCGCCGCGGTCGGATACGGCGCGTAGCGATAGCCCCCGGCGAAGACGCCGAACCCGACCTGGACCTCGTAGAGGCTCGTCGCCACGCCCCATGCCGGCGGGTCGTCGGGGCTGACGATGCCGAGTGCGGCCATCGCACCCGGGAGCGTCCCGAGGACATCGCGGTAGGACCGCTCGATGACGTCGAGGTGAAGCGTCGCCACGCGCAGGCTGCCGCCCGCTCCGGGCCGGCCGGCGATCTCCGTCGTCCAGTCGAGCCGCACGCCGTCATCGGCCGGGTGAAGGATGGATCGGCCCATCGCGTCCGCGCAGATCGGCCACACGACGATGGTCCGGGGGCGCCCGATCCGCTCGAGCGCGACCAGGCCCGTGGACCCGGCGACCTGCCCGGCAGGGGCGACCTCCACGGGTCGCAGGAGGTCGGCGAGCGGCAGGTCCGGCCGGATCGGGTTGCCGGGCGACTGGACCCGCCAGCCGTCCGCGCCGCCCGTGCGCACCTCGATCGCGACCCGGACGTCGCGCAGGACCGCATCGTCGGTCGCCGCGATCACCGCGAGCGCGACGCCGAGGCGCGGTCGTGCATCCGCGCCGTGATGGATCGTCACGTGCCACGTGGCGCGCCACTGGTCCGGCTCGGAGGTCGCGACCTCGATCGCCCATGCGCGCACACCGGCGTCGGCATCCACCGGGCGGATGGCACGGGGGCCGCCGGTGAGCAGCACGTCGTGGGTCCCGGGGTATTCCAGGCCGCCCATCCGGCCGCGCACCTCGTCCCCGCCGGTGACGAGCGTGGCATGGACGACCAGGTCGACCGCGTCGCCGGCCTCCGCATGCCAGGTCTCGATCCGGCAGGGCGCGCCGGTGACCGGATCGAGCGTCACCCGGAGCGCGTCACCGGGGCCGGCAAGGACGGTCGGGGCAGCATCGCGCGTGGTCATCGGGCTCCTTCCAGTCGGTAGGCACGGCGGGCTCGCCATCCCGAACGCGGTCTCCGGGTGGACGATCCCCCGGACCACGAGGCCGGCGAGCCAGCCGCAGCTCGCCCGGCGCCACAGGTCATGGCGCGCGGGGATCGAGCAGAACGCGCGGGTGTCGTCGTTGAAGCCGGCGAGGTTGCGGATCCCCGCCGTCTCCGTCAGCGCATCGAGATACCGGGCGATGCCGTTCGGGCTGTCGTGGAACCACCACGGCGGCCCGGCGAGCAGCGCCGGGTAGTGGCCCGCGAGCGGGGCAAGCTCCCGTGCATAGACCGTCTCGTCGAGGGTGAAGACGATGAGCCGGAACCGGGGGTCGTTCCCGTACCGGGCGAGGAGCGGTCGGAGGCCGCGGGTCAGCTCGACGGCGACCGGGATGTCCGCGCCGACGTCCGCCCCGTAGCGCTCGTGGAGCGCCGCGTCGTGGTTGCGGAACGAGCCGATGTGGAGCTGCATGACGAGCCCGTCCTCGACGCTCCTCCCCGCGAGCTCGAGCAGGACGTGGCCGGTGAAGCGCACGGCATCGGCCTCGGTCGCCGCGCCGCGCAGGGCTCGGGCGAGGATCGCATCCGCCTCGGTCTCGGTGAGCGGTTCGATGACCGCCCGCTCGGCCGCGTGATCGGTCGCGACCGCGCCATGCGCACGGAAGTGCTCGCGCCGCTCCCGCAGCGCGCGCAGGAGCCCCGCAGTCGTGGAGATCTCCTGCCCGACCGCCGCCCCGAGCGCATCGAGCCGCGCCCGCCAGCCCGGCGCGAGGACGTTGACGACACCATCCGGCCGGAAGGTCGGACGCACGTCGCCGCGCCAGCCGGACGCGCGGATCGCCCGATGGGCGTCGAGCGGATCGGCGGCGTCGTCCGTGGTGCACAGGACCTCGATGCCGAACCGATCGAAGAGCGCACGGGGCCGGAAGGCCGGGAGCGCGAGCTGCGCCGCGATCGCGTCGTGGATCGCCCCGGCGCTCCCGCGCGTGAGCCGCTCACCGATGCCGAAGACGGTCGCGAGCTGGTGATCGAGCCAGATCCGGGTCGGGGTGCCGTCGAACGCGCCGAGGTGGTCGGCGAACGTCTGCCAGATGACGCGGCTGTCCGCCTCGACCGGCGGCCCGCCGGACGCGCTCCCGGGCCGCGGCGCGATCCCGAGCCGCTCGCGCGGCACCCCGGGGGAAGGGAGCATCCGGAGGAGGTAGTGGTCCGGCCTGAGGAAGAGGACGGCGCGTGACCCGAAGGTGGCCGCGGGGTCCGCCAGGAGGCGGGGGTCCACGTGGCCGTGCGGGCTGACGATCGGCAGCGATGTGACCGATGCGAGCAGCTCCGCGGCGATCGAGCGCGTCGCCGGGTCGGGGGGTAGCAGCCGGTCCGGGGCGAGCGTCATGCGATCTCTCCTGCGAGCGCGAGGAACGTGCTTGCCGTCCACGTGTAGGCCGGGTCGCGGAGCGGGGCACCGGTCGTCGCCGCGAAGTTCTCGGCGAACCCCGACCGACGGCAGAGCGCGAGGAAGCGAGCAGCGATCTCGCGCGCGAGGCCATCCTCGCCGCAGGCGCGCAGGCCGTCGATGACGAGGAGCGTGGTGGGCGCCCAGATCGGCCCGCGCCAGTAGCCATCCTCCACGTGGAGCGGCGACCCGGGCGCCTCTGTCGCGACACCGTGGTCGGTCACCAGGCCGCTGGTCCGGAACGACGCGACGAGCGCGCCACGGACCGCCGCGGGCAGCCGGTCGCCGAGGAGCATCGGGATGAATGGGATGATGCTCCGGCTCGCTTGGTTCGCCGCGCCGTCCGGCACGCGGAGCGCCCGGAATCGGCCGCCGTCCCACAGGCGGTCGAGGAGCGCCGCGAGCGTCGCGTCGGCGCGTGCCCGCCACACGGCGGCCTCGCCGACCGGACGGCCGAGGCGCTCGGCGAGCTCCGCGAGCACATCGAGGCCGATGACGAGGTAGGCGGCGAGGTCCGGGCTCGCCGCGGGGAAGCCCATGTCGAAGATCGATGCGTTGTCCCAGCCCGAATCGTTGCCGTGGTGGTACTCGGGCAGCCCGTCACCGTCCGCGTCGCGCATGCGGAACCACCAGTCGATCCACGCTGCGAGGTGGGGGTAGAGCTCGGCAGTTCGCGCATCGGTGAGGACGCCGACCCGTGCGAGCCGCCGGACGGCCCAGCCGTGGACCGGTGGCTTCACCCAGCCGTACATCGCCCCCGCATCGTGGACCAGGTCGGGGACGGCGCCGTCGTCGGCCTGCCGGTCGAAGACCGCCATCAGCTGGTCCCATGCGAGCTCGGGATGCGCCGGCGCCAGTCCGACCGCGTTGAAGCAGTGGTCCCAGCTCCACGTCGCGAACATCCAGTTCTTGCTCATCAGGAGGGCCGGACGGCGGAGGGCGCCGCGCGGCCCGGCGATCGACGACCACGCGAGGTGCGCCGCCCGGTCGCGGCCGTCCTCCGCGCCCGCGGGGACCGGCGGGAACGCGGCCGTGAACGCCGCAACCGCGTCCTCCACGTGGGTGACGCACTCGGTGAAGGGGCGACGCGTCGCCGGCTCGCGATGGCTCGTCACGTACTGGGTGAGGGCGATCTCGAACGACCCGTCCGGTCCGGGCAGCGCATCGATGGTGGTCCGATCCGGGATCGCGGGCGCCGGACCCGTGCGCACGCGCGGTGCGACGACCGCGATCCGGCCGACGACCGCTGCGACCGCGAGGTGGGGGTTCTCGCCCATGAGCAGCCGCCACGACCCGTCCGGCATCGGGAAGCCGAGATGGCTGTCGAGCGGGTCGACCACGCTCACGGTGAGCCGGAGCCCCGTCCCCGAGCCCCGGAACCGAAGCGTCGCAGGGCCGTCCCAGGCGACCTCGATCGTGCCCGTCGCCACAGCAAGGACGACGCGCGCGGGCGTCGCCGAACGGACGGTCAGCGGGACGGGCCGGTCGGCCGCCAGGCCCTCGAGCCGCAGGATGCCGTTCCAGTCGCCGAAGAAGCGGCAGCCCGAGAGGTCGAAGAGGTAGAGCCCCGGCTCCCGCTCGCCAAGCCGTCCCGGGTGATCCACCGAGCCGGTGAGCGAGGAGAGCGCGAGGTAGGCGCCGCGGCGGCTCCACGGCGTGGTCGCAAGGTCGAACTGCGGGCCGGGCCGCGCGTCCGTCATCGACCTCTCTCTCCGTGGCCCACCGTGGACAGCTCCGACTTGAACGTTCAACCTCTTCAGCGTACGCTGGTCGTCCGGTGCGGGTCAAGGCGAGACGATGCCATCGCCCAGCGCATCGTGCCGCACCATGGAGCGACGCGCCTTGTCGTACGCCGACCTGCCGCTCGATGCGCTCCGGGCCGATCACCCGGCGTTCCCCGTGCCGGAGCTCCCGTTCGATGCGCACGGGGGAGGTGGCGAGCACCGGGAGCTCGCGGAGCTCGCCCGGGTGCGGGAGATCTCCGGCACTTCCCACCGCGCGGCGACCATCTAGCCCGATCCGTCACGTGGTGTACGGCCGCACGGCGCGGCGGTACATCCCCCGTTACCCGCCGCACCCATGAGGGAGACGCACCGGATGGCGATCGAGACCACCCCCCACGGCGTGCGACTGACGCTCGGCCGCGAGGTGCTCGTCGTGGAGGCCTGGGGCCGCGACACGATCCGGGTCCAGGCGGCGATCGACGGTCGGTTCGCCCCGGTGGAGGACGCGCTCGTCGTCCGGACGGCATCGGCCGCCGATGTGCGCCTCATCGATGGCGGCGCCGATGTGCGCAGCGGCGCGATCGTCGCGCGCATCTCCTCCGACGGCCACCTCGCGTTCCACCGTGCAGGCGAGCCCGAGCCGTTCCTCCGCGAGCCCGTGGGCCACCCGATCATGGGCAGCCAGAACCCGAAGGGCCGCACCTTCCGGCGGCTCGCCGATCCCGCTGCCGCCCCGGCCGAGCCGTCGTTCGCCGTCACGGCCACGTTCGAGGCGGACCCCGACGAACGGCGCTACGGGCTGGGCCAGCAGCCGGTCGGTCGCCTCGACCTCGCAGGGCATGTCATCGACCTCGCCCAGAAGAACGCGATCGTGTGCATCCCGGTCCTCATCTCGTCCCGGGGCTACGGCTTCTTCTGGAACACCCCGGCGTCGGGCCGGGTGGAGCTCGGCGCGGACCGCACCCGCTGGCACGCGGCGCGGACCGCCCAGCTCGACTACCTCGTCTACACGGGGGAGACGCCCGCCGCGATCCTCGCCCGCTACCACGACCTGACCGGGATGCCGCGCGCGCTCCCCGACTGGGTCACCGGGTTCTGGCAGAGCCGGACCCGCTACACGAGCCAGGCGCAGCTGCTCGGGGTCGCTCGCGAGCACTGGCGGCGCGGCCTGCCGCTCGACGTGATGCTCGTCGACTTCTTCCACTCCACGCGCTTCGGTGACTGGGACTGGCGTGCGGACGACTGGCCGGACCCCGCGGGGATGATCCGTGAGCTCGCCGCGCACGGCTGCCGGACGATCGTCTCGGTCTGGCCGCACCTCAACCCCCGCTCGGGGAACGCGGCACGCTTCCGCGACGAGGGCTGGCTCGTCCGGCGGCCGGACGGCGCGCCCGCGACGTTCCGCTTCGCCGACCTCGATGCGAAGGACGGCGAGGACCTCCTCCTCTACGACGCCACCCACCCCGCCGCGCGGGCCGAGCTGTGGCGGCAGGTCCGCCGGTCATACCTGGACGCCGGTGCCGATGCGTTCTGGGTGGATGCCTGCGAGCCGGAGCTGACGGGGCCGGAGGATGGCGACCGCCAGGAGCTCGCACGCTTCCACCGCGGCCCGGGCGATGCGGTCGGGAACCTCTATCCGCTCCTTGCCACCGCCGCGTTCCGCGAGGGGCTCGACGCTGCCGGCCGCCCGGACGCGGTCCTCATGGTCCGTTCGGCGTGGGCGGGGTCGCAGCGGCTCGGCGCGATCGTCTGGTCCGGCGACACGCTCTCCGCGTGGCCGGTGCTCGACGCCCAGGTGAAGGCCGGCCTCAACATGATGGCGAGCGGCATCCCCTGGTGGAACTCCGACATCGGCGGGTTCGTGGGTGCGGACAACGGTGACGAGGGGTTCCGGGAGCTCCTCGTCCGCTGGTTCCAGGTAGGCGCGCTCAGCCCCGTGATGCGCCTCCACGGGCTGCGTGGGCTCGACTTCTCCGAGGACGACTTCACCGCGAGCGGTGACGAGAACGAGCTCTGGTCGTTCGGCGAGCGCGTCTACGCGATCCTGCGCGGCTTCCTCTTCTTCCGGGCGCGCCTCCGGCCGTATCTCGCGCGGGTCTTCGCGGAGACGGTCGCGCAGGCGACCCCGCCGATGCGTCCCTTCTGGTTCGCCTACCCGGACCGGCCGGAGCTCGCGGACGTGGAGGACGCCTATCTGCTCGGGCCGGACCTGCTCGTGGCGCCGGTGACCGCCCCGGGGATGACGACCCGGCCGGTCCGCCTCCCGGCGGGCGAGCGCTGGATCGACCCATGGTCCGGGACCGAGCACCCCGGCGGCACGACGATCGATCTGCCGGTCCCCATGGACCGGATGCCGATCCTCGTCCGTGCGGGGGCAGACCTGCGGATCGATGCGACCTGGTTCACGGCACTGGCGACGGACGAAAGGACGGCGTGAGCATGGACAGGCAGGATCCGACCCAGGCGGCCGACGCCCCGCCGCACGTCGCACGCGGGAGCGACACGGACCCGCGCGCGCACGCGCCCGGCCGACGCACGCGCTGGGCCTGCGTCGGCGTCGGGTCGCGGTCGACGATGTACCTCGATGCGATCGCCGGACGGTTCCGGGACGCGAACGAGGTCGTGGCGCTCTGCGACACGAATGCCGGTCGGCTGGGCCTGGCCGCCGACCGGATCGCCGCCGGCGGTGCCGACCGGCCGCGCTGCTACGACGCGGCCGATCTCGGCCGCATGCTCCGCGAGGTCCGGCCCGACGGCGTGATCGTCACGACCCCGGACGCGACCCATGACGAGGTGATCGTGCAGGCGCTCGATGCCGGCTGTGAGGTCGTCACGGAGAAGCCGCTCACGACCACCGCGGAGAAGGCGCAGCGGATCCTCGACGCCGTGGAGCGGAACGGGCGGCACGTCCGGGTGATGTTCAACTACCGGTATGCGCCCACGAGCACGCAGGTGAAGGACCTGCTGATGGGCGGCGCCATCGGGGACATCCTCTCCGTCGAGCTCACCTGGCTGCTCAATACCCACCACGGGGCGGACTACTTCCGGCGCTGGCACAGCAGCAAGGAGCGCTCGGGGGGGCTGATGGTCCACAAGGCGACCCATCACTTCGACCTCGTGAACTGGTGGCTCGGGGCGCGCCCGGTGCAGGTGATGGGCACGGGCAGCCGGCAGTTCTACACCCCCGCCACCGCTCGGCGGCTCGGGCTCACCGGCAGCCACGAGCGTTGCCGGACCTGCCCCGAGGCCACCGACTGCGCCTTCCATCTGGACATCGAGCAGGACGTGGACCTGGCTCCGCTCTACGCCGCGCATGAGCACCATGATGGCTACGAGCGGGACCGGTGCGTCTTCCGACCGGAGATCGACATCGAGGACACGATGCACGTGCTCGTGCGCTACGACACGGGCGCGCTGCTCACGTACGCGCTTGCCGCCTACGGCGCGTGGGAGGGCTACCGGGTCGCGTTCAACGGCACGACCGGCCGCCTCGAGCACGAGGTCGTCGCGCGGGCCGGGATCGAGCCGGTCGCGGTCGCCCAGGGCGTGATCGAGGAGGACACGGTCGGTATCCGGATCCTCCCGATGCGGGGCGCGCCACGGGAGATCGAGCCGTGGATCGGCACGGGCAGCCACGGCGGCGGCGACGCCGTGATGCTCGCGGAGCTGTTCTCGAGCGTGCCGCCCGACCCGTACCTGCGTGCCGCCGACGAGCGATCGGGGTGCGACTCGATCCTCGTCGGAGTGGCGGCGAACCAGTGCTTCCAGACCGGGATGCCCGTCCGGATCGCGGACCTCACGAGCGGCGTCCCGGCGCCCGTGATGGCCCCGATGCCGGCACGGACCATGCCGATCCCGATGCCCCCGGACGACCGCCGTCCGGGTGCGGGGTGATCACGCGTCCTCGCCCGCCCAGGCAGCCGCTCCGCAGCCGATGAAGCGCGGCGCATGAGACGGGTCCGGCTTGCCTACCTCGCGCTCGGCGCCGCGCTCGGGGCCTACCTCCCGTTCGTCGCGGTCATCCAGACGGCGAAGGGGTTCGACCCCCTCGCGCTGGGGCTGATCGGCGCGATCGGCGCGGCGGTCGGTGTCATCGCCGCACCGGTCTGGGGCCACCTCGGCGATGTCGTCCTGGGGCGCCGCCGCGTCCTCGTCCTTGCCGCGCTCGTGGGGGCGGGGCTGCTCGCGGGCTACGGGCTCGCCGGCCTCCCGCTCGTCCTCGCCGGCCTGTGGATCGCGAAGGGGATCTTCATAGGCACGACGAACCCGACGATGGATGCGGTCGCGCTCGTCGTGGTCCGCGAGCGCGGGGCGGGTAGCTTCGCCCGCCTGCGCGTGCCCCTCAGCCTTGCCTTCGGCGTGGCCGCGATCGGGGCCGGTGTCCTCTACCTGGCCTATGGCTACGCGATCGCGCCGTTCGTCGCGGCTGCGGGGTTCGCCGTCTTCGCCGCCTGTGCGCTCACGCTGCCCGATCCCCCGCGCACCGCCGCCGCCGCCGCTTCGACCGGCCGCCGGGGCGGCGCGAGCTCGGCGGCCTTCGCCGCCCAGCCGCGGCTGCCCATCGTCCTGCTCACGTTCGGGCTCGGGACGCTCGGGATGGTCGCCGCGTTCGGGTGGCGGCCGCTGCGGATCGAGGAGCTCGGCGGGAGCTCGACGGACGTGGCGCTCGCGGCCGGCCTCGAATCCTTCGCCGAGGTGCCCGCGTTCATCGTTGCGGGGCTGCTCGCCGCACGGCTCGGCCTGCGCACGCTCTATGGCCTGAGCGCACTCCTCATGGGGACCTGCGTCGTCGTGCTCGCGCTCCTGACCGACCCGTCGGTGATGATCGGCGTGCGGGTCGTGAACGGGATCGCATACGCCGGGATGACGGTCGCCTCGGTCTCCGCGCTCGGTACCCTGCTCCCGGTCTCGCTCCAGGCGACGGGGCAGAGCCTGATGGCGATGACCGCGAGCATCGCCTCGATCCTCCTGGGGGTCGTGGGCGGCTCGATCTACCAGTTCGCGGGGGCGCCGGCCCTCTTCGCGGTCACCGGGTCGGCGACGCTCCTCGCGGCGGTGCTCGGATGGCTCGTGCTGCCGGCCCGCGATCGCGGAGCCGGCCCGACGCCGCTCACCCCAGGCGGGTCGTCCGCGTGATCGTGTCCGGGCGGGCGAGGAAGTCCGGCCGGAGCGAGACGCCGAGCCCGGGTGTGTCGGTCGGCGTCACGACGCCGTTCGCGACGGCCGGGCCACCGTCGGCGATCAGCCGGTACCAGTCGCTCGTGAACGCCCGGACGGTCTCCGCGATCACCGCGTTCGGCTGGGCGCAGGCGACCTGGGTCGTGACCGCGAACGAGATCGGCCCGGTGCAGTCGTGGGGCGCGAAGCCGACCCCGTACGTGTCCGCGAGCGACGCGACCTTCACCGCCTCGGAGATCCCGCCGACCCAGTCGATATCCACGATCGCGACGTCGAGCGCCGCGGCATCGAACAGCGCCTTGAAGCCCCGGCGGCCGCCGATCGTCTCGCCCGCCGCGATCGGCACCGACGTCCGCTCGCGGAGCGCGCGGTAGGCCTCCGGCGCGTCCGGTCGGATCGGGTCCTCCACCCACCAGGGGCGGATCGTCTCCAGCTGGCGCAGGAGCGTCACCGCCCCCTTCAGCCGCCACAGCCCGTGCAGTTCGATGAGGATGTCCATCGCATCGCCCACCTCGGCGCGGATCGCCTCGAGGACGGCCATCCCCCGGCGCAGGTCGGCGTACGGGAGATCGCCACCGCGCGTCGCCTCGGCGGCCGGGTCGAAGGGCCAGACCTTCATCGCCGTGAAGCCCTCGGCGAGGAGCGAGCGGGCGAGCTCGGCAGGGCGCTCCATGAACGCCTGGAGGTCCTCGTAGGGACGCTCCGGGGCGGCCGCACCGGGCAGCCCCCAGTTCGCGCTCGACTGGCGGTCCTCGCGCGAGACGTAGGCATAGCCCGCGCACGTGTTGTAGACGCGCAGCTGCGGCACGACCGGGCCCCCGAGCAGGCGCATCACCGAGCGCCCGGCCGCGCGGCCGAGGAGGTCCCCGAGCGCGATATCCACCGCACCGATCCCCCGGGTCTCGGCGCCGGACCCGGCGAAGCCGACGTACGGCCGGAGCGCGACCTGGGCTGCCGCGGGGGTCGCATCCACAACCCCGGCGAGGATCGGCGCCGCGGTCGCGTGGAGGTACGCCTCGATGGCCTCCGCGCCCCAGAACGATTCCCCGAGGCCGGTGTGGCCGTCATCCGAGCGCAGCTCGAGGATGCAGATGTTCGGCTGGATCGGGGTGCGGTGGGTGACGAGTTCGACGATGCGCATCGGCAGAGGATAGCGGGCCGGCTTGAACGTTCCACCCGTCGCGCGCCGACCTTCGGGCGCTCCGTGGGCTGCCACACCGAGCGATCCGGCGGCCGTCACAGCGCGGTCCGAGGGCGAAGCCCGCTCATCCCCTGTGGCCGCCGGTGGACGAGGCGTCCCGGTGAGCCGGCAGCATCACGGTGCACGGAGCCGCGACCCGCACCGGCCCGGCCGGCGCGTCGGTCAGGGCAGGACCACGGCCGCCGAGCGCGGCGGAACCACGATCGTGCCATCCACGACCGGGCGCCACGCGTCATCGTCCACGAGCCGATAGCGCGTGAGTGGCCGGCCGTCGTCGAGCCGCACATGCGCGGTGATCGTCCGCTCGGGGTCATAGCTCGCCCCCACGACCCCCGGCGCGCCGGTCCCGGCGGCAAGGTGGATCGCGTACGGCGCATGCGGGCGTCCGTCCACGGTCACCATCCCGCCCTGGGTATCGCGGAAGTCGCCATCCCAGAACCAGTCGCGCAGCTCCGTCCGCAGCGCGTCCATCCGCCGTCCGTACGCGACGGTCAGCGGGATCTCCTCGAGCCGTCCCTTGAACTGGAGCGGCTCGTAGCTCATCACGTAGCGGTAGAGCAGGCTCTGGTTCACGAGGTTGCGGTCGTCGTAGCCGGTGACGGCGGTCATGAGCGCCGCACGCGGGTCCAGGTAGCGGAGCAGCGGGACGTGGACGGCGGATTCGGTCCGGATGTACGAGAGCGCGTAGGACCCACGCTGCCGGTCGTAGATATCCTCGCCCGCGTAGAGGAAGTCCGGTCTCACGGCGTCCGAGCGCGCACGGAAGCGGCGGATCAGCTCGTCATCGTTGCCGTAGACGCCCGCGCCGGGCGGGTGCCCGTGGTCGTCCGCGAAGCACTGGAGCGCCGGGCTGTGGTGCTGGCATTCGTCGTAGAGCGTCCCGTCCGCGCCGAGCGCGAGGACCTTGGCGAACTCCTCCTCGCAGATCTCCAGCCATCGCTCGGCGAGGAAGCACATCGGGATGAGCCGGCGGCGGTTGATGCCGAGCAGCGTCGTCGCGGTCCCGTAGCCATAGCCGCCGTGCTGGAACGCATCCCCGTGGACGTCACGGATCGCGAGCCCGCGCAGCTCGTCGTGGTAGCGCGGGGTGGACCCGTCCGCCCACGTGAACTTCGAGAACAGGATCACCCTGACGCCGAGCGCCTGGATGGCGCGGATCGCGTCGGCGAGCTCCTCGCGCGTGCCGAGTCGCGGGTCGTGGTCGTGCGACGGGTTCCCCTGGTCCTGCCCGCCGTCGTTCCAGCCGGTGACCTGGATCGCGCGGACGCCATGCCGCGCGCAGGACTCGCCGATCTCCACGAGCTCGCGGTAGGAGCGGATCGCGAACCGGTCCTCCGGGGAGTTGACCTGGATCTGCTGCCAGGCGTGGGGCTCCCGGGCCCAGTCGGGGACCGGTGCGGGGACGATCCACGCATCACGCCGGCGCCGGTAGCGATCCACGCCGGCGTGCCACGTCCCGCGGTACGGCTCCAGCGCGATCGGCACGAGGGTGCGCCGCTCACCCGGCTGGAGGTGGGGGAGCTGCACGGGCGCGAACCGGATCGCGACATCCCGCCCGGCGATCGTCTCGCCGCTCGGCACGCGCTGATCGAGCCAGCTCGCGTGGCCTGGCAGGAGCTCGGTATGCCACGCGACGAGGTCCGTCCGCTCGTTCGCCGGGCTGACGCACAGTCCCTGGTCCTCGCTCCGCAGCAGGATGAACGGGTTGGCAGGCGAGCAGGCGGCGACGGCCCAGGTCCCGATCTGCTGCGGATGATCGATGCCGAAGTAGGGCAGGAGGCTGTCGTAGACCGGCCAGACGTCCCACTCCCCGGCCGTCGCGTAGGCGCTCTTGCCGAACGCCTTCAGCCAGGTCGCGCCCTCCGGCGGACGGAGGTCGCCGAGGTAGGGCACGTAGACGTTCTCGACGGGGTACGGCGAATGGTTGTCGATCGTCATCGCGAAGACCGCCTGGCGGTCATCGAGGGTGACGTGCAGGGAGAGGCCGATCTGCAGGCGCTCTCCGTCGTCGGTCTCCCCCCTCGACCACGTGAACGTGGCGCTCCGGCCGTCCGCACCGAGCTCCAGCCCGGCGAGCGGCTGCCGGTCGCCGAGGACCGTCGTGCTCCGCCGCCCGGGCCCGTGCCAGTCGAGCATCGAGCGCGTGGGCACGAGCAGTCGGAAGGCGAGACCGAGGTGGGGCCGGTCGAGGATGCGCCACCCGGTCTGCACCGCCTCCACGCCGGTCAGCGCGCCGGTCTCGCGGCTGAAGGCCAGGCGCAACGTGTCGTTGGCGAGGACCAGGTCCTACGCGCGTTCAGGGCTCATCTGCCGCTCCTCGACTTGAACGTTCAACCTCGAGAGGATACCGGTCGGCTGCAGGCCCCGTCGGCCGCGGTCCCGTCGCATGGCCGGGCTCCCGGCCTTGGCGGCCACTCGACCCGGACGCCCGCGGCGCCGGACGAGCTGCGTGCGCGGGACGGGGTCCGGTGGGTCGTTGCCGTGCTGCTCGGCTCGACCGGGCCATCACTCCAGGGGGTCCAGCGCCGGTTCGTCCGGCGAGAGGCCGTCTGCGGCGTTCACCTCCGCACCCGCCGGTGCCGGCACCCTGCCCTTGAGCAGCGGGTCCGCCGTGCGTTCCATCCAGGCATCGAGCCGTGCACGCATCTCGTCCAGGACCGTGGCCGCACCCGGATCGGCGGCGAGATCGTGCTGCTCGGCAGGGTCGAAGACCAGGTCGTAGAGCTGTTCCCGCGCCTCCGGCCGCTCGCGCCACCCGGCGTCGAGCCACAGGCGCTTGCTCGGACCGTCGTCGCAGTTGGGCAGGACCGGACCGGTGTGCTCGCCGTACCGCCGGATGTACTTCCAGCGCCGCGTGCGCACCGCACGTTGCGGCTCGTACGCCGCGTGGTAGGTGACCTCGGCGAACACCTCGTCGCGGACCTCCTGCGCCGATCCGCGCAGGAGCGGCACGAGCGAGCGCCCCTCGACCCACGCCGGCACCGGCACGCCCACGGCTTCGCACAGGGTAGGGAAGACGTCCACGTGCGAGACCATGGCGTCCACCACCCTGCCGCCGCCGAAGATGCCCGGACCGCGCACGATCAGCGAGACCCCGATGCCGGCGTCGGTGAGGGTGCACTTCATCCGCGGGAACGGGATGCCGTGGTCGGTGGTGCTCACGACGATCGTGTTGGCGGCCAGGCCATTGCGCTCGAGCGCGGCCAGCACCTGCCCGACCGCGTCATCGAGCACCCGTGCGCTCGCGTGAAAGCCCGCCATGTCGGCGCGCGTGGCCGGCGTATCGGGGATCGGCGCGGGCGGCAGCAGGTACCGCTCGTCGCCCGGCGCGGGCTCGGGATACTCGCGGTGGGTCTCGAAGAACCCCACGTCGAGGAAGAACGGCTCCGTCGGCTTGCGGTCGAGGAACGCGACGGCGGCGGGCGCCACGTCCGCCGCACGGTCGCTCTTCGGCCGCAACGGCTCGTCGTAGCCGATCTTCTCCGGCGTGTCCGCGATGTGCTGCAACCCCGCGAGCACGCTGCGGTAGCCCGCCGTCCGCAGCGTGTACAGGATGTGCTTCCCGGGATCGTTCATCGAGAAGCCGCGATGCGCGAGCCCGATCATCCCGGTCTGGTGCGCGTACTGCCCGGTCAGCAGGCTCGCCCGGCTCGGCGAGCAGGTGGGCGCGGCGCTGAACGCCTGGCGGAAGAGGACGCCGTCCGCGGCCAGCTACTGCAGATTGGGCGTGGGGACGGCGTGGCCGTAGGGCGAGAGATCGCGCCCGCTATCGTGCGAGTGGATGTAGAGGATGTTGGGCGGCACCGGCGCCGCGGCGCGGACGGCGACGGAACGAGCGGCCGCCTGCGGGTTCGGGTGCGATGAGGCCATGGGTCACCCTCGAGGCGATCGGCTGACGGTGGATGCGGCTGCACGCCGGTGGAGTACCACGAGCGATCTCATCCCTGGCCGCCGCAGGGTCGAGGTCGGGTCCGGGCACGGCGTACCGCCTGGATCGTCATCGCCCCGCGGGCCGCAACGACCCCTCGATCCGGAAGCTCGCCACACCCCAGCGCCCGATCGTCGCCCGGGTCGTGGCCGGCCCGGCCGGTGCCCCGGTCACCGGGTGACAGGGGACGAGCGTACGGCCGCCGTCGATCCGGACCTCGCCCGCGCGCCCCGCGAGCTCGCGGACACGGAGCATCGGCACCGCGTCGACCGGGCCGGTGACCGCGTACGCTGCCACGTTCCGTGAGCAGGTCACCTCGAGGAGGCGGCCGTCGGACGGGAGCGGCCCCCCGGCACGCCCGAGCTTGTCGATCGGGCGGCAGGTGCGGACGAGCGGCGACATCCGGAGCTCGCGGCCCAGGCGATGGGCGCGGACGGGGTCGAACGCCCGCATCGGCTCGAACGCGTAGGTGAACGACATCCGCCCGCCCTGGCTCGGCGGGGTGTTGGTCATCCAGTGGTTGTTCATCATCCAGGAGAGGAGGAGGCCGTCCGGCCGGAAGTCCGCCGCCCACGCACCGCGCACAACGTCGCCCACGACGAGGAGCGGCGCGTCGGCGCTCGCCCAGGCGATCGTGCGCCCGTCGATCTCGTCCGTGAGCGCGGCCCAGTCGCCGACGCAGATCCAGTCGTTGCCGGCACCGGGGAGGTGATCCCGGGCGGGGTCGACGATGCCCACCTGCCGGGCATACCGGATCCGTGGCAGGCCCGCCCCGAACGGGAAGGCGACATAACCGATTCCTTCGCGAGCTCCGGGACCTTCTCGATCGTGACCGTGACCCGGACCCGGTCCCCGCGGGCGGGGAGGAGGACCTCGGTGCGGATCTCCGGCATCGCCGGCGCCGTGGCGAGCGTCCGGATCGTCCGCCCATCGGCATCGTCGATCTGCTCCACGCTCGTCACCACCGACGGTGTGACGGTGAGGCGCGGCTCCGGCCGCGGTGGGGTCCGGTCGAGGAGCATCGTCGCGTCCGCGATCCCCCGGCCGATCCGGTCCCCGCCGCCCGCGACATGGAGTACCTGGCCGAGACCGGCGCCGCGGGCGGGATCGAGGAGCTCCCTCCCGGATCCGTCCGCAAGATGGTGGACGTAGCCGGTCACCGGGTCGACCTCGGCGGAGCAGCGGGGTCGTCGCGCGATCCGGCGGCGCCGGATGCGAGAGACCGCACGGACCGCGACCTCGATCGTGCGGTAGCCGAACGGTGGCACGCCGCGGACCGCGGTCCGGACCCGGCGGCGTCCGCCGTCGTCCCAGAGGACGACCTCGCGGAGCGGCCGGCCGGCCTCCCGGAGCTCCTCGTCAGGACGGAGCTCGACCTCGACCGGGATGTCACGGGTCCACGAGGCGAGGTTGACGGTGGCGACGAACGGTGCCTCCCGGCCGATCAGCTCGGCCAGCTGGCCGAGGATCCGCCCCTGCTCGAACTGCCCTGCTTCCGCGGCGGCATCGATCTGCCGGACCTTCCACGCGAGCTGGTCGTGCGTCTGCTCGCTCTCGGGGTGCGCGGTCGCGTGCGCCGATGTCCACGTGTGCTCCGCCCCCAGGAGGAGCGCGTCCCAGCCCGCGCGGAGTGCGGCGTGCGGTGCGGTGAGCTGGGCCGCGGCCGGCGTCACGAGCGCGGCGAGGCCATCGGCGGCGAGCAGCGCTTCCTGGGCGCGGCGGTAGCGCGCGACGGCGGCAGCGGCTGCCCCGAGGCCGTCCTCCCACCAGCTTCCGCCGTCCCCGGCGATGACGGGGAGGTCGGCCCGGTGCGCCGCGACCTGTGCGAAGTAGCGACGGGGCGTGCTCCACTCCAGGCGCGGGAAGGCGTACCGGGCGTTCCACGCGCCCACGAGCTCCCGGTCGCCGTCGCCGATGTCCTCGTTGTCGGCCGCGATGCCGATGAGCGGGAGGTCGTCCGGCACGTGGTTCGGGCGATCGAAC
Organism: Chloroflexota bacterium; assembly: GCA_046352645.1. Lineage (GTDB taxonomy): Bacteria > Chloroflexota > Limnocylindria > Limnocylindrales > CSP1-4 > JAFMJV01. The sequence goes on along the minus strand of JBJTJV010000051.1, from coordinate 3,818 downwards.
CGGCGGATGAACCGGGTGAGCCCGTCCTCCAGGCCCGCGACACCGGGCGGATCACCGGCGAGCCACCGGACCTGGCCGTACTGGTCGGCGAGGAAGGTGACGACCTCGCTCCCGTCCGGCCCCTGCCAGCGGAACGGGGAGGCGAGGTGGAGCGTGTCGCTCGTGGCGGTGGAGGCCCGGAAGTGGTTCTGGATGCCGAGGAACGAGCCGATGCCGAGCGAGGCGAGCGCCGTGGGCAGGCTCGTCGGGTACGCCGGGACATCCGTGAGGTTCGCGTACTCGACGGGAGCACCGGTCCGGGCGGCGAGCTCGAACGCGTACGTCGTCGCTCGGTAGAGCTCCTCGTGGCTCACGATGCCTGCGAGGAAGAGCGCCTGGTAGGCGTTCACATCGATCCGGCCATCTCGTAGCCGCGCCAGGAGGGCCTCGCCGCCGGCGGGGTGGCGCGTCGCAAGGAACTGCTCCACCACGAGGCTGCCATCGATCGCGAACCGGTAGCCCATCTCGCCGTCGGTCATGCCGAGGAGCCGGTCGAGGTTCCGAGCGTGGATCTCCACGACCGCGCCCTGCGCGTCGGTATAGCCGACATCGAGGTGGACGTGCGGGATGACGTGGACGACCCACGGGCGGGCCGGGTGAAGGGTCCGGACGAGCTCGAGCGGCGGCCGGCCATCCTCCGGGTCCGTGACAAGGCGGACCTCGGTGGGACCCGTGAGCGCCGGAAGGTCGACGAGCCACCTGACGTCGCCCCGCGCCGGGTGCCCATCGGGGAGCGGGAGCTCGACGGGCTCGCCCCGACCCGCGACGTGAAGTCGGGTGGACGCAGGAAGCGGACCTGGGCCGGTGAGCAGGACCTCGATCCGGGTCATCGCGCGGCCGTCCGGTCCGCGCGGCTGGAGCGGCGAGACCGCGATCTCGGCGTGCGTCGGCAGGACGGCGTCCTCGGTGAGCGCGACCTCGAGATGGTCCCACTCGAGCCCGGAGCCGAAGAGCGCGCCATGCCACCCGCGTCGCGTTCCCGGCGCCACCGCGTCCGGCCGCGGGCCGGGGTCGGGCGTGCGGCTGACGATCTCAAGCCGGTTGCCCGTGGGACGGAGGAGCGCCCCCGGGAGGACGAGGACCCGGTCAACCACCCCGGCGATCGGGGTCGGCATGTAGACCTCCCTGCGGTCGTCGCGGACGACCTGGGGGTGGAGCCATGCGCCGACGCCATTGAGGCGCACCTCGAGTGCGGGCTGCGGTCCGTGGCTTGCGTGGTACCGCAGGCGCACGGCGATCGTCTTCCCGTCCACCACCCGCGACGCAGCCCGGGCATCGAACGTCAGCGCGACCGCGTGGTCGCGGAGGCCGTGGTGGGCGTCGAGCGGACCGGGCAGGAAGGCCCTCCAGGCGGTGGGTGGCACCGTCACGCCGCGGGCACGCACCTCGAGGCGCGTGCGGCCTGTCGGCCATCCCTGTGCGAACAGCTCGGGGCCGCCGCCCGGGGTCCCGAGCGCGAGGAGGGCCACGCGGGACCCGCGGGCGGCGGTCATCTGGTCGGCGCGATCCGCCGGTGACCGCGGCTGCTCACCAGCGCGGCCCTCCGACCGTCACGAGCGCCTCGGCCACCTGCCCGAGCGGGCGGCCGTCCGCGACGACCTCGAGCGCGACCGGCCGGCGCCGGACCGGGCCCGAGGGGAGGATCTCGAGATCGACCTCGACCTCGTCACGGCCGGGTGCGTCGATCCCGACCGGCGTGGCGGTCCAGCCATCGGGCCCAACGAGGCGGACGGTGAGGCGGGCCGCCCCCGGCAGCGGGTTCCGGATGGTGGCCCGGAGCCGGACGGGCACGCCCTCCATGACGTGGGGCCGGTAGGGCCGGAGCCACCCGCCCCAGGAATCGACGTCGAGGTGCGCATCGGCCGCGTCGAGGGGCATGGCCCGCCGGTGGACCTCCGCGTAGCGCCGCGCCTGCTCGTCGAGCCGCTCGAAGAACGTGTCGTCCGTGACGCCGACCGGCCAGTGGCCGCTCGCGACGATGTCCGGCCGCCAGGCGCGCATCCAGGCGGCGCTGCGGGCGAACGAGTCGAGGAGCGTGCCGCCACGGTAGACGTGGTTCCCGCGCACGTGGACCCGGCTCCAGTCCCGGATCAGCTCGTCCGTGATCTCCCCATACGCCATCCGCTCGAAGGCGTCGCGGCTGCTGAAGCCGTACTGGTCCCCGGAGTAGGCGTAGCGGATGCCGTCCACCTCCCAGCCGATCAGGTGCTCGAACCGCGTATGGCCGCTCGCCGCCGCGAACCGGAAGGTGACCCCGTCCCAGGTGACCGGCTCGTCGTCCTCGAGCACGCGCGCGATGGGGAGCGCCGTCGGCTCCGTGCAGGGGAATGCGCTCGATGCGGGATCGGCAAGAAGCCCGGCGAACGACCGGTGCGCCCAGACCGATGTCCCATGGAGCCGCTGGAGCAGGGGGATCCCCGCGACGTGGTCGTCGTGGTAGTGGCTGGGGATGACGACGTCCACCCGCTCGACCCCCGCCGCATCCCGAAGGAGGTCGAGCGTATGGAGCAGCGACCGCCGCCGGTGCGGTGCGGGCTGGCTCATGCCCACCCGCCAGTGGTGGTACCCGTAGTCGATCGCCAGCGCCCGCCCGGAGGTGCCGGTCACGAAGAGGCTCGCGCTGTGCGTATCCCGTGTCACCCAGACGCGCTCGCTCACCCGCTGGAGCGCCATGCGCGGCTCCGCGATCCACGCGGTCTCCATCGCCATGTCGCCGACGAGCGCGCGCATCGAATCCTGGAGGGCGGCAAGCGCCGCATCGATCGCCGTCAGGATCGGCTCGCCCATGCTCGGCAGGAGCGCCGCCGGCGCGCGCCGGCGCAGGTCGGCCGCCGCGTGCCAGACCTCCACCGCACCTGGCAGGCCGTTGTAGTCCCACTGGAACGGGGCCACCCGCGGCACCCGTCCGGGCGAGTGGATCGTCTCGCCCACGCAGATCGCCCGCTCGGTCCCGCCGCGGATCGGGAACGCGATCCCGACCTGGCCGACCGTCGCGCCGGGGAGCGGGACCACCTCCAGCTCCAGCCCGCCGAGCTCGATCCGCTCGTGGTCCCGGAGCACGCCCGCGACCGGGATATCCTCGATCGGGGCGTAGTGGTCCCACCCGTTCGCATAGACGATGAAGGTCTGCCGCCCGCGATGGTGCTCGACCGCGTCGCGGAAGAGGGCCACCTCCCGCTCCGGTACGTGGATGGGGATCCCCAGCTCCCGAGCCGCGCGCGCGGCACCCGCGGAATGGTCGCGGAAGTGATGCGTGCACAGGAGCGCGACGGGCGGGGCCGGCAAGTCGCCGACCGCATCGATCCAGGCGCCCGTCCCCGCATCGACGATGACCGTCCCCGTGGGGCCGATGAGCGCGTAGACGTTGCAGCTGTCCCGCCACCGCAGGACGCCCGGCAGGACCGGCTGCCAGCCTGCAGGCGAGCTCGACGGAACGCTCATGGACGTGCCACCGGCATCCCGAGCCACCGCATGATCGACCCCTCCCTGGCTCCGCGTCGCCCGATGGCCGGAGCGTAGCATCGGCTTGAACGTTCAACCCACCGGGGCGATGCATCCGCGATGACTTCCAGACCCCGACCGAGCGAGGAGGACGCCGGGATGACGACGCCCCCGTGGGCCGACCCCGAGCTGACGTCGCGTGGACGGCTGCCGATGCCGATGATGGCCGTCCCGCACACCGATCGCCTGACGCGCGCCGGTGCGGGGCGCTTGGCGCTCCTGCCCGGGCCGGTGGAGGAACCCGCCGACGATGGCTGGCGCGAGATCGCGGTGCCGGG
>JBJTJV010000050.1:0-2290 GCA_046352645.1 Chloroflexota bacterium | reverse complement strand
GTCCGCGAGGCGCTCGCGCCCCGCGCCCGGCGGCGTGCCTTCTCGTGGCCGGTGGCCGGAGCCGTCAGCGGCGTCACGAGCGGCACGCAGCTCCTCTCCGATGCCCGGGCGCTCGGGGGTCCGTTCGAGGGCTGGGTCGTGGCCGCGCTCGCCTCGTCCGCCGCCTTCCTCGCCGTCTTCCTTCTTGCCCGCGCGATCGTCCTGCGCGGCGGACGGACGGGGCCGCTCACCGTCCTCGCGGCCTATGCGATCGCGGGCGGGACCCGGGCACTCGCGTTCGGGGTCACCGCCGCCGGCCTCGGCGTCGCGGACGACCCGAACCTCGTCTACCGGCTCGGCGGCTTCCTCTCGAACATGACGCTCCTCGCGCTCCTCGGCTTCGGGGCGGGCTCCGGCAGCGTCGGTGCGGGCTCGTCGCCCTCGAGCCGCCGGCTGAGCGGTCGGACCTCCGCCTCCACGAGCCGGTCGAGCATCGCGAGGGCGGGAGCGGCGCCGGCACCCGCAGCGGCCATCGCGAGGGCCGCATCGAGCGCACGCAGCGCCGGCTCGATCGATGCCCGCACGGCGGCGGTGAGCTCCGTCCGGGTCCGCTCCCGCGCATCGTCGCGCGTCTGCTCCAGGAGCACGAGCCGCTCCCGCTGCCGCGCGAGGTCGACGATGACGAGACGGTGGATGTCATGGCGCCCGGCCCCGAAGCCGAGGAGCGCGAGGAGCGTCATGTTCGAGAGGAAGCCGCCGAGCCGGTAGACGAGGTTCGGGTCGTCCGCGACGCCGAGGCCGGCGGCGGTGACCCCGAACGCGAGTGCCCGGGTCCCGCCCGCGACCGCGTATGCCGCGAGCACCATGAACGGGCTCGGCCGGGCGCCGCGCAGGACGATCGCGCGGGCAAGAAGGAAGACGGCGAGGAAGGCGGCGGACGAGGCGAGCGCGGCCACGACCCAGCCCTCGAACGGACCCCCGAGCGCCCGGGCATCGGAGAGGAGCTGCTTGCCGCTCGTGACGCCGATGAAGGCTGCGGCCACCGGCCACGAGAAGGCACTCCGCCGGGCGAGGGGCGCGAGCGCCTCGCGGACGGCGTGGACCCTGTGGCGCACACCAGGGGTGCGGATCTGCCTGCCCCGGACCGAGGCCGGCGCGCTCACGCCCGCGCGGGCTCCTCGCGACCGGGGGCCGGACGGCCGCCGGCATCAAGGAAGGTCCGTGCCGCGATGACACGGGGGTTGCCGTCGAGCGCATCGATGCCGAGCACCGCGCAGACCCGCTCGACCGCCTTCTCCGCGGCACGCAGCGTGATGCCACGCTCCTCCGCGATCCGGGCGTTCGAGTAGCCGGCGGCGACCATCCGGAGCACGTCGACCTGGCCGCGGGAGAGGCTCGCGAGCGGGCGGTCCGGGTCGCGGTCGTGGCGCATCGACGCCTCGGTCGCGCCGCGGATCGCCGCATCGACCGTCTGCGCGAGGAGGTCCAGGTCACGCACGGCCGACTTGCGCAGGTAGGCGACGCCGGGCGGGAGGCTGTCGGGATCGCGGCCGACGAAACGCGGGTCGGGGATGTTCGTGAGGAAGACGATCGCGATCCCCGTGCCGAGCTCGGTGAGCGCATCGGCAAGCTCGAAGCCGTTCGGGCCGGGGCCGAGGTCCACGTCAAGGACGACGCCGTCGGGGTCGATGCGGCGGAAGGCACGCCGGGCGTCCGGGGCGGATGCCGCGGTGACGACCTCGTAGCCGTGGCCCTCGAGGGCGCGCCCGAGCGCGTCACGGAGGAGCGGCTCGTCCTCCACGACGAGGATCGAGCGCCGGTACGGGGCGGGCGGTGTCGAGACCGGCGCATCGGCGCCGCCGGCGCGCGGTTCGGTCATCGGCATGGGATCGCCTCCGGCAGCGGTCGGGTCGGGAGGGGGATGGCGCAGCGCGAGATCGGCGGCGGCACGCGTGGGATCCCTCCCGTGCTCCCGACGGATCGGACCGGTCCCGGGGGCGTCCGCCCCACCGGCGTACGGTACGCGCCGCGGCGCACGCGCATCAAGACGGGTCGCTCGTGGCGGCCTGGTAGAGCGCCAGGTCCACGCAGCCCGCGGGGGCGACCGCGACAGGGGTGGCGAACCGGACAGAGGCGAACGGTGAGACGGTGACCGCAACCGTCAGCACCTTCGTGTAGCCCGGGCCGGGGAGGGTGACCCGCGCAAGCTTCGTCCCGCCGCCCTCCGCGCAGGACGCGTCACCGAAGATGACCGTGTAGGCGGCCTTCTCCAGCACGAGGAACTCGGCGATGACCCAGCCCTTGCTCGCCG
>JBJTJV010000049.1:0-7870 GCA_046352645.1 Chloroflexota bacterium | reverse complement strand
GCGCCCCCATCCGACGCCGCCGGTGCCCGGGCGACCGACGCCCGCCCGGGAGGTGACCCTGCCTACTTGTCCGCCCATGGACGAGACATCTCTTCGGACATCGGTCCAACAGGACACTTGACAACATCATTGTCAGGGTTCTAGGATGCGCAGCGTCAGCCGGATCGGCCGGCGGACCAGCCCCCGTGATGCCCTTCGGATGGAGGTGTGGAACGATGACCCTGACCCGACGCCCGTCCCCGCTCGGCGAGCTCCTGACGCTCCGGAGCGCCATGGACCGGATCTTCGACGAGCCGTTCTTCCGGCCCGCCCTCGGCAGCACCGAGGAAGCCTGGGCGATGCCCATGGACATCCGCACCACGGAGGGGAGCCTCGTCATCGAGGCGGCGCTCCCCGGCGTGCGCCCCGAGGACGTGGAGATCTCCCTCCTCGGTGACACCCTCACCCTGACCGCCACGAGCCGGGCGGAGACGACCACGGAGCGTGCCGGGGTCCACCTGCGGGAGATCCGCCGGGGCCGCTTCAGCCGCACGGTCGCCCTCCCCTCCGGTCTGCGCACGGACGCCGCACGGGCCACCTTCGAGCACGGCGTCCTCCGGCTCGAGCTCCCCAAGGCCGAGCAGGCGAAGCCGCAGCGGATCCCCGTCACCGTCCCGCTCGAGGCGACCCCCGCCCCGGCGGGAACGCCGGCGCCGGACGACGCCCCCACGGCCGGCTGACCCGGCCCCACCGAGCGCGACGATGCGTCCCCGACAGGCCACCGACGAGCGCCCCGCGCGCGACCCCGGCAGGCCCGTCTACGTCATCAGCGTCGCCGCGGAGCTCGTCCGGGTCCACCCGCGGACCCTGCGGATCTACGAGGTGGAGGGCCTCATCGCCCCCGCCCGGACCCGGACGAACATCCGTCTCTACTCGGAGAACGACATTCGGCGGGTCCTCTGGATCCGCCACCTCACGCAGAACCTCGGGGTGAACCTCGCCGGGGTCCGCGTCCTCTTCGCGCTCGAGGAACGCCTCGGCATGCGCATCCTCGAACAGCTCTACAGCGAAGGACCGGATGAGCAGACGCCGCCGGACGAGGCGCCCGGCACGTCGCGCTCCCCCCGCTAGCCCCAGGAGGCCAGATGGCACCCCGATCCCGTACCCCGAAGCCGCCGGCGGCCGCGCCGGAATCCACAGACGCACAGGGCGGCGCGGACGAGCGCGTCCTGCCGCTCGTCGCGCTACGCGAGACGGTGATCTTCCCGGAGATGATCGTGCCCCTCCAGGTGGGGCGCGCCAAGTCCGTGGAGGCGCTCAACCGCGCTGTCGCGGGCGATTCGCTCATCGCGCTCGTCACCCAGCGGCAGGCGGAGCGCGAGGACATCTCCGATCCCGCGGAGCTCTACGCGGTCGGCACGCTCGCGAAGATCGCCCAGGTCGTCCAGCTCCAGGACGGCACGGTCCGCGCCATCGTCCAGGGCCAGCAGCGCCTCCGCCTCCACGGCTTCACGGAGACCGAGCCCGCGCTCATGGCGCGCGTCGCCACGATCCCCGAGGAGAGCCCGCAGGGGCTCGAGGTCCAGGCGCTCGTGCGCACCGTCCAGGGGCAGATCGAGCAGTACGTCCAGTCCGGCGCGCCGGTGCCCCCGGAGGCGGCCGTCGCCGCCCGGAACATCACCGAGCCCGGCCTCCTCGCGGACATGGTCGCGTACAGCCCGGACATGTCCACCGGGCAGCGCCAGGAGCTCCTCGAGACGATCGACGTCATCGCGCGCCTGAAGCTCGTGTCCGGCTTCCTCAGCCGCCAGGTGGAGATCCTGGAGCTCAAGGGGAAGATCCAGTCCGAGGTCAAGTCCGAGATGGACAAGACCCAGCGCGAGTACATCCTCCGCGAGCAGCTCAAGGCGATCCAGCGCGAGCTCGGCGAGGACGATCCGCAGCAGGCCGAGATCGCCGAGCTGCGGGAGAAGGTCGCCGCATCGGGCATGCCGGACGAGGTGAAGGCACGCGCGACCAAGGAGATCGACCGGATGAGCCGGATCCCGTCCGCCTCGCCGGAGGTGGGCGTCATCCGGACGTACGTGGACTGGCTCGTCAGCCTCCCCTGGAACACGTCGACCGACGACCGCCTCGACATCCGCGAGGCCGCCGAGATCCTCGACGAGGACCACTACGGCCTCGAGAAGGTGAAGGAGCGCATCCTCGAGTACCTCGCGGTGCGCTCGCTCGCGGACCAGATCCGCAGCCCCATCCTTGCGCTCGTCGGCCCGCCCGGCGTGGGCAAGACGAGCCTCGGCAAGAGCGTCGCCAAGGCGATGGGCCGCAAGTTCGTGCGGATGAGCCTCGGCGGCATCCACGACGAGGCGGAGATCCGCGGCCACCGGCGCACGTACATCGGCGCGCTCCCCGGTCGCATCATCCAGAGCATCAAGACGGCCGGCACCGCGAACCCGGTCTTCATGCTCGACGAGATCGACAAGATCGGCATGGACTTCCGGGGCGACCCGTCGTCCGCGCTCCTCGAGGTGCTCGACCCCGAGCAGAACGACACCTTCCAGGACAACTACCTCGAGGTGCCCTTCGACCTCTCCAAGGTCCTCTTCATCGCGACCGGGAACCTCCAGGACCCGATCCCCGCGCCGCTCCGCGACCGGATGGAGATCATCCAGCTGCCGGGCTACACGCACCGCGAGAAGATCGAGATCGCCCGGCGCTTCCTCGTGCCCAAGCAGATGGAGAACCACGGCCTCACCGCGAAGCACGTGGAGATCACGGACGACGCGATCGCCGCGCTCGTCCAGGCGTACACCCGCGAGGCGGGCGTCCGCAACCTCGAGCGCGAGATCGCCAACGTCATGCGCAAGGTCGCGCGGACCGTCGCGGAGGGCCGGCGGCGGAAGACGGTCGTGGACATGAAGAAGGTCGCCGAGCTGCTCGGGCCCGAGCGGTACGACTTCGGCGAGCTCGAGCCCGAGGACCAGGTCGGGGCGGCGACGGGCCTCGTCGTCACCGAGGTCGGCGGCGACGTCGTCGCGGTCGAGGTCACGCGGATGGAGGGCAAGGAGGAGTTCATCCTCACCGGCCAGCTGGGCGACGTGATGCGCGAATCGGCGCGGGCGGCGCTCTCCTGGATCCGGGCCCATGCGGCCGAGCTCGGCATCCCCGCCGAGACGTTCGAGAAGTCCACCCTCCACATCCACGTGCCGGCGGGCGCCATCCCCAAGGACGGCCCGTCCGCCGGGATCACGATGGCGACCGCGATCGTCTCCGCGCTCACCGGCATCCCGGTGCGCAAGGACGTGGCGATGACCGGCGAGATCACGCTCCGCGGCCGGGTCCTCCCGATCGGCGGCCTGAAGAGCAAGATCCTCGCCGCGCACCGCTCGGGCGCGAAGATGGTGATCCTGCCGCAGAAGAACGAGAAGGACATCCGGGAGATCCCGGAGGACGTGCGCAGGCAGCTGAAGCTCGTGGTGGTCGAGTCGATGGACCAGGTCCTCGACGCGGCGCTCCGGCGGAAGCCGCGCCCGATCACCCCGCCCCGCGCGCCGGTCGGCGGCAGCGGGACGCACCGGACCACGGTCCCGGCACCCGGCCGGGGCGGCCGCGGCGGCTTCCCGCCCGCGGACCAGCCGCCCGCGGTCGCCGGGCCTCCCGCCGACCGGCGGAGCTAGCCCAGGGCGCACGAAGGGCCCGGTCCGACGATCGGGCCGGGCCCTTCGGCATCCCGGGGAGGACACGGCTATGGAGTACCGCGACTACTACGCCACCCTCGGCGTGCCGAGGACGGCGACCCAGGCAGAGATCAAGAAGTCGTTCCGGACGCTCGCGCGTGCCCATCACCCGGACGTGAACGCGGCGGACGCGACGGCCGCGGAAGCCCGCTTCAAGGAGATCAACGAGGCGTACGACGTCCTGGGCGACCCGGAGAAGCGCAAGCGTTACGACGCGCTCGGCGCGGACTGGGAGCGCCACCGGGACGCGGCGCGGCGCGGCGGCCCGGGTGCGGGCAGCGCGGGAGGCCCGTTCGCGGGCGCGGACGGCTTCCCCGGCGGCGTGCGCTACGAGTTCCGCGGCCGCCCGGAGGACATCGGCGGCTTCTCCGACTTCTTCCGCGCCTTCTTCGCGGGCGGCCCGCCGGACACCGAGGCCGCCGGCGGCGGACGGCGTGGCGGACGCGGGCGGCGCGGCGGCGCCGAGGACCTCTTCGGCGGGCGCGGCGGCCCGGGCGGCGAGCCGCAGCCGCGGGCGCTGTCGGGTGAGCTCGAGGCGGGCCTCGAGGAGATCGCCGCGGGCGCGACGACGCGCGTGGCGGTGGACGGCCGGCGGCTGGACGTCACGATCCCCGCGGGCATCGAGGACGGGAAGAGGATCCGCCTGGCGGGCAGGGACGGCGAGCCGGACCTGCTCCTCGCGGTCCGCGCCCGACCGCACCCGGTCTTCACGCGGGACGGCGCGGACCTGCACCGCGAGCTCCCGATCACGCTCGCGGAGGCGCTCCTCGGCGGGGAGGTCCCCGTGGGCACGATCGCGGGGAAGACGCTCCTCCTCACGATCCCGCCCGGCACGCAGTCCGGCCGCACCTTCCTGCTCCGTGGCCACGGCCTGCCCCGCTTCCGCGCCGAGGGCCGCGGCGACCTGCGCGTGAAGGTGCGCGTCGTCCTCCCGGACGCGCTCGACCCGGAGGGCCGCCGGCTCGCCCGCGCTCTCGCCGACCACCTCGCCCAACCCGACCCCCGCACCGGCACACCGCTCTCCCCCGCGGGCACGCCCGGCTGACCGCCGGACGGCCGCCCGCGCGCACCCTCGGAGGACCCGACGATGCAGCTCGACCGCTACACGGAGAAGGCCCAGGCCGCGATCCTCGCCGCCCAGCGCCTCGCCACGGACGCACACAGCCCGGTGCTCGATGCCGAGCACCTTCTCGCCGCGCTCGTCGCGGACCCGGAGGGGATCCCCGCGACGATCCTCCGCCGGCTCGGCACGGATCCGTCGCGGATCGCACTCGACCTCGGCGCAGTCCTTGGGCGGCGCGCGAAGCTGGAGGGCGGCCAGCTCGCGCTCGACCCGCGGGCGCGCGCGCTCATCTCCCGCGCAGAGGACGAGGCACGGCGCCTGGGCGACGCGTACGTCTCCACGGAGCATCTCCTCGTCGCCGCGGCGGAGGCGGGCGGCGACGCGCAGCGGATCCTGGAGGGCGCGGGCGCCGGCCGGGAGCGGATCCTCGGCGCGCTCGCCGCGGTCCGGGGCGGCCAGCGGGTGACGAGCCAGAACCCGGAGGCGACCTACGAGGCGCTCGAGAAGTACGGCCGCGACCTCACGAAGGACGCGCGGGCGGGCAAGCTCGACCCGGTGATCGGCCGGGACGAGGAGATCCGACGCGTCATCCAGGTCCTCTCGCGGCGCACGAAGAACAACCCGGTCCTCATCGGCGAGCCCGGCGTGGGCAAGACCGCGATCGTGGAGGGGCTCGCCCAGCGGATCGTCCGCGGGGACGTGCCGGAGGGCCTCAAGGAGAAGCGCGTCGTAGGCCTGGACCTCGGCGCGCTCATCGCGGGCGCGAAGTACCGCGGCGAGTTCGAGGAGCGCCTCAAGGCGGTCCTCAAGGAGATCCGCGACAGCGAGGGCGCGATCGTCCTGTTCATCGACGAGCTCCATACCGTCGTGGGCGCGGGCGCGGCCGAGGGCGCGATGGACGCATCGAACCTGCTCAAGCCGATGCTCGCCCGCGGCGAGCTCCACACGATCGGCGCCACGACGCTCGACGAGTACCGCAGGCACATCGAGAAGGACGCCGCGCTGGAGCGGCGCTTCCAGCCGGTCTACGTGGACCAGCCGGGCGTGGAGGAGACGATCTCCATCCTGCGCGGCCTGCGCGAGCGCTACGAGGTCCACCACGGCGTGCGGATCACGGACGGGGCGCTCGTCGCGGCGGCCGTCCTGTCCAACCGCTACATCACGGAGCGCTTCCTGCCGGACAAGGCGATCGACCTCGTGGACGAGGCGGCGAGCCGGCTGCGCATGGAGATGGATTCCATGCCCACGGAGCTCGACGAGCTCGAGCGGCGGCGGATCCAGCTGGAGATCGAGCGCGAGGCGCTGCGCAAGGAGAAGGACGATGCGTCCCGGGCGCGGCTCGCGGCGCTCGAGCGCGAGCTCGCGGACGTCTCCGAGCAGGCGGGGGCGCTGAAGGAACGCTGGACGCAGGAGAAGGAGGCGATCGGGGCGCTGCGCGCCACGAAGTCCGCGCTCGAGGGGCTCGCCCACGAGATCGAGGCAGCGGAACGGGCGGCGGACTACGGGAAGGCCGCGGAGCTGAAGTACGGGCGCCAGGTGGAGCTCGCGGCGCGCCTGCGCGAGCAGGAGGCGGCACTCGGCCAGGCGGATGGTGGGGCGCGCCGGCTGCTCAAGGAGGAGGTCGATGCGGACGACATCGGCCGGATCGTCGCCGCGTGGACGGGGATCCCCGTCACCCGGCTCCTGGAGGGCGAGCAGACGAAGCTCCTCCGGATGGAGGAGCGCCTCCACGAGCGGGTCGTGGGCCAGGACGAGGCGGTCGCGGCCGTGTCGGACGCGGTCCGGCGGGCGCGCGCCGGCCTGAAGGACCCGAAGCGGCCGATCGGCTCGTTCATCTTCCTCGGCCCCACGGGCGTGGGCAAGACCGAGCTCGCGCGGGCGCTCGCGGCCCTTCTGTTCGATGACGAGCACGCGCTCACGCGGATCGACATGAGCGAGTACATGGAGAAGCACACGGTGAGCCGGCTCATCGGGGCGCCCCCCGGCTACGTGGGCTACGACGAGGGCGGCCAGCTCACGGTGACGGTCCGTCGGCGGCCGTACCAGGTGATCCTCCTCGACGAGATCGAGAAGGCGCACCCGGACGTCTACAACGTCCTCCTCCAGGTCCTCGATGACGGCCGCCTCACGGACGGCCAGGGCCGCACCGTGAGCTTCAAGGACACGCTCGTGATCATGACGAGCAACGTGGGCAGCGGGTTCGTCGCGGCCACGATCGGCGCGGCGGGCGGCGACGAGGCGTACGCGCGGGTGAAGGCGCAGGTCACCGATGCGCTCCGCGCGACGCTCCGGCCGGAGCTGCTCAACCGGATCGACGAGGTGATCGTCTTCCACGCGCTCACGGACGCGGACCTCGGGCGGATCGTGGGGCTCCTCCTGGACGAGCTCGTACGGCGCCTCGCCGAGCGGGAGATCCGGCTGGAGCTCACGGCCGCGGCACGGGCGCTCGTCGCCCGGGAGGGCCACGACCCGCAGTTCGGGGCGCGGCCGCTCAAGCGGGCGGTCCAGCGGCTCGTGGAGAACCCGCTCGCGAAGGGGCTCCTGGAGGGCCGCTTCCCGCCGGGGAGCGCGGTGACGGTCGATGCGGACCCGCTCGGCGGCACGCTCGTCCTCCGCTCGTCGGGGGGCGAGACGCTCGTCGCCGATGCGGGTGCGCGCCGCGACGCGCGGGCCGCACAGGCGGACCCGGAGGCGTCACGGGCAGAGGCGCTCCTCGCGGTGCCGCCGATCCGCGGCGACGAGGGCGGGGAACGGCTGAACTAGGGACGTGCCGGGGCCCGGCTTCACTTCACGTCGTTCGCGACGGTGATCACCACGTCGGAGGTCACCTCGGTGCTGGCGTCCTTGATGGCGACCGGACACGACCAGATCGCGCTCACGTCTAGCCCAGCGCCTTACCGACCGCCCAGCTATGTCGCAGGCATTCCACGACCGCCGCCGTGGCCTTTAGGTCGTCCACGAACAGGCTCGCGGCCCCGATCTCGCCGGTGGGCATCGCGCCTTCCACGACCGTGTAGCGCAGGACGATGTCATCGGCGGTACCGGACGCATCGCGGGTGACCGAATCGACGCCGACGAGCCTGATCACCGT
>JBJTJV010000048.1:0-7542 GCA_046352645.1 Chloroflexota bacterium | reverse complement strand
CCGCCGCCGCCGCCGCCGCCGCCGCCGCCACCGTCGCCCGCGTCAGGCCCGCCGTCCCGGTCGCCGTCATGGTCGCCGTCACCGTCGTAGAACTCCGCCTCGTGCTCCCGGCGGCCGTCCACCGCGCACGCGACCCGGCCGCGGTCGGGTCCGGTCGGCGCGACGATCGCGAGCTCGTCGCCGGTGACGCGGACGGCGAGCCGGGCTCGCGCCCCGGCACGGAGGAGCGTCGTCGCCCAGGCGTCCGGCGCGGCGACGCGGCGCCAGCGGACGGGGTCGAGCGCCGGATCGCGGTCGTCGAGCAGGTCGAGCGTGGTCCGGCGATCCTCGGAGGTCGTGGTGTTTCCGGCCCGGTCGTCCGCGCCGATGCGCAGGAGGCACGCGCCCGCGGCGAGCGTCCCCTCGACGCGCGCGGCGCCATCGGAGGGCTGGTCGGTGGGCGCGGGGAGGCCCGTGGCGCAGTCGCCGGTGAGGCGGACGGCCGCGAGGCCGGAGGCCGTGTCCCGGGCGCTCCAGCCCGCCTCGACGGGGATCGCCCCCCGGCGCGTCAGCTGTGCCGTCCGGAGCGCGATGCGCGGCGCGCGGACGACCGGGGCCACCGTGTCCAGGAGGATCCCGTCGGTGAAGACGGGACCCTCGAGGCCGGACGCGAGGCGGAGCTGGAGGGAGAGCGTGCGCGGGCCGTCGCCGGGCGCGAGCGGGTGGACGATCGCGTCGCCACGCGGGCGCCAGTCCGTCCAGTCGCCGAGGTCGTCCCTGGTCCGGACCTCGTCGCCGTCCTTGGTGGGCGCGAGCATCGGCACGAGCGCGAGGTTCGTGGCGTCGGCGCCCCCCGCTGCGACGACCGGGCGGTCGCGCCAGCGCTCGAGCGACGCGTCCGTGCCGCGGAAGACGTTCCCGTCGAGGACCTCCTCGATGCCGTCGAGGCGGTAGGGACGGATCTGCCAGATGCGCCAGCCGTCCCAGCCGACCGGGAGGTAGGGGCTGGAGCAGCGCCAGCAGGCGACCCAGAGGGGCAGGTGCCCGAAGCCCGGCGCGCTCCCCGTGACCTGCTCCCACATGTGGCGCGACGTGTAGAGGATCGGCAGGCGACCGGTCCGGACGTAGATCCGGTTCACGAGCGCGCGCAGGCGCGGCACGGTCTCGGCCCACTCCGCCCAGCCGAGCGAGCCGAGGCACTCCACGTCCACGGAGAGCGGCAGGGAGCCGTCGAGAAGGCCGTGCTCACCGGCGACCGCGATGAAGTGCTCCGCCTGCGGCGCCCCGGCGACCCGGTAGTCGAAGAAGTGGTAGGCGCCAAGGAGCAGGCCCTGGCGGCGCGCGGCGACGACGTGATCGTCCACGAGGTGGTCGATGAAGCTCGTCCCCTGGGTCGCCTTCATGATCGCGAAGCGCATCCCCGCGGCGCGGATGGCGGCCCACGGCAGCCGTCCGTCCCAGTGGCTCACGTCCACCCCGGGCGGCTTGTAAGGCGTCGGGGTCGGCCTGGGGGTCGCGGTCGGGCCGGGCGTCGGGGTGGCGGTCGGCGCGGGCGTGGGCGTGGCGACCGCGGGCACGGCCGCCCCCCCGGGCGCGACGGACGGTAGCGGCGTGGCGGTGGGGCGCGGCGTCGCGGTGGGCCGCGGCGTGGCGGGCGGCTTGCAGCCGCGGGTGGCGACGCCCGCCGGCGCGGCCGCGGCACCGACGCGCCGGCCGCGTGCGTCCGGGCCGGGCGCGGCACCCGCGGGGACCGGGAGCGCGATCGTGGTGGCGAGCACGGCGGCCGCGAGCGCGACGAGCAGGGCAGGGCGCCGGGTCCCGGAAGCAGCCGACCGGCGTGCGGAGCGGGAGCGACGCGCGACCCCGGCACGGGCGGAAGGACGCGGGGTCGCCGGGCGGGGGATCCCCGCCGGGGTCTGTTCCATCGCGGTCGATGATGCCAGAGGTGGACCGTTCCGCCCATCCCGCCCGATGGTCCGGGGTACCGGCAGCCTGGGCGCTACCCTGCGCGCATGGTCGATCGCCCGCGTCGCGCCCCCTGATGCGCATCCTCGTCGCCCTCGGCGGGAACGCGCTCCTCCGCCGCGGCGAGCCGCTCACACCGGACCGCCAGCGCGCGAACGTCCGTGCGGCGGCGGCGGTGCTCGCGCCGCTCGCCGACGGGAACGCGCTCACGATCACGCACGGGAACGGCCCCCAGGTCGGCCTCCTCGCCCTCCAGGCCGAGGAGGCGGCACGGTCGGCCGGCCGGCCGTCGGTCCCGCTCGACCTGCTCGGCGCGGAGAGCGAGGGGATGATCGGCTACCTGCTCGAGCAGGAGCTCGGGAACCGGCTTCCGGCGGACCGCCGCATCGCCACGCTGCTCACGCAGGTGGAGGTCGACGCGGACGATCCCGCGTTCCGCACGCCGACGAAGCCGATCGGCCCGGTCTACGCGCCGGCCGAGGGGGCCCGCCTCGCAGCGGAGCACGGCTGGACCCTGGCACCGGATGGCACGGGCGTCCGCCGCGTCGTCGCGTCCCCCGCCCCGCGCCGGATCGTGGGCGTCGAGGTCGTGCGCATCCTGCTCGAGCACGATGTCGTCGTCATCTGCGCGGGCGGGGGCGGCATCCCCACCGTGCGGACCGCCGACCCGGGATCGCCCGGCGGGGACGGCGTCCTCGCGGGCATCGAGGCGGTGGTGGACAAGGATCGCGCGAGCGCGCTCCTCGCGGCGGCCCTCGACGCGGAGCTCCTTGTCCTGCTCACGGACGTGCCCGCGGTGCTCGACGGCTTCGGCACGCCCGCGGCACGCCCGATCGTGCGCGCGACGCCGGACGCGCTCGGCGCCC
The DNA here is from genome assembly GCA_046352645.1 of Chloroflexota bacterium. Classification (GTDB taxonomy): domain Bacteria; phylum Chloroflexota; class Limnocylindria; order Limnocylindrales; family CSP1-4; genus JAFMJV01. The sequence goes on along the minus strand of JBJTJV010000048.1, from coordinate 4,732 downwards.
GTGCCTTCCCGGCCGGGTCCATGGGCCCCAAGGTGGAGGCGGCCGCGGCGTTCGTCCGTGCGACGGGCCGGGAGGCCGCGATCGGCGCGCTCGAGGATGCGGCCGCGATCGTGGCGGGGCGCGCGGGCACGCGCGTGACGACGCGGGCGCGCGGCGTCGAGCTCGGCGGCTGAGGGGGCGCCGGGTCAGCCGACGGTCGGCGCGACCTCCTCGAGCGCGGCGCGGAAGCCGTCCGCGATCGTCCCGATCTCCGCCTCCGTGATGACGAACGGCGGCGAGACGTGGAGCGCCTTGCCGCGCAGGACGCGCGTCAGGACGCCGTGCCCGCGAGCGGCGACGACGACCTTCTCGAGGACCGCGGGCGGCGCGTCGAGCTCCACCGCACCGGTCAGCCCGACGGTGCGGATCTCCTTCACGAGCGGAGCGTCGGCGAGCGCCCCGAGGATCCGCGCGAGGACCGGTTCGAGCGTCGCGACTCGCGCCACGAGCGCCTCCCGCTCGAGGATGTCCAGGTTCGCCATCGCGGCAGCACAGGCGGCGCCGTGCCCCTGGTACGTGTAGCCGTGGCGGAAGAGGGCGCCGGGCCGCTCCCAGAACGGCTCGGCCACGCGCGGGCCGACGAGGATCCCGCCGAGCGGCTGGTAGCCCGACGTCGCGCCCTTGGCGAAGACGAGGATGTCCGGCGTGAAGCCGTAGCGGTCGGAGCCCCAGAAGACGCCGGTCCGCCCGAAGCCGGTGACGACCTCGTCCGCGATGAGGAGCACGTCGTGCTGCCGGCACAGCTCGGCGATCGCCGGCCAGTAGCCTGCCTCCGCGGGGTAGACGCCGCCGGCGCCGATGACCGGCTCGCCGATGAAGGCCCCGATCCGATCGCCCTCGCGCTCGAAGAGCGCGCGCACCGCATCGACGTCCATCGAGGGGACGAAGCCCACGCTCTCCATGAGCGCCCCGCCGTAGCCCTCGCGGTTCGGCGCGATCCCCGCGAGGCTCGTGCCATAGGCGGCCATCCCGTGGTAGCCGAACTCGCGCGCGACGATCGTCTGCTTCTCCGGCCGACCCATCACGTCCCAGTAGCGGCGCACGAGCTTGCCCGCGGTCTCCACGCCCTCCGATCCGCCCGAGCCGAGGAAGACCTTCGCGTCGGGCATCGGCGCGAGGGCGGAGATCCGGTCCGCGAACGTGAGCGCGGGCTCGATGACGTACGCGCCGAAGGAGGAGTACGCGTGGAGCCGCGTCATCTGCTCCGCGGCCGCCACCCCGATCTCTGCCCGCCCGAATCCCGCGTCCGCGAACCAGAGGCCGCCGGTCGCATCGATATACGTCCGGCCGTCGCGGTCGGTGATCGTCGACCCCTCGCCGCGCACGAGGACCACCTCGTTGCGGCGGACCGCGTGCATGTCCGCGAAGCCGTGCAAGAAGCGCGTGTCGCCCACCGTCATCCTCCTTCGTCTCCCCGACGCCCGTATCCTGACAGCACCGCGCCGGGCACGAGGGAACCGCAGCGACCCGCCGCGCGTCTGCCCCGCGGCACCGGGACAGCCGAAGATCCCGGCCTGCCGCTGCCCCCTCGGAGGAACCAGATGTCCAGCCTCGTCCGCACCGCCGCCCGCAGGAGCGGCCTCCTCGCCACCGGCGCCCTCGCGACCGTCCTTGTCGCGACGATCGCCGGCCCCGCAGCCTCCGTCTCCGCGCAGACCGACGCGGTCACGGACCGCACCCCCGCGACGATCTCCGTCGACGGCACCGGCCGCGTCAAGGTCACGCCGGACGTCGCGGACATCATCCTCGGGGTGCGAATCCAGAAGGAGCGTGCCGGCCAGGCCGCCGCCGCGGCCGCCACCTCCATGACGAAGGTCGTCGCGGCCCTCATCGCGGCCGGCATCCCGGAGGAGGAGATCCAGACGGTCTCGCTCTCGCTCAGCCCCGTCTACGACTACAACGGCACGCCGCCGAAGGTGGTCGGCTTCGAGGCGGTGAACCTCGTCTCCGTCCGCATCCGTGACATCGCCGGCGTCGGCGCGGTCGTGGACGCGGCCACGGACGCGGGCGCCACGAGCATCGACGGGATCTCCTTCAGCCTCGAGGACACGACCGCGGTCGCGACCCGGGCGCGCGAGGCGGCCGTCGCATCGGCTCGCGCCAAGGCGGACACCCTCGCGGCCGCCGCGGGCGTGGAGATCGTCCGCGTCCTCTCGATCGCCGAGAGCGCCGGCTACGCACCGCAGCCGGTCTACTACGCCCGGGCCGAGATGGCCATGGACGCCGCGGGCACGCCCGTCCTCGCGGGCACCGTGGAGATCGCCGTGAACGTGATGATCACGTACGAGATCGCCGCCGCCTGACGGAACGGATGGAGAAGCCCCGGGGCCCCGGGGGGCCCCGGGGCTTCTCCATGTCCCCGGGCGCGTCGGGACGGAACGGCCCGCCCGGGGGAGATGCACGAAGGGCCGGGAGCTTACGCTCCCGGCCCCTCGCATCCGCGTCCTGGTGGACGCCGGCGCAGGTCAGATCTGCGAGCCGACGCTCGAGAGGATCGAGGAGATCTGGGTGCCGAGGAAGATGAGCGCGAGGATCGCGACGACCGCGATGAGCGCGAGGATCAGCGCGTACTCGGCAAGGCCCTGGCCCTGCTCGTCGCGCTCGGAGATCGCGTTGAGAAGCGTGGTGATGACCGACATGTCCGAACCTCCTGAAAAGATGATGGATGAGGACTGACGGGAGGATGCCCTCCCGCCGGGGCCCCCGCCATGGGACGATTGTCCTATCGCGGGAGGTGACCCGGCGACATCGTTGCACGCCGGCGGGGTCTCATGCAGCACGGTCCAGCGCGGCGAGGATCGGTGCGCACCGGGCGATCCCCTCGGGTGTGATCGGGTCGATGACGAGCTGGACCTCCGCGATGCCCGCACGCGCGTACGCGCGCAGGGCATCGGCGACCGCTTCCGGGGTGCCGCGGAGCGGGGCGACCCCGCCCGCGTCGCGGTCCCGTACGGCGGGCCCGTCGTCGAGGGCGAGGTGGACGGCGACGGTGCGCGCCACGGTCGCAGGGTCACGGCCCACGTCCGCGCAGGCCGCGTCCACACGCGCCTGCAGCGCCGGGACCCCGGCCGGCGTGTTCCCGAAGTCCGCGTACCACGCGTTCCACGCGTGCACGTGCGGCAGGGTGATGCGCAGCATCCGCGGCCCGATCGAGCCGACCATGAGCGGCGGGCCGCCGGGTCGGGGCCCACGTGGCAGGAGCTCGCAGTCGCGGAGCGTGTAGTAGCGGCCGGCGAAGTCGATGCGCCCCTCCGCGAGCAGCGTCCGGACGATCGTGAACGCCTCGGCGAAGCGCGCGACGCGCGCGTCGTAGGCGAAGCCGAACGCCGCGTACTCCGTCGCGTTCCAGCCGGCACCGAGCCCGAGAACGAGTCGGCCGCCGGAGATCTCGTCCACGGTCGCGGCCATCTTCGCGAGGACACCGGGCGCGTGGAAGCTGGTCGCGGCGACGAGCGGGCCGATCGCGATCCGCTCGGTCACCGCGGCGATCGCGGCGAGCTGCGTCCAGGCCTCCCACGGGCCGCGCGCACCGCGTGCATCGCGGTAGAGATAGTGGTCGCCCACCCAGAGCGCGTCGAAGCCGACCTCCTCGGCAAGGCGCGCCATCGTGCGCAGGTCCACCCAGCGCGGCGTGTACTCCACCTCCGGCAGCTGGACGCCGACCCGAAGCGGCCGCCCGCGCACCGCGTGCGCCTCACCCATCGACCTGCACCTCCTGCGCCGCTCGACACCGGTCGCACGGGCCGGCCACGCGACCGGGTCCCCGCGGGCCGGGTCCCACCGGCAGGACGAGCGTACATGCGGCAGGATGACCGCCGTGCCGCGTACCCCCCGTCCCGAGGTCCTCGTGAGCGTCGACGTGGAGACATCCGGTCCCACGCCGGGGACCGGCAGCCTCCTCTCCCTCGGCGCATGCCTCGTCACGGATCCGGCGCAGACGTTCTACCGCGAGATCGCGCCGATCGACGGGCTCCCCTGGGACCGCGCCACGGAACGCGTGCACGGGCTGACGCGCACGCACCTGGCGGCTGCTGGTGTGCCGCCGGCCGCCGCGATGGCCGACTTCGTCGCGTGGGTCGGCGTGGTGGCGCCGGCGCCCGCGCGTCCGGTCTTCGTCGGCTTCAACGCGCCGTTCGACTGGATGTTCGTCGCCGACTACCTGCACCGGTTCGCGGGCGTGAACCCGTTCGGGCACGGTGCGCTCGACCTCAAGGCGCTCTACATGGGGCGCCACGGGGTCCCCCGCTGGGCCGAGACCACGCAGGAGCACGTCCGCCGCGCCCATCCGGTCACCGAGCGGGGCACGCACCACGCGCTCGACGATGCGCGTGTGCAGGCGCTGCTCGCGCGGAGCCTCCTCGACCGCACCGGCGCGGACGACGCGGGGTAGCCAGACGCCCCCGCGTCCGCGGGGGCGTCGGTGTGTCTCCGGGCAGTGCCGGGCCGGGCCCGGCCGGCGGCAGCGCCGCCCGCGGGCCGCGGCGACGGCGGCCTCGAGACCGGCGAGGCGAGCGCCCTCGTAGGCGAAGTTCCAGCCGAGCTTCTCCTTCGCGGCGATCATCCGCGCCAGCTGGCGCTTCGTCACCTGGGTGCTGCGGTTGTCCTCGCCGTCCGAGTGGATGACCACCTGGACGCGGCCGACCGGGTTCTTGGCCGCGATCTCGCGGATCGCCCGGGCGACGCTGTCGTAGAG
>JBJTJV010000047.1:0-2530 GCA_046352645.1 Chloroflexota bacterium | reverse complement strand
CGGGATCGTCGTCACGCCCTCGCACAACCCGCCCGAGGACGGTGGCTTCAAGTACGACCCGCCGCACGGTGGCCCCGCGGACGGTGCGCTGACGAAGGCGATCGAGGATGCCGCGAACGCCTACCTGCGGGCCGGGCTCGCGGGCGTCCGGCGGACCCCATGGGAGCGCGCCGTCCGCTCTGTCAGCCGGCATGACTACCTCGGCGCGTACGTGGCGGACCTCGGGGCTGCGATCGACATGGACGCGATCGCGGCGTCCGGGCTGCGGATCGGCGTGGACCCGCTCGGCGGTGCGGCGGTCGCGTACTGGGGCGCGATCGCGGAGCGCTACGGCCTGGACCTGACGGTCACGAACACGCGGGTGGACCCGCGCTTCGCGTTCATGACCTGCGACTGGGACGGCCGCATCCGGATGGACCCGTCGTCCCCGTACGCGATGGCCGGCCTCGTCGCGCTCCGCGACCGCTTCGACCTCGCGCTGGGCAACGACGCGGACGCCGATCGGCACGGCGTGGTGACGCGCGCCGCCGGTCTGCTCGACCCAAACCACGTCCTCGCGGTGATGATCGACCACCTGTTCGGCGGTGCACGCGCGTGGGGCCCGGAGGTCGCGGTCGGCAAGACGCTCGTCTCGAGCGCGATCATCGACCGCGTCGTGGCGGGGCGCGGCCGGCGGCTCGTGGAGGTCCCGGTCGGCTTCAAGTGGTTCGTGGACGGGCTGCTGGATGGCTCGCTCGGCTTCGGCGGCGAGGAGAGCGCGGGCGCGTCCTTCCTGCGTCGGGACGGGACGACCTGGACGACGGACAAGGACGGGATCGCCGCCTGCCTCCTCGCGGCGGAGGTGACCGCGCTGACGGGCGAGGACCCGGGTGTCCGCTACGCGGCGTTGACGGCGCGCTACGGGGCCCCGGTCTACCGGCGGGTCGATGCACCGGCGACGCGCGCGCAGAAGGCCGCCCTCGCGGCGCTCACGCCCGCGCAGGTACCCGCGCGGACGCTCGCGGGCGAGCCGATCGTCGCGACGCTCGTCACGGCGCCCGGGAACGGGGCGCCGATCGGCGGCCTGAAGATCGTCACGGAGAACGGCTGGGCCGCGGTCCGGCCGTCCGGGACGGAGGACGTGGCGAAGGTCTACGCGGAGAGCTTCCGCGGGCAGGAGCACCTGGCCCGGATCATCGAGGAAGCGCAGGCGCTCGTCCGCTCCGTCGCGGGCTGACCGCCGTGTGCCGGCCCGCGGCACGTCCGGGTCGCGTCGCGCGAGCGTCCCGCGGACCTGCCCTACCATCGCGCACAACCGCACGGAGCCCACCCTGCCCATGAGCCGTTACCGCTACGCCGCCCGCCTGAACTCGTTCGCCGCGCTGCGCGGCCGGTTCTGGCCCGGCCGGACGACCCCGCTCACGACGCTCGACCTCATCGACCGCGCCGCCACGGTCCCCGGGCTCACCGCGGTGGACCTGAACTTCCCGCAGCAGACGGACGGGATCGCGGCGGCCGAGCTCCGCTCGCGGATCGAGGGCCACGGGCTCCACCTCAACGGCTACGCGATGCGCTACGGCGGCGACCCGGCCTTCCGCTCCGGGGCCTTCACGAACGCGGATGCAGCCATCCGCCGGCGCGCGATCGACCTCACGAAGCGCGCCGTGGACGAGGCACAGGCGGCGGGCGGGCGGATGCTCACGATCTGGCCGGGCCAGGACGGGTTCGACCACCCCTTCCAGGTGGACTACGCGCGGCTCTGGGACCGGGAGGTGGAGGGGATCCGCGCGGTCGCCGAGCACGACCCGTCCTTCCCGATCTCCATCGAGTACAAGCCGAACGAACCGCGCAGCGTCTTCATCCTCCCGAACGTCAACGCGACGCTCCTCGCGATCGCCGAGGCGGGCGCGAAGAACCTCGGCGTGACGCTGGATGTCGCCCACGTCTTCGAGGCGGACACGAGCCCCGCGATGGCGGCCGCGCTCGTGGGCCGCCGCTCGCGGCTCCTGGGGCTCCACATCAACGATGCCTACGGCCGCCGGGACGACGGCCTGATGGTCGGCTCCGTCCATACCGTCCAGACGCTCGAGCTCCTCCGCCAGCTGCGCCGGGACGGCTTCGACGGGACGATCTACCTCGACACGTTCCCCGACACAGCGACGCTCGACCCGGTGGACGAGGCGCGGACGGGGATCGCGGTGATCGAGGGGATGCTCGACCTCCTCGACCGGCTTCCCGACGCCGACCTCCAGGCCGCGCTCGAGCGCCACGACGCGATCGCCGCCCACCGGATCGTCCAGTCGGCGATCCTCGGTCGGGCGATCTGACACCGGCCCGGGAGGGACCCGATGGGAGCGGACGAGGCGCGGCCGCGGGTGGCGGTCGTGGGGAGCCTCCACTTCGACATCCTGGTCGGGACGCCGTACCTGCCGCGGCTCGGCGAGACGGTGATCGGCGACGCGTGGTGGTGGAAGCCGGGCGGCAAGGGCGGCAACCAGGCGATGGCGGCGGCGCGCCACGGCGCGGCGACCGTGATGATCGGCGCGCTCGG
>JBJTJV010000046.1:0-17661 GCA_046352645.1 Chloroflexota bacterium | reverse complement strand
TTCCGACGGTCGCGCCGACCCCCGTTCCGACGGTCGCGCCGACCCCCGTTCCGACGGTCGCGCCGACCCCCGTTCCGACGGTCGCGCCGACGCCGGTCCCGACGGTCGCGCCGACGCCGGTCCCGACGGTCGCCCCCACCCCGGCTCCGACCCAGCCGCCGGCGGGCAACCTGCCCGCGGGGTGGTCCTCCGCGGACATCGGTGCCGTCGGTGTGGCCGGCAGCGCCTCGGAGGCGTCGGGCACCTGGACGGTGAGCGGCGCAGGCGCCGGGTTCGCGAGCCGTTCGGACGCGTTCCGCTACGCCTGGACCACCATGAACGGCGACGGCTCGATCGTCGCCCGGCTCACCGGCCTCACCGGCTCCGGCAACACCCGGACGGCCGGCGTGATGATCCGGGAGAGCTCCGCCGGTGATGCGCGCTACGTCTACGTCGGGCGGAACGGCCGCGGACGCATCGAGTACCTCCGGCGCACCGCGGTCGGTGGGAGCCCGAGCACGTCGACGCTCACGAGCGCGGCGCCTGACCCGGCGTGGCTGCGCATCACCCGGACGGGGAACAGCTTCCAGGTCGCGTTCAGCGCGAACGGCACGTCGTGGACCACGGCGTCGGCGCTCAGCCTCGCGCTCGGCGCGGACCTCCAGGTCGGCCTCGCGGTCTCGAGCCGCACCACGAGCGCCGCGTTCACCGGCACGTACACGGACGTCACCGTCGTCCCCTGACAGGACGCCGGGCCGCTCTCGACGCCCCGGCGGCCGCCGGGGCGTCGGTGCATCCCGGGGCGCGCGGCGGTCCGGGCAGGACGGCCGCGCGCGATCGGACGACGGACGCCCGACGGGCTGCCCCTCAGGGGATCCGGTCGGTGACGTCGATGAGGTCGTACGGGCGGTACCAGCCCGCGGACGCCCAGCTCCGGTCGGGGAGGAGGCGCCACGGTCCGTCCCAGTAGCGCGACAGGAGGACGGACGCGAGGTTCACGGTCGTGACCGCGGGCTCCAGGGGAAGCGCCGCCGGCCGCGTCGGGCCCGGGGCGTAGAGCGCGGTGAGGACGCCGAACTTCGTGGCGAGCTCGTCGGGGGTCGCGCTCGTCCAGTCGAACGTCGCCTGGCTCGCGGCGTAGCGGTCGGGGTAGGGCCCCTCGTCCGCGAGGAGGAGGATCGCGGGCTGCGCGTCCGCCGGCACGTCGAGGAGGTCGTCCACGAGCGCGCGGACCTGGGCGTTCGTCCACAGCATCTGGCGGCGGTAGCCGTCATCGAGCGTGCGCGCGGCGCGCTCCTCGGGGGTGGGGTACCGACCGGTCTCGTCGAAGACGTACGGCTCGTGGGGGAGGAGCACGTGCGCGACGACGAGCTTCGGGCCCGGGGTGGCGCGGATGCGCGCGAGCTCGCGGAGCGAGAAGAGCGCCGCTGCGCGAGGGAGGAGATGGTGCGCGGGCGGGCGCCGGAGCCCAAGGAGGGTCGCGAGCGCGGGTGCGGCCGTGGTGGATTCGACAAGCGCGCGGAGGTCCGAGCCCGATCGCAGGACCGGGTTCTCGTCCGCGATCGCGCTCCGCTTCGTCGGCTCGAACCAGGAGCCGAGGTGGACGTAGCGGTAGCCCTGGGCGCGGAGGAAGCGGCCGACGGCGTGGTCGGAGAGGAGCGCCTGCACGGGCGCGGGGTCGCGGCTCGCGGGATCCATCCTCGCCGCGAGCGAGAGCGTGGTCCGTCCGTAGCTCGCCCGCGCCTCCGGGGCGACCGCGAAGCCGCGCGTCGCGAGCCAGTCGGGAAGGTCGCTCGTGAAGCCGCCGAGGGCCGTGAGCGCCGCGGCCGAGCCGTAGCGGTCGAGCACGATGATCCAGATGTCGCGTGCCGGGCCGGTCCGGGCGGCCGGCCCCGACCCGCCGACGGCATCCGCCGCGGCCTCCCCGGCGGCCGCACCGCGCGCGACCTCCACCGGCACGATCCGGACCCCTGCGAGCACGACGAGCACGACGAGCGCGGCGCTGAGCGCGCGGGTAACGCCGGCGACGCGTTGCTCGCCGAGACGGAGCGCCCCGACCGCCGCGAGCGCGACGACCGGGAGCCACGCCACGAGCGCTGCGGGCCCGGTGAGGCCGGCGGGCGCGACGAGCGCGGCGACATGGCCGTGGAGGTACCAGGCCGCGAGGAGCGCGACGGCGACGAGCCCGCCGCGGCGCAGGTCGCGGAGCACGATCCCACCGAGGAAGAGGAGGGCCGACGCGGCAAGGACGCCCTCGACGACCGGGCCGAGCGCCTCGGCGACGGGGAGCTGGGCGCTGTTCTCCGCCACGAGGAAGAGGACGGCCCACGCGGGGAGGAGGAGGGCGTGCGCCGGGAACGGGCGCCAGGGCCAGGGCGCCGGGCTCCGGAGCCGTCCGCGCGCCGTCGACGCGGCGCGAGCGGGGTCGGGCCCCGGATCCGCCGCGGTTCGCATGCGCCGTGGCCCCGCCCCGGCGCCGCTCATCCCTGCGGGTCGCGCCCTGCGCCCGGTTCGATCCGCTCCATGCTCCCGCCTCGGCGCGGCGCCTCCGGCCGGCGCCCGTGCTCACGGCGGTAGGGCACGTCCGCGACGACGGTGTTCGGGCGGCCGATGAGCGCCGCGCGGAGTCGTTGCGCCGTCTGGTTGTAGAGCATCCGCTCCCACCAGCGCTCGGCGACGTACTCGGGGATCACGACGAGCGTGATCGCCTCGGCGTCGCGGGAGGTGACGTCGAGGTAGGTGACGAACGGCTGGATGAGCGAGCGGTAGGGCGATTCCACGATCACGAACGTGACGCCCGGGAACTGCTGCTCGAAGCGCGCCCGGAGCGCCTCGCCCGCATCGAGGTCGTCCGTGATGTGGACGACCTGGAGGTCGTCCGAGAGCGAGCGGCCGACCTGGATCGCCTGGACGACCGCACGCGTCATGCCGGGGACCGGGATGACGACGCGCTCGTGCCGCTCCGGGGGGCCGAAGACGAGGTCGTCGCGCACCGTCAGCTCGGAGCGTGCATGCCCGTACTGCCGCTGGATGAAGAGCATCAGCCCCACGAGCACGGGGATGAGCACGATGACCACGAGCGACTGCGGCGCCTTCACCGCGGTGACGACGACGGCGACGACCGCGGTCGTGAGCGCGCCCGCCGCATTGATCGCCAGGCGCCACGCCCAACCGGACGGCCGCTCCGCGAGCCAGTGCTTCACCATCCCCGACTGGCTGATCGTGAAGTCGATGAAGACGCCCACCGCGTAGAGCGGGATGAGCGCGTGCGTGTCGCCGTTGAAGAGCACCACGAGGAGCGCCGCGACCGACCCGAGCACGACGATCCCTGCCGTGAAGGCCAGGCGATCGCCGCGGAAGGCGAGCTGGCGCGGCATGAAGCCGTCCTCCGCGAGGATCGCCGCGAGGCGCGGGAACGCGTTGAACGAGGTGTTCGCCGCGAGGATGAGGATGAGCGCTGCGAAGCCCAGGAGCAGGTAGTAGCCGATCGACGGATCGCCGAAGACGTGGGCAGCGACCTGGGCGATCACCGTGCGCTCCTCGCCCGGCACCACGCCGTAGCCGGACGCCACGAACGTGATGCCCACGAAGAGCACCGCGAGGAGGACGGCCATGACGCCGAGCGTGGCCGCCGCGTTCCGCGATTCCGGCGGCTTGAAGGCGGGGACGCCGGTCGCGATCGCCTCCGTGCCGGTGAGCGCGACCGCGCCCGACGCGAACGACTTGAGGAGGATGAGCAGGACGGCCGTCTCGGCGAGGTTCGCAGCGGGCGCGGCCGCCTGGGCGGGCGCCACGCCCTCGACGAGGATCTGCCACGCGCCCAGCCCGATCATCGTGAAGGCGACCGCCACGAAGAGGTAGGTCGGGATCGCGAAGATGCTCCCGGATTCCCGGAGCCCGCGGAGGTTGCCGATGGAGATGAGCACGATGGCGCCGACCGCGATCTCCAGGTGGAGCGGCGCGACGGCGGGGATCGCGGCCACGATCTGCTCGGTCGCGGACGAGATGCTCACCGCGACGGTGAGCGTGTAGTCGATGAGCAGCGCGGACGCCGCGACGAGCGACGCCATCTTGCCGAAGTTCGCCTTGGAGACGGAATACGAGCCGCCGCCCGTGGGGTACGCGAGGCAGACCTGGCGGTAGCTGATCGCGACGACCGCGAGGAGGATCGCGACCGCGATCGCCACCGGCAGGCTGAACGCGAGGAGCGCGACGCCGCCCAGCAGGAGCGCCCGGAGGATCTCCTCGGTCGCGTACGCGGACGACGAGATCGCGTCCGAGCTGAAGATCGCCAGCGCCTTCGTCTTGGAGAGCCGCTCGCCCGATTCCTCGTCCGACGCGAGCGGGCGCCCGAAGAGCGCGTGCCGGAAGCCCATGAGCCGCCGGCCGCTCGCGGTGGTCGGGACGTGCGCCGCCTCCTTCGCCGTGAGGACGTTCGGTGCGGAGTAGCGGAAGAACGCGGCATGAGGCCGCTCGAGGCGGACGCGCCGGTCCCCGGGCCGCCGGCCGCGCAGCGCCTCGCGGCCGCTCCCGGTCGCGCTCGCGCCCGGGGGGGTCTCGGCCGGGTGGCGCCCGCCGTTCCCGTCTGCCCCGTTCCCGTTCGTGCCGCCGGTGGCCGGATCCCGCCGGCCTGCCGGTCCCGCCGGCCCCTGGTCGTTCACGCCGCGTCCCGTCCCCGTCCCGTCCTCCCGCGCCTCATGCCCCGGCGAGACGCCGGAGCACCGCGGGCAGGATCCCTCCCTGGCCGTAGTAGTCCACCTCGATCGGGCCGTCGAGGCGGCTGATGGCGGAGAACGTGCGTCGCGTACCGTCGTCCGCGGTGGCCACGACCGTGAGGGTGGCCCGGGGTGTCGGCCCGCCCGCGAGGCCCGCGATCGTGAACGTCTCGCGCCCGGTCAGGCCGAGCGTGGCCGCGCTCTCGCCGGGGAGGAACTGGAGCGGCAGGACGCCGAGGCCCACGAGGTTCGAGCGGTGGATCCGCTCGTAGCTCTGCGCGATCACCGCCCGGACACCGAGCAGGCGCGTCCCCTTGGCCGCCCAGTCGCGGGAGCTCCCCGAGCCGTACTCCTGGCCCGCGAGGATGACGAGCGGGACGCCCGCCGCCGCGTAGCGCATCGCCGCGTCGTAGAGGAAGCACTCCTCGCCGTCGGGAAGGTACGTCGTGTAGGGACCCTCCTTCGTCGCGAGCGCGTTCCGGAGGCGGATGTTCGCGAACGTGCCGCGCATCATCACCTCGTGGTGCCCCCGCCGCGCGCCGTAGCTGTTGAAGTCGATCGGCGAGACGCCGTGCTCCTGGAGCCAGGCGCCTGCCGGGCTCTTCGCGGAGATGGAGCCTGCCGGGGAGATGTGGTCCGTCGTGATCGAGTCGCCGAGCACCGCGAGCGCCCGGGCGCCGACGATGTCCTCCACGGGCGCGGGCTCGCGCGTCAGGCCCGCGAAGAAGGGCGGCTGCGCGATGTACGTCGATGCCGGGTCCCACGCGTACCGGTCGCCGGTCGGGACGGGCAGGGCGCGCCAGCGCTCGTCGCCGTCGAAGACGGACCGGTAGGCGTCGCGGAAGAGGTCCGGCGAGATGGCGCGCGCGATCGTGTCGCGCACCTCGTCACCCGACGGCCAGATCTCCGCGAGCATGACCGGCTTCCCGTCGCGGTCCGTGCCCAGCGGCTCGCTCGTGAGGTCGATGTCCACGCGGCCCGCGAGCGCGAACGCGACGACGAGCGGGGGTGAGGCGAGGTAGGCCGCCTTCACGAGTGGATGGACGCGCCCCTCGAAGTTCCGGTTGCCGGACAGGACCGCGGCGACGACGAGGTCGTGCGCCTCGACCGCCTTGGCGATCGGCTCATCGAGCGGGCCGGAGTTGCCGATGCACGTCGTGCAGCCGTAGCCCACGACATCGAAGCCGAGGGCCGCGAGCGGATCGAGGAGGTCGGCGCCGCGCAGGTACTCCGTGACCGCGCGCGTGCCCGGCGCGAGGCTCGTCTTCGTCGTGGGCGACACGTGCATGCCGCGCGCGACCGCGTTGCGGGCGAGCAGGCCCGCCCCGATCATCACGCTCGGGTTGGAGGTGTTCGTGCAGCTCGTGATCGCGGCGATCGCGACCGAGCCCGTGGCCACCGCCGCGGCGCTCCCGTCCGCCGCGCTGACCGCGACCGGGGGATAGGCCGCGCCCTCCTTCGGCGGGTAGGCGGTCCGGAAGCCGTCCTTCAGCGCGCCCAGCGCGACCCGGTCCTGCGGCCGGCGCGGGCCCGCGAGGCTCGGCTCCACGGTCCCGAGGTCGAGCTCGAGCGTCTCGTCGAAGACGGGCATCGCACCCGGGTGGCGCCACAGCCCCTGGGCCTTCGCGTACGCCTCCACGAGCGCGATGAGCGTCTCGTCGCGACCGGTGAGCCGCAGGTACGCGAGCGTTTCCTCGTCGATCGGGAAGATGCCCGTGGTCGCACCGTACTCGGGGGCCATGTTCGCGATCGTCGCGCGGTCCGCGAGGCCCATGGACGCGAGGCCGTCGCCCGCGAACTCCACGAACTTGTTCACGACACCGTGCCGACGGAGCATCTGGCTGATGACGAGGACGAGGTCGGTCGCGGTCGCGCCGCGCGGCAGCGCACCGTGGAGCCGGACGCCCACCACGACGGGCAGCTGCTGGTAGAGCGGCTGCCCGAGGAGGACCGCCTCCGCTTCGATGCCGCCGACGCCGTAGCCGAGGATGCCGAGGCCGCTGATCATCGTGGTGTGCGAATCGGTGCCCACGAGCGTGTCCGGGAAGACGAGCGTCCCCTCGTCGGTCTCCTGCGACATCACGACCGTCGCGAGCCGCTCGAGGTTCACCTGGTGGATGATCCCGGTCCCGGGCGGCACGACGCGGAAGTCGCGGAAGGCGGTCTGCGCCCAGCGGAGGAGCTGGTAGCGCTCGCCGTTCCGCGCGTATTCCAGCCCGACATTCAGGGCGAAGGCATCCGCGGTCCCGTAGCGGTCCACCTGGACCGAATGGTCGATGACCAGGTCCGCGGGCACGAGGGGGTTGATCCGTGACGGGTCGCCGCCGATCTCCGCCATGGCGTCGCGCATCGCGGCGAGGTCCACGACCGCGGGCACGCCGGTGAAGTCCTGGAGCACGACGCGGGCGGGCATGAAGGGGAGCTCCGTCTCGCCCTTGGGACCCGGCGTCCAGGCCGCCAGCGCCCGGACCTCGTCCTCCGTCACGATCCCGCCGCCCGCATGGCGCAGGAGGTTCTCGAGGAGGATCTTCACGGTCATCGGGGCCCGGTCGAGCCCGGCCATCCCGGCCCGGTCCAGGCGCACGTAGCGGTAGCTGCGGTCGCCGACGCGCAGGGTGTCGCGGGCGCCGAACGGATCGGGCTGACGGGTCTCCACGGGTGCCTCCACGGTCCCCGTCCATCGGACGGGGCAGGGCCGGCGCCTGGCGGGTGTGCCCGCCTCGGGTCGAGCTGCTTCGGTTGTCGCGGCCGAGTATACGCGCGCGCCGGAGCGGGGCTCGTGCCATCATCGGGCGCATGGACCCCTCCGTGCCGGACGCCCCGGCGGTCCCGCGACCGGCCCCCGCGTCCCCGCACGACGACGGCCCGGACCCGCTCCCCGGCCATCGGCACCCGCACCCCCCGGGCGACCCGTCCGGACTGCCGCGGATCGCCGTCGTCGGCGCCGGCCGCGTCGGGCTCGCCCTCGCCATCGCCATCGACCGCGCCGGCTGGCCCGTGACCGCCGTCGCGACGCGCGACCCCGGCCGCGCCGCCGAGCTCCGTGCGCGCGTCCCGTCCGCGGCGGAGCGGCACCTCGCGGCCCTGCCGGACGCCGCCGACCTCATCCTCGTCACCGTCCCGGACGACGCGATCGCGGAGGTCGCGTCCCGGGTCCGTCTCTACGCGGGGCAGGGGATCGCACACACGAGCGGTGCGCTGCCCGCGGAGGTGCTCGCGCCGGCGCGCGGGGCCGGGGCCGCGCTCGCGTCGTTCCACCCGCTCGTGCCCTTCGCGGAGACGGACCGGGCGGTCGCCTCCCTCCGGGGTGCCACGGTCGCGCTCGAGGGGGACCCGCCGCTCGTCGCGCTGCTCGCCGACGTCGCGACCGCGCTCGGGGCGCAGCCCGTCCGCCTTCCCCCGGGCGGGAAGGCGGCGTACCACGCGGCGGCCGTCCTCGCGGCGGGCGGCTTCATCGCCCTCCTCGACGCGATCGCGGAGGTCGCCCGTGGCGCCGGGCTCGACGAGCCGGGTGCGCTCGCCATCTACGCCCCGCTCATCCGCGCGGGGCTCGCGAACGCCGAGGCCGGGGGGATCGCCGGCGCGCTCACCGGGCCGTTCGTACGCGGCGATGCGGGGACGGTGCGCGATCACCTGGCCGCTCTCGACCGCCTCGCGCCCGGCGCACGCGACCTCTACCGTGCCGCCGCCCGGCGCGAGATCGCCCTCGCGCGCGCCCGCGGGGACCTGTCGGCCGAGCGCGCCGCCGCGCTCGCGGCGCTCCTCGTGCAGCACGGCGCCGCGTAGCCTCCGGCCGCGATCGGCGCGTCCCCGTGGCGGAGCGCCGCACCCCCGGAGGGGGTACCATCCGGACATGCGCCGCGGCTACTCCACGACCCCCCGGTTCCGCCACGCGACCGTCGTCCGCGGCGGTCCCGGCGGGCTCCGGCGCGAGCGCTGGCTGACCGTCGCGGGGCCTGTCCCCGGGCAGGTCCCCGGCCCGACGGCGAGCCCGGTGGGCGAGATCCGCCTCGCCGCCCGCCGTCTCGGCACGATCGGCGCGCTCCCCGCGGGCCACGAGGCGGCCCCCGCCGGCGCGGTGCGTGGCTACCGCTGGTCGCCCGCGCGGGCGGACCTCGCGGACCCCCGTCGGCGGCACGGATCGGCATGACCCGGCCCCCGCGTCGGTCCCGGCTCCCCCGGGCGACGGCGGTCTCCGCGGGCGGCGTCGTCCTGCGCACGACCGCGAACGGACCGGAGATCGTCCTCGGTCGGCGCCGCCGCGAGCGGGACGGGATGACCTGGTCGCTTCCCAAGGGCACCCCGGAGCCGGGCGAGAGCCTCGAGGAGACCGCGCTCCGCGAGGTCACCGAGGAGACCGGCCTCGCCGTCGCGATCGTCGCGCCGGTCGGGCCGATCGAGTACCGCTTCGTCCAGTCGGGGACGCGCATCCACAAGACCGTCCACTACTGGCTCATGGAGGTCACGGGCGGCGACCTCGGCGGCCACGACCACGAGTTCGACGAGGTCCGCTGGGTCGGGCTCGCCGAGGCGACCCGCCTCATGACCTTCCCCACCGAGCGCGCGATCGTGGAGCGGGCCCTGCCCGCGGCGGAGCCCGCATGAGCGGTGAGGCAGCGCTCCGGACGACGCCGCTCGCGGCCGTGCACCGTGCGCTCGGCGCCCGGCTCACCGGGTTCGGCGGATGGGAGATGCCGCTCCAGTACGCGGGCATCATCGAGGAGCATCGGGCCGTGCGCGCCGCGGCGGGGATCTTCGACCTCTCCCACATGGGCGAGCTCCACGTCACCGGGCCGGAGGCGGCCGCCGGTCTCGCGGGCGCGCTCGTCACCGACCCCGGGCGCCTCGTCCCGGGCCGCGCCCACTACTCGCTCATCTGCGCCGAGGACGGCGGCATCCTCGATGACCTGATCGTCTACCGGCTCGGCCCCGAGCACTTCCTCGTCGTGCCGAACGCCGGCAATGCCGCGGTCGTGGCGGACGCGCTCCGCGACCGTCTTGCCGGCCGGGACGCCGCGCTCCGCGACGCCACCGCGGAGACCGCCCTCATCGCCGTCCAGGGACCGGCCGCGGCCGGCATCCTCGCGCCGCTCGCCGCCCTCGACCTCGCGGCGATCCGCTACTACGGCATCGCCGAGGGAGCAGTGGCGGGTGCGCCGGCGCTCGTCGCGCGCACCGGCTACTCGGGCGAGGACGGTTTCGAGCTCTTCGTGGGCGCGGATGCCGCACCCGCGCTCTGGGAGCGGATCTCCGCCGCGGGCGCCGCGGCCGGTCTCGTCCCCGTCGGCCTGGGCGCCCGGGACACGCTCCGCCTGGAGGCCGGGATGCCCCTCTACGGGCACGAGCTCGCCCGCGACGTGGACCCGTGGGAGGCCGGCCTCGGGCGTGTCGTGCGCCTCGACCGGCCGGAGGGCTTCACGGGGCGCGCCGCCCTCGAGCAGCGCCGGGATGCCGTGACGCGGCGGATCGTCGGCCTCGTCCTCCGCGGTCGCGGGATCGCGCGCCAGGGCTACCCGGTCTACCTGCCGGGCGCCGCGGAGCCGTCCGGTGCGGTGACGAGCGGCACCCTCTCGCCCACTCTCGGCAGCGCGATCGCGCTCGCGATGGTGCCGTCGAGCCACGTGGCCGCCGGTATCATGCTCGAGGTCGGGGTCCGCGCCGAGCGTGTCCCCGCCGAGGTCGTGGACCTGCCCTTCTATCGCCGTCCGGCGCAGCCCGGGTCGGCCTGACCGTTCGACCGGAGGCGATCGTGGAGTACCCCGAGGATCTGCGCTACACACCCGATCACGAGTGGGTCCGGCGCGATGGCGACGAGGTCGTGGTGGGCATCAGCGCCCACGCGGCGGACGAGCTCGGGGACATCGTCTTCGTGGAGCTGCCCCGGGTCGGCCGGACGCTCGGCGCCCACGAGGTCTTCGGCGTCATCGAATCGGTGAAGACCGCGAGCGACCTCTTCACGCCCGTCGCGGGCACCGTGACCGCCGTGAACGACGCCCTGACCGGCAGCCCGGAATCGGTGAACGCGGAGCCGTACGGCGCGGGCTGGATGCTCCGGATCCGCCCGGACGACCCGGCCGCGGTCGATGCGCTGCTCGGAGCCGCGGCGTACCGCGCCCTCATCGCCGGCTGACGCGCGATGCCGTACGGTCCCCACACGGATGCCGATCGCGCGCGGATGCTCGCGACGATCGGCGTGGCGTCGGTCGACGATCTGTTCGGGGACATCCCCGTCGCCGTCCGCTCGCCCGGCCTCGACCTCCCGGACCCCGAGCCGGAGCTCGCGCTCGTCCGCCGGCTGACCGAGCTCGCCGGCCGCAACCGCACGGATGTCGTCTCGTTCCTCGGGGCGGGCGTCTATCGCCATCACGTCCCCGCCCTGGTGGACGCGATGCTCCAGCGCGGCGAGTGGTACACGGCGTACACGCCGTACCAGCCGGAGATCAGCCAGGGGACGCTCCAGGCGATCTGGGAGTACCAGTCGCTCATGGCCGAGCTCACGGGGCTGCCGGTCGTCTCCGCGTCGCACTACGACGGCGCGACGGCGACCGCCGAGGCGGCCCTCATGGCGATCCGGGCCACGGAGCGCGGCCGGATCCTCGTCAGCCGTGCCATCCACCGCCACTACCGCGACGTCACCCGCACGTACCTCGCGAGCGGTGGCTTCACCCTCGATGAGCTGCCCACGCTGCCCGACGGCACGACGGACCTCGCCGCCCTCGAGCGGGCGCTCGCGGACCCCGCGGCCCCGGTCGCGGGCGTCATCCTCGGTCGCCCGAACCTCTTCGGCATCCTCGAGCCGATGGCGGATGCGGCGCGCCTCGCCCGCGCGGCCGGCGCGCTCTTCATCGCGGTCGTCGAGCCGCTCTCGCTTGCCGTGCTCGCCTCGCCCGGCGAGATCGGCGCCGACCTCGCCGCGGGCGAAGGCCAGCCGATGGGCATCGCGCCGCAGTACGGCGGTCCCTACCTCGGCGTGCTCGCGTGCACGGACGCGCTCGTGCGCCAGATCCCCGGGCGGCTCGTCGGCCGGACGCGGGACTTCGAGGGCCGGCGCGCCTTCGTGATGACGCTGCGCGCGCGCGAGCAGGACATCCGGCGCGACCGTGCCGCGAGCAACATCTGCACGAACCAGGCGCTCTGCGCGCTCGCCGCGACGATCTACGTCGCGACCCTCGGGCCCCACGGGCTGCGCGACGTGGTCGCCACGGGAGCGGCGATGGCCCACCGGCTCGCGGATGCGCTCGCGGCCGCCGGGGCGCCGCGCGTCCACACCGGGCCGTTCCTCAACGAGCTCGCCGTCCGGGTGCCGGATGCCGAGCGCGTCCACGCCGCGCTCCTCGAGCGGGGGATCCTCGCGGGCCTGCCCCTCGGGCGCTGGTTCCCGGACGACCCCGACCTGCGCGACGCGTTCCTCGTGTGTGCGACCGAGCTGACGACGGACGCGGAGGTCGCGTCCTTCGCGAGCGCCCTCCGGGAGGTGATCCGATGACGACGGAGACCCGCTCCATGCCCGACCCGCGGGTGACGATCCCGTGGCCGGACCCGGACGGCGCCGGCGGCCTCGGCCACCGGAGCGCGGTCGGGCCGATGCTCCAGCCCACGCTCGCCGAGCTCTCCGTCCCCGGTCGGCATACCGACCAGGTCCCGCACGCGCCCGCGGGCGCCCTCGACGGCATCCCCGCCGAGCACCTGCGGGCTGCGCCGCCCGGTCTGCCGGAGCTCAACGAGCCCGGCGTCGTCCGGCACTACCTGGCCCTCTCGAAGCTCAACTACTCCGTGGACGGGGGCTTCTACCCGCTCGGCTCGTGCACCATGAAGCACAACCCCAAGGTGAACGAGTGGGCGGCGCGCCTGCCCGGCTTCGCCCAGCTCCATCCGCTCGCCCCGGACGCGACCGCGCAGGGCACGCTCCAGCTCCTGTGGGAGCTCCAGGGGATGCTCGCCGAGGTCTCCGGCATGGACGCGGTCACGCTCCAGCCGGCGGCGGGCGCCCAGGGCGAGCTCACCGGCATCCTCGTCATCCGCGCCTACCACGAGAGCCGCGGCGATACCGCCCGCCGCGAGGTGATCGTGCCGGATTCCTCGCACGGCACGAACCCCGCGACCGCCTCCATGGCGGGCTACCGGACCGTCACGATCCCCTCGGCCGCCGACGGCGGCGTGGACCTCGACGCGCTCCGCGCGGCCCTCTCGCCGCGCACCGCGGCGATCATGTTCACGAACCCCTCCACGCTCGGGCTGTTCGAGCGGCGCGTCACGGAGATGCTCGATCTCGTCCACGGCGCGGGCGCGCTCGCGTACATGGACGGCGCGAACATGAACGCGATCCTCGGCCGGTTCCAGCCCGGCAAGGCCGGCTTCGACGTCATGCACTACAACCTCCACAAGACCTTCTCCACGCCGCACGGCGGCGGCGGGCCCGGTGCGGGCCCCGTCGGCGTCCGGGCGCACCTCGCGCCCTTCCTCCCGTCGCCGCTCGTCGTGCGCGCGGAGGACGGCTCCTACCGGCTCGAGGCGGACGGCGAGCGACCCACCTCGATCGGGCGGGTACGCGCCTTCCACGGGAACGCGGGCGTGCTCGTGCGCGCGTGGGCGTACATCCGCGCGCACGGTGGCCCCGGCCTCCGCCAGGTGAGCGAGGACGCGGTCCTCGCGGCGAACTACCTGCGCGCCCGCGTCGCGGACCACCTCGAGCTTCCCTTCGCCGGCCCCTGCAAGCACGAGTTCGTGGCCACGGCACGGCCGCTCAAGGAGGCGACCGGCGTCCGGACCCTCGACGTGGCGAAGCGCCTCATCGACCACGGCTTCCACCCGCCCACGATCTACTTCCCGCTCATGGTCGAGGAGTGCATGCTCATCGAGCCGACGGAGACCGAGACGCTCGAAGATCTCGACGCCTTCGCCGATGCGCTCATCAGCGTGGCCCGGGAGGCACGCGAGACACCCGAGCTCCTCCGTGAGGCCCCGCTGACCGCACCCGTCCGGCGTCTGGACGAGGCGACGGCGGCACGCCACCCGGAGCTCCACTGGCGCCCCATGGACGGGCGGGAGACCCCCTGCCCGCAGTGACCGGACGGCACGGTCCCGTCCGCCGGATCGCGTTCGGCCTCGTCCTCGCCGGGGTCGCCGTCGCAGGCTGCGTCCCGTCCGCGCCCACGCCCACGTTCGCGCCGCGCACGCCGCGGCCGGACCCCTCGGCCGCGGCGTCTCCCGCAGCCCGCGCCGCGGGCACCCTCGTGGCGGCCGTGCCCGCGGGCCCCGTGGACCTCCTGCCGCCCGTCGGCGACCCGGTGAGCGCGATCCTCGCGGATGCGCTCTACGACACGCTCTACCGGCTCGGGCCGGACCTCGCGCCGGAGCCGCTCCTCGCGGCCGATCTGCCGGCGCTCTCCGAGGACGGGCGGACGTGGACGATCCCGCTCGCGGGCACCGGCCTCGCCTTCGCGGACGCGACGCCGCTCGTCGCCGCGGACGTTGCCTTCAGCCTCGGCCTCGCCGTCTCGCCTGCCTGCCCGTATGGCCGGACGATCTGCGACGCCGCCGCCCGCATCACGAGCGTCACGGAGACATCCGCGACGGAGATCGTCCTGACCCTCGCCGAGCCCTGGCAGCCGCTCCTCGGGACCGTGCTCGGCCAGGTGCCGATCGTCTCGGAGCTCGCCGTGCGCCAGGGCGTGGACGCCATCCTCGCGGCGAGCGAGGGGAGCGACCCGGCAGGCCCGGAGGAGCAGCTCGACCGGATCGCGGACGCGCTCACCGCGACCGCCTGCGCAGGCTCGCCGGCGCCCTTCGGGTGCCGCCTGGAGGACCACGCCGGGCGCCTCGAACGCACGCTCACGGAGGCGGGCGTCACGCTGCCGTCGCGCGAGGCCTACCGGGATCGGGCCGGCGCGATCGCGGGCGACCGCTACGCCGCGGACCTGCTCGACCGGGTCGCGGCGCTCGGCCGGCTCCTCGGTGGCGACGCCGAGGACCGCTACGCGGCGGGGCTCCCGCTCCTCGACCCGCTCGCCCGCCCGCTCGGCTCCGGCCCCTTCCGCATCGCCGGCGTCATCCCGGGCGCTCGCATCGACCTCGTCGCGAACGAGCGGCACGTGGAGGGCACCCCGCCGATCGCCCGCATCGAGCTGCGCACGGTGGCGGACCCCGAGGAGGCGGCCGTCCTCCTCGCGACCGGCGTCGTCGACTGGATCCCCGTCGTCGGGGCAGGGGAGCGGGCCGCGCTCGCGGCGAGCCCGGGGGTCCGGATCGCGGAGCGCCCCGAGCCGCTCCAGCGGGCGATCCTCTTCAACGTCCGCCCGGGACGCCCCTACGCGGACCCCCGCGTGCGGGAGGCGTTCGAGCGCTGCCTGGACATCGCGGCGATCGCGACGAAGGCGACCGAGGGACGTGCCGCCGTCGTCCACGCGTGGGGCGCACCCGGCTCCTGGGGATTCCCCGCCGCGCCGCCACCGCCCGCCGACCCGGCCGCCGCCGCCGCGCTCCTCGACGCGGCCGGCTGGGTCCCCGGACCGGACGGCATCCGCGTGCAGGACGGCGTCCGGCTCGCGAGCGCGATCGCCATCCGGTCGGGCCGCGGGGACCTGGTGACCTTCGCGCGCGAGGCGGCGGCCGCCCTGCGCGCCTGCGGCATCGAGCTGCGCATCGACGAGCTCGACCTCACGGGCACCGCCCTCCTCGAGGCGCTCCAGTGGCCGAACGCGTTCGACACCCTGCTCGTCACCCGCGAGGGCGGCGTGGACCCGGACGAGGATCTCGTCGCCTTCGCGAGCACCGGCGTCACGAGCGCCGAGCAGCCGGTCGGGCCGAATGCGGGCGGCTACGCGGACGCCGAGCTGGACACGCGCATCGACCTCGCCCGGCGCACGCCCGGCCAGGCGGCACGTGCGGCGCTCTACGCCGAGGCGGCCGCCATCCTCGATGCTGCACGACCCGTGCTGCCGCTCTGGTACGAGACGGCGACGGCCGCGATCGCCGAGCGGGTCCGCGACGGGGACGGACCGGTGGACCCGGCGCTGCCGCGCTACCACGGCCGCATCGGCCGCTGGACCCTCGCGCCCGCCCCCTGAGAGCGGCCCGCCGGATACGGCGTTGACAGCGCCTGCCCACGGCTTCCTATAATCCCGCGAGAAGTGACCGTGCGCGAGGGGGGGCGAGCCCGCCTCATCCCGCTCCGGCGCACGACGTGGGCCGCGCAGGTCCGGGGAGTCTCCCCGGGTGCCGGTCGCATCTGGAGGACGGAGACCGATGAGTCCCGGGAAGAAGCGCGCCGGGGTCGCCCTGGCGGCCACGATGCTCGCAACGGCCGCGCTCGGTGGCGTCACCGCCGCGCAGGACGAGGGCCAGCAGCTCATCTACGCCATCGACGGCGAGATCACCCAGCTGAACAACGCGAACTCGGACGTCCCCACGGACAAGGCGGTCGCATGGCTCTACTCCGCGCTCTACCGCTTCGACACCACCCTGACGCCGGTGCCGGACCTTGCGGCCGAGCCGGCCGAGGTGAGCGAGGACGGGCTCACCTGGACGATCAAGCTCGTGAAGGACGCGACATTCCAGCCGACGGGCGACAAGCTCACGGCGGATGACGTGGTCTTCACGTACCGGATGTCCAACAGCCCCAACTGCCGCTTCAACCCCTCGATCTGCCTCGCGTACGTCACGGTGACGCCCGAGGGCTCCGAGGAGGCGGTCCCGGTCCTCCAGTCGATCGAGAAGCTGGACAACCACACGGTGCGCTTCGTCCTCGCGGACAAGTACGCGCCCTTCGTGACCACCATCCTTCCGTTGCTCCTCATCGACAGCCGCAAGGCCGTCACGGAGGCCTTCGAGAAGTTCTCCAAGGACGTGGACAAGATCGACGCCGCCGCGGTGAGCGACCTGGTCGGCCGTATCGCGGCCGAGCGTGAGGCTGCGACCGCCGAGGAGCGGGACGCGGACCTCGCCCAGTTCCGCGCCGAGGTCGAGGCGTTCCTCACGGCCGCCGACCTCGCGCTGCCCGCGGACGCGGACTTCACCGGCGAGGATGGCACCGTCGACATCGCGGCCCTCATGGACACCGCGATCGCCTCGCTCGACGAGCTGAACCTCATCCTCGGCTCGGAGAAGATCGACAAGATCGCCGCTGCCTACCCGCTCCTGCGCACCGCGAAGAAGCCGGTCGGCTCGGGCCCGTTCTACGTGACCGAGTTCCGCCCCGGCCAGGACGTCACCGCGAAGGCGAACCCGAAGTACCACCACGGCGAGCCCCAGATCAAGACCCTGCTCATGCCGATCATCAAGGACGACGTGGCTGCGTCCGCGGCGCTCAAGGCGGGCGACATCGACTGGAAGTACTCGCTCACGGCGGACGGTCGCGCCCAGGTCGAGGGTGACCCGAACGTCAAGCTCGCCGAATACGCCGACTTCGGCTACTTCGCGCTCATGTTCAACCTCCGCGAGGGCCAGCTCTTCGCGGAGAAGCCCGTCCGCCAGGCGCTCGCGCAGTGCGTGGACAAGCCGGCCACGGTCGAGGCCGCGACGGACGACCAGGGCGTGGCGATCTACGCCGACATCCCGCCCGCCTCGTGGGCGTACAACCCGGACGTGCCCAAGTACGAGACCGACCTCGATGCCGCTGCCGCCCTCCTCGATGAGGCCGGGTGGACGGACGAGGACGGCGACGGCGTCCGCGCCAAGGGCGACCGCCTGCTCCAGACGGAGATCCTCGTCCGCGCCGGCAAGCCCGACCGGATCAAGTTCATGCAGCTCCTCGCCGACCAGGCCAAGGACTGCGGCTTCGACATCTCGATCAAGGAGGCCGACTTCGCGACGGTCCTCCTCCCGGGCCTCGAGTACCCGCACATCTTCCCCGG
Organism: Chloroflexota bacterium; assembly: GCA_046352645.1. Classification (GTDB taxonomy): domain Bacteria; phylum Chloroflexota; class Limnocylindria; order Limnocylindrales; family CSP1-4; genus JAFMJV01. The sequence continues at coordinate 116 of JBJTJV010000046.1, read as the reverse complement.
CACGGACAAGCCGTGGGACGCGTACTTCGGCGGCTGGAGCACGGGCTACGACCCCGATCCGTACTCGCTCTGGCACTCCAGCCAGTGCACCACCGCGGAGCTCCCGGACACGTACA
>JBJTJV010000372.1:0-5994 GCA_046352645.1 Chloroflexota bacterium | reverse complement strand
GGCGGGATCATCCGCGGCGCCAGCTCGCGGGCGCGTGCCGCGCACGCCTCCCCGAGCACGGTCCGAAGGTCCGCCAGGAGCGTCGCCGGGGTGGACCGGGAGACTCGTCGGCCGACCCCGACCCCGAGCCGCTTCACGCTCGCCGCCCACAGGGGCGCGTCGGCGAGCGACCAGAGCACGAGGGCGGGGATCCCGGCCCGTAGGCCGGCCATCGTCGTCCCGGCACCGCCGTGGTGGACGAACGCACGGCACCGGGGCAGGACGGCGGCATAGTCCACGGAGGGAACGGCGAGGAGGTCGTCCCCGGGGAGGAGCCCGGCACGGTCAGGGAGCCGGCCCACGAGGAGGACCCGTGCCCCGAGGCGACGACAGGCCGCGACGATCGCCCGGATCGTGGCGCCCGGGTCGCGGAGCGGGTGGCTGCCGAACGCGACGCAGACGGGTGGGACGCCAGCCGCGAGCCACGCATCGAGCGCCGGACCGTTATCGCCCGCGACCCCCAGCCGCAGCCCGCCGACGATCGGGCGGGTCCCGCGCCACTCGGCGTCGAGCCCCGGCCAGATCACCGGGTCGTAGGCCTGGATCTCCAGCGTCCCCGCATCGATGATCCGGCGGGTCGCCCGACCCCGGGCCGGCGGCAGGCCGAGCGACCGCCGCTGGGCGTCCTCGGCGGGCTTCAGGAGCCGCCAGTGCAGCCACTCCACGCCGACCCAGCCGGCCCGGGCGACGGGGAGCGGGAGCGGCACCGGCAGGATCCGGGTGTTCGGGCGGGCGGGGAAGTGGTGGAGCGTCGCGAGTGGGATCCGTGCCGCCTCGGCGACCGTCGCGGCGATCTCCAGGTGCGTCGTCCCGGTGACGATGAGGTCCACGCCGTCCGCGAGCCCGGCGAGCGTCTCGCCCATCTCCGCCCATCCCTCGACGAGGATCGCGCGCGCCTCGCGGAGGACGGTCCGGGGGTCGCGCGGGGAGTACCAGCCCTGGACGAGCGCCGACTCCATCTGGCCGCCGGCGTCCGGCCCGTAGGGCGCGACCGGCGCGAGCCCGGCGGACGCGGCGAACCCGAGCAGGTCGGGCGGTGCGGCGAACCGGACCTCGTGGCCGCGCCGCAGCAGCTCGATCGCGACCGCGGCGGCAGGCTCGACATCGCCGCGCGTGCCGTGGACGGCGATCGCGACGCGCAGCGCCCGCCGGCCGGGCGACGCTTCCATCAGGCGTAGAGCTCGGAGCGGATCCCGCCGTCGATGAGGATGTCGGTCCCGGTGATGAACCCGGCGCGCGGCGAGGCAAGGAAGACGATCGTCTCGGCGACCTCCTCCGGCGTCCCCATCCGGTTGAGCGGGTGCGCGGCGCCCCACTCCGCGGTGACCACGGCGGGATCGCCGAACCCGCCGGCCACGGCCTGCACGAGCGGCGTGTCGATCGTGCCGGGGGAGATCGAGACGCAGCGGATCCCCTCGCGGGCATGGTCGATCGCGATCGTCCGGGTGAGGCCCTGGACGCCGGCCTTGGCGGCCGCGTACGCAGCGGTCGTCTTCTGCGAGGCATGCCCGAGGATGGAGGACGTGTTCACGATCACGCCGCCGCCGCGGGCGCGCAGGCGCGGGATCGCGTGGTGCGCGGAGACGAAGTGGGCGGTCAGGTTCACCCGGATCGACCGCTCCCAGCTGGCGAGGGGGAGGACGTCCACGGTCCCGTAGAGCGCGATCCCCACGTTGTTCAGCACGACGTCCACGCCGCCGAACGCCGCATCCGCCACGGCGTACGCCGCCGCGATCGCCTCCGGATCGGCGACGTCGCAGCGGACGTAGCGCGCCCGCGCGCCGAGCTCGCCGACGAGCGCCTCCCCTTCCCCGTCGAGGATGTCGCAGACGACGACCGATGCGCCTTCCCGGTGGAACGCTCGTGCGGTCGCCGCGCCGATCCCCCGTGCCGCCCCGAAGAGGATCGCGACCTTGCCCGCGAACTCGCCCATCGTCTGCTCCTCCTCGTCGGTACGGATCCCTCAGCGCGACCCGGTGCCGCCCGGCCGCGCGGGCCGGTGGCTTCCGCGGAGGGTACCGGGAACATGCCCTCGCGTGGATGTCCCGTCTGCTACGGTGCAGCCGTGACCGAGCCGCTCGCCCTGCGCGCCATGGACCGGATCTCCGCGACCGGGCGGAGGGTGCTCGTCTCCGGCGGCGGGCATGGGCTCGGGCTCGCGGTCGCGTCCGCCTTCGCGGGGGCAGGGGCACGCGTGGCGGTCCTCGACCTGGACATCTCCGCCGTCGCCCCGCTCGCGGCCGAGCTCGGGCTCGTGCATGTCGCGGTGGCGGACGTGGACACGGAGGCGTCCGCGGAGCCGGCGGTGCGCACGGCGATCGCGGCGCTGGGCGGCTGCGACGCGGTGATCAACTGCGCGGCGCAGTACCCCACGGGGTCGCTCGTCGACGAGCCCGCCACACTGATGGAGGACGTCTTCCGGACGAACGTCGCGGGATATGCGCGCGTCATCCGGGCGGCTGCGCCGGCGCTCCGGGCGTCGGAATCGGGGCGGATCGTGAACTTCGCGTCCGTGATGCTCTTCACGGCCGACCCGCCGAACCTCGGGGCGTACGTCGTGAGCAAGGCAGCGGTGGTGGGGTTGACGCGGGCGCTCGCGCGCGAGCTCGGGCCGGACGGTATCTGCGTGAACTCGCTCGCCCCGGGGTCGATCCCGACCCGCTCGACCGCGGTCGCGGGAGACGTGGCCGCCTTCGGGCAGCGGGTCCTCGGCCTGCAATGCATCAAGCGGACCGGGCGCGTGGACGACATCGCCGCGGCCACCCTCTTCCTCGCGTCCGAGGGAGCAGGCTTCATCACCGGACAGACCCTGCTCGTCGACGGCGGCTGGGTCTTCGACTGAGCGGGGGGACCGATGCAGGTGGCTCTCGGCGGCCGGGTGGCCGTGGTGACCGGGGCAGGCGGGGGCATCGGGGAGGCGATCGCCCGGCGCCTGGCGCTCTCGGGCGCGCGCGTGGCGGTCACGGACGTCGTGGAGGCGAGGGCCCGGGCGGTCGCGGAGACGCTGCCCGGGGCGGAGGCGTGGCAGCTGGACGCGGGCGACTGGGATGCGATCGGGACGGTCGCGTCGGCGGTCGCGGACCGGATGGGCGCACCGACGATCCTCGTGAACAACGCGGGCATCTCCCGGATCGCCCCGTCCACGGAGCTCGGGCGTGACGACTGGTCCAGGGTCCTCGACGTGAACCTGACGGGGACCTTCCGGTGCACGCAGGCGTTCGTCCCCGGGATGCTCGCGGCCGGGGGCGGGGCAGTGGTGAGCATCGCCTCGATCAACGGGCTGCTCGGGATGCCCGGGCGGGCCGCGTACAACGCGACGAAGGCCGGCGTCATCGCGCTCACGAAGGTCTTCGCGGCCGAGTGGGCAGCCCAGGGCGTGCGCGTGAACGCAGTGGCACCCGGCTACGTCTGGACGGCGATGATCGAGAAGGCGGTCGCATCCGGTGTCTACGGCGGCGCGGATATCCTCGACAAGGTCCCCGCCCGCCGGTACGCGACCCCGGAGGACATCGCGGCCGCGGTCCTCTATCTCGTCTCGGACGGCGCCGCGTTCGTCCACGGCGAGACCCTCGTGGTGGACGGCGGCTACAGCAGCTACGGCGCCCCGTCCGCCACCGCCCACCCCGTGCGGGACCGACTGGCGCTCTGACGGCTTGCCGCGGCTCGCGCGGGGAAGTATCGTTTCCAGCCCGGGGCGGAAGGGCCACGGGAAGGGAGGAGGACGGGTGTCGATGGAGGCTCCGGGCGGCGGTACGCCCGCGGCGGCTCCCGCGCGATCGCGATCGCTCCGCGGGCGGATCCCCGAGGAGACGGGCGTGGTCATCGCGCTCGTGGCGCTGATCGCGTTCATCGGCATCGCCAACCCGCTCTTCCTGCAGCCCAAGAGCCTCTTCCAGCTCCTCTCCAACGGCGCGTTCATCGGCATGCTCGCCGTCGGGATGGTCTTCGTCATCGTCATCCGGGACATCGACCTGTCCATCGGCTGGATGTTCAACTTCTCCGCGGTGATCGCGGGCAAGCTGATGATCCTTGGCCTTGAGCCGTTCCTGGCGGCGCTCTGCGGCATCGCGTTCGGCGCGTTCCTCGGCTTCGTGAACGGGGTCCTCTCGGTGGGCCTGCGCATCCCCGTGATCATCATCACTCTGGGCACCGCGCTCGTGTATCGGGGCCTCTCCCTGATCGTCAACGAATCCAAACCGATCCTCGCACCGGACAAGGAGGCGCCGTTCTTCACGATCTGGGACGGCACGCTCCTCGACGTCATCCCGAGCGTGGCGGTCGCGTTCATCGCCCTTGCGGTCGTGCTCCACTTCCTCCTGCAGCGGACCCGCTTCGGCTTCCGTGTCCAGGCGATGGGCAGCAACCCCGATGCCGCGCGGCTGGCGGGCATCCCCGTCGACCGGACGCGCATCGCCGTCCTCGTGCTCATGGGTGCGGTCGCCGGCCTCGCCGGCGTCGTCTTCTTCGGCTTCCGGGGAGCGATCGACACGAACTCGGGGGAGAGCTTCCTCCTCCCGGTCGTGGCCGCGGTGATCATCGGCGGCACGCCGCTCTCCGGCGGTCGGGGCACGATCCTCGGCGCCGTGCTCGGCGCGGTGATCATCCAGGCGATCCAGAGCGGGATCCTGTTCCTGGGCATCGACGCGAAGTGGTCGATCTTCGTGACGGGCGCGGCGATCATCGTCGCGGTCACCGTGGACCAGCTCGTCCGACGCCAGCGCACCCGGCGTGCGCGCGACGTCGTGGACGCGGGGTAGCGCCCCGCCATCAGACGTGCCCGGGCGAGATCCGTGCCGGGCGATCGATCAACCCATCCCGGTAGGAGGAAGGAATGTCGAAGACCACGAGGCTGGTGGCCCTTTCGGGTGCCGTCGCCCTCACCGTCGCGGCGCTCGGCGTGCCCGCCGTCACCGCGCAGGAGCCGATCAAGCTCGGCTTCGTGACCCACGTCCTGGGGAACCCGTTCATCCAGCAGATCGTGGACGGCGCGGAGGCTGCGGCCGCCGATCTCGGGATCGAGCTCCAGGTCACCGGACCGGAGGACGGCTCCGCGGAATCCCAGCTCGCGCTCATCCCGGGCCTCGCGGACAGCGGCGTCCAGGGCATCGCGACCTCGGTCCCCGGCGCCACGCTCGCCGAGCCGCTGAACGCGATCATCGACAGCGGGATCCCGATCGTCCAGTTCAACCTCCTCGACACCGGCGTCAAGGCGCCGTACGTCGGCGAGCGCTCGGTCGCCAGCGGCCGGATGCTCGGCGCGGCGGTCGTCGAGAAGCTCGGCGGCGCCGAGGCTGCCGAGGGCAAGGTCGCCGTCGGCAACTGCTTCCCCGGCTTCCCGGTCCTCGAGAACCGCCAGCGCGGCGTCCTAGAGGCGCTCGCCGAGGCCCCCGGCATCACCGTCGTCGGCCCGTCCGACGTCAAGGCGACCACGACGGACAACTACGCGGCGTGGGAGGCGATCCTCACCGCGAACCCGGACATCAAGGCGATGATCGGCCTGTGCGCGTTCGACGTGAACAGCCTCGGTCAGCTCCAGGCCGCGAACCCGGACACGCAGTTCATCTCGGCGGGCTACGACCTGACCGCGGAGAACCTGACCCAGCTGAAGGACGGCAACGCCTACATCAGCCTCGGCCAGACCCCCTTCATGCAGGGCTACCTGCCGATCCGCATGCTCCATGACGTCATCACCGGCGCCGTGGACGTGGACCTCTCGGCGGGCGGCTTCATCGACGCGGGCACGGAGGTCGTGACCGCGGAGAGCGTCACGGAGCCCTACGGCCTCCCGACGCTCACGTTCGACGAGCTCCTCGCGATCGCGGCCGAGCCGGCGGCGGCGCGCGCGTACTACCAGCCCCTCGTCGAGGGGCAGATCGCGAACTGGGCCTCCGCCCTCGAGCCGATCGAGAACGAGGCCCAGTAGGCCCCGCATGACGACGGACGACGGCACCGGGA
>JBJTJV010000371.1:0-4325 GCA_046352645.1 Chloroflexota bacterium | reverse complement strand
GGTCGTACGGCCACCCGTGTGGCTCACCAGCGAGATCCGTCCGGCCTCCATGACAAGCGCCCACCAGCCGGTCGGGACGCCCGCCGCCACGATGATCGAGCCGTCGGCGGGCCGCTCCGGGCCGGTCACCGCCTCGAGGCGGAACGACCGGTACTGCAGGCTCCGGGCGAGGTCGCTCACGCAGTGTCGCCGGGACGCGGGCGGGAGGGTCCACACGTCCCGCTCCTCCCTCGGCAACGGGTCACGGTTCGCTGCGGTGCGGTCGTCGAGGGGCAGGACCCCGTAGCGCTCGGCTTCCGCCCACCAGCGGCGCTGGAGGTCGAGCAGGCGGTCGGGATCCCGATCGGCGAGATCGGTGTGCTCGGAGAAGTCGGCCCGCGTGTCATGGAGCGCCCACGTGTCCGACGCGTACGGTCGTCCTGCCACGTGGGTCGCGACCGCGCGACGGCCCGCGTGCCAGAGCGCGCGCCGGCCGCTCATCTCGAAGTACTGGACGTCGCGCGCCTCCGGGGCGGCCGGGTCGGCGAGCGTCGGCGCGAGGCTCGAACCCGCCATCGGCGCCTGCACGATCCCGCAGAGCTCGTCCGGTGCCGGGACACCGGCGACATCGAGGATCGTCGGCACAAGGTCCACGACATGGCAGAACTGCCGCCGTACCGCGCCCGGGTCGGGGACCCGGCCGGGCCAGCGGACGATGAGCGGGACCCGCACGCCACCGCCGTCCACCCACGACTTGTGCCGCCGGAACGGCGTGTTGCCGAGCATCCCCCAGCCCTCGGCGTAGTGCGGGAAGGTGTCGGGTCCGCCGACACGGTCGAGCTCGGCACGCTCCTCGCCGGTCGTCCGCGGCACGCCCTCCCACCCTTCCGCCATCTGCGCGGTGCCGGTCCGACCGCCCGTCGTGGCCCCGTTGTCGGAGAGGAGCAGGACGAGCGTCTCGTCCGTGAGCCCGGTCGCGTCGAGCTGCTCGAGCAGCCGTCCGATCTGGGCATCGGTGTGCTCGACGAACGCGGCGTAGGCAGCCTGGATCCGCGCCGAGACCGTCTGCTCCTCGGGCGAGAGGTCGTCCCATGCAGGACAGGTCGGTGGTCGCTCGGTGAGGCGCGTGCCGGGCGGTGCGATCCCCAGGGCGACCTGGCGTTCGAGTCGCGCCGCACGGGCGCGGTCCCAGCCATCCGCGTAGCGGGCGGCGTGGCGCTCCACGAAGGCCTCGGGGACCTGGTACGGCGAATGGACGGCGCCGAACGCAAGGTAGACGAGGAACGGGCGCTCGGGCTCACCGCGCACGTGCGTCTCGATCTCGGCGATCGCGCGGTCGACCAGGTCGCTCGAGAGGTGGTACCCCGGGGCCTCCGGAGGCTCGATGAAGCGCCGGTCCTCCACGAGGGCCGGGTGGTACTGATCGCTGAGCTCGCGCAGAAAGCCGTAGTAGCGGTCGAAGCCACGCCCGGTGGGCCAGTTGTCGTACGGCCCATCGGCGGCGAGCTCCTCCTCCGGTGCGAGGTGCCATTTGCCGAAGGCGTACGTCGCGTACCCGGCTGCCCGAAGGATCTCGGCGATCGTGCCGCAGTCGGGCGCGATCCGCTCCTGCGTGTGGTCGGGCCCCCGTCCCCATCCTGCGATGAAGGCCACCTGTGCGGTGTGGTGGTTGCGCCCGGTCAGCAGTGCCGCACGCGTGGGCGAGCAGAGCGGGGTCGCGGAGAAGTCGGCGTACCGGAGGCCCTCGGCGGCGAGGCGGTCGATGTGCGGGGTGTCGATCTCGGACCCGAAGCAGCCGAGGTCGGAGAAGCCGAGGTCGTCAAGCAGGATGATCACGACGTTTGGGCGCCGGCCCCCTGCCCGGGATTCCGCCCCGGCGTCTCCCGGCCGGACTGGATGCTCGACCACCTGAAGGCTCCTCGTGTCACGGGCGGGGTCCTGCGCGCCCGATGCGATGCCGGACCCGGAGGTGCAACGGTACCGCGCCCCCACGATCGTCGGCGAGCTCGGGCGCATGGATCCGCACCCGGCCGGTGCGGTCCGCCTCGCTGAGGCGAGGGACGCGCGTCATGCCGGTGCGGCGCATGGTGACGAGCGCCATCATGGGGTGGACGGACCTGATCGCGTGGAAGGATCCCCGGCTGACCACGCAGCGGCGGTACCGAGCCGCTCGCCGTATCGGGCCCGTGGCGGGGTTCCCTCGCCCGGTCCCCTCCCGTAGCTCCGCCGCGACCCGGGCCGGTCGACCGAAGGGAGAACGCCGCTGTCATGACCCGATCGAGGACCACGAACGTCGACGAGACGAAGGCGGGTGACCTGCCGCTGCCCGATCCGCTCGTGATGGCCGACGGCTCCAGGGTGACCGATGCCGCCGGCTGGGCCGAGCGCCGCGCGGAGCTGCTGCGGCTCTTCGAGACGGAGGTCTACGGCCGCACCCCGGGCGGCAGGCCGCCGGGCATGCGCTTCGTCGTCACCGAGCAGCGCGGTGATGCCCTGGGCGGCACGGCCACGCGGAAGCAGGTCGACATCGTCCTCGCCGACCGCCCCGACGCCCCCGTCATCCACCTCCTGCTCTACATCCCCAACGAGCGCACCGGGCCCGTGCCCTGCTTCCTCGCCCTCAACTTCGACGGCAACCACGCCGCCACCGGCGATCCGGCCGTCCCCCTCTCCACGGGCTGGATGCTCCCGCTCGAGGACGGCAGGGTCATCGACCACCGCGCCACGGAGGCCGGCCGCGGGACGGAGGCCCACTGCTGGGCGTTCGAGGAGGTGATCGCACGGGGCTTCGCGAGCGCCACCGCGTACTACGGCGACATCGACCCCGACTTCGACGATGGCTTCGCCAACGGCGTCCACCCGCTGTTCCACGCGCCCGGCCGGACCAGGCCCGCGGACGGATGGGGCTCCATCGGCGCCTGGGCCTGGGGCATGAGCCGGATGCTCGACTACCTCGAGACCGATCGGGACATCGACGCCGGCCGCGTGGTGGCGACCGGTCACTCGCGCCTGGGCAAGACCGCCCTCTGGTGCGGCGCCCAGGACACCCGCTTCGCCGCGGTCATCAGCAACTGCTCGGGCGCCGGGGGTGCGGCGCTCAGCAGGCGCTGCTACGGCGAGACCATCGCCGATCTCAACGAGCGGTTCCCGCACTGGTTCAGCGCCAGGTTCGCCACGTACAACGACAACGAGGCCGCGCTTCCCATCGACCAGCATGAGCTGATCGCCCTCCTCGCCCCGCGCCCCGTGCTCGTCAACAGCGCGGTGGAGGACACCTGGGCCGATCCGAAGGGCGAGTTCCTGTCCGTCTACCACGCCGGTCCGGTCTTCCGGCTGCTGGGTCGCACCAGCCCGCCGACCGACCGCTGGCCCGGCGTGCACGAGCTGGTGAACACCCACGCCGGGTACCGCCTGCGCCCCGGGGGCCATGACGTGCTGCCGGAGGATTGGCAGACCTACATCGACTGGGTTACCACCCAGTGGAAGCGATGACCGGATCGGGCAGCGGCGTGAGGCTCCCCCGCGGTGTCGTCGACATCGCGGATCGCGGCCGCGAACGCGGAGCTGCCACCGCGGCGGCTCAGTGGCCCGCGGGCTCGTGGCCCAGGGCCCACGACCACCGGTAGGTCCCGGGCCGGAGCACGTAGCGGGCAAGCGTATCGGGGCCGCATGCGAGCGTACCGAGGCCGCGATGCGCGGCGTCAAGGTGGATGATCGTCTCCGCGCGGGGCCGCAGCTCCACCTGGTGCGCGGCGGCCGCCAGGTCGGCGGCGCGCAGATGGAGCGCGGAGACCTGCATCGGGCGTTCCAGGCGGATGGTCAGGGACCCCGTCTCGCCGATGAGCCGGAGCCGGCGGGTCTCGGCATGGCCACCGCACTCCTGGGGTCCGACGTAGGGAACCAGCTGGTCGGCGATGCGCTCCCGCCAGCGGCCGATCCGTCCGCCGCGAGCCCGGTCGGGGTAGGGCTCGTGCGGCCCGCGACCCAGCCCTTCCAGGTCGCGGCAGCCGGGGACCACCTCGAGGACCGTCCCCACGCGCGGCAGGTCGTCGAGGACCGCCGGGATCTCGACCTCCTCATCGACGTGGATCCGTCCATCCGCGTCGCGTGAGAGCCGCTGCAGGTGCGGGATGACGATCCCGGCGTCCGTGGTCCACGTGGCGCGCACCGTCACGGCATCCGATCCGTGCTCGATCGCCTCGAGCCGGCGCCGGAGCCTCGCCACGCCCCAGGCATCCCAGCGGTCTGCCAGCCCGCCGAGCAGGTCGTTGTCAGTGGGAGCGCGCCACAGGGCGAGCGCGGGCGGCTCGACGAGCATGGGGTGGACGAGTCGCCCCTCGGCATCG
>JBJTJV010000370.1:0-9323 GCA_046352645.1 Chloroflexota bacterium | reverse complement strand
GGGGGGGGGGCCCCCCCCGCGGCCGGGCCGCGACCCCGGCCGAGGCCGACGGGTCGCGGCGGCGTCCGGCCGGGCCCCGGAGGCGCGCCGGCGGGACGGGGCGCGGGGCGGGCGGGTGTCCCCGGGTCGGTCGGTGCCGCCGGGGTCGCCCGCGCCGCGCCCGCGCTGCCTGCGGCCGGGCCTGCCCCGCCGGACCGCGCGATCTCCGTCATGAACCAGTCGAGGCGCCGGACGAGCGCCCCCTCCCGCCGCACCCGGTCGGCGAGGCCGCGATCGTCCGTGACCACGAGGGTGCGCGGCCGCTCCTCGAAGGTGCGCGCCTCCACGCGCCGGACGATCGCCGTGTCCGCGTCGAGGTGGCCCGCGTGGACCGCCTCGATCCCGGTGGTGACCGACCGACGGGGCGTGTCGCCGCGGTCGGGATGGCCGTCGAGCACGAGGACGACGCGCGCCGTCGCCGACCGCCAGGCGCGGAGGTAGGGGAGGAGCCAGCGGACGCCGGCCGCGTCGCTGGCGCCGCGGACCCGGTGGAGGAGGTTGTTCCCGTCGATGAGCACGAGCTCGAGGTCGGCGGGGAGGGGCGGCGTCCCGCCGGGGCGGCGTCGGCCGCTCACCGCGTCCGTCCCGCGGGCACCGCTACCATCCGCGCATGCTCCTTCTCGTCGATCTCGACGGTGTCGTCTACCGCGGCCCCGAGCCGGTGCCCGGGGTGCCGGAGGTCCTCGCCCGGCGCGTCGCCGCGGGCGACCGCGTCGTCTACTGCACGAACAACTCGCGCTGGCATCGCTCGCAGTATCGCGCCCGGCTGGAATCGATGGGTGCCCCGGTCGCCGAGGGCGCGGTCGTGAGCGCGGCGCGGGCGACGGCGCTCCTCCTCGCCGCGGACCCGCCGCGCCGCACGATGGTCCTCGGCGGACCCGGGCTGGCGCGGGAGCTGCGGGACGTCGGGCTGCGGGTCGTGCCGCCCACGCCGCGCGGCGTCGCCGCGGATCCGGACGCGCTCGTCGTCGGCGTGGACTTCTCGCTCAGCTACCGGCGCCTCTCCTGTGCCGCGGACGTGGCGCGCCGCGGCGTGCGCTTCATCGCCACGAACCGCGATCCCGTCTTCCCGCTGCCGGACGGCCTCTACGCGGGGGCGGGCTCGATCGTGGAGGCGGTCGCCTACTCGGCCGGCCGGCCGCCGGACGTCGTCGTCGGGAAGCCCGAGCCCGGCCTCTTCCTCGAGGCCGCCGCGGCGGAGGGCGTGGACCCCGCGCGTGCCGTGGTGATCGGCGATTCGCTCCACACGGACCTCGTTGCCGCGCGCACGATCGGCGCCCGGGCGATCCTCATGCTCACCGGGGTGACGAGCCCCGCGGCCGTGGCCGCGCTCCCCGCGGCGGAGAGGCCGGCGGAGATCGCGGCGGACGCGGCCGAGCTCGAGCGGATCCTCCTCCGGCTCGCCCGCGACTGACCTCGCGATCCGCCCCGGCCGACGGTCCCCCCGCCGGTCGCGCGCGGTCCGCGTCAGCCCGCGGCGGGCGCCCGGAAGAGCGGCTCGTCCGCCGCGAAGGCGGCGAGCGCGCCGAGGAGGCGCGCCCGGACCGCGGGCTCGCCCGCGAGGAACGCGGCTGCGAGCGCGCGCTCCGTGAGCGCGAGGATCTCCGCGGGCGTGGCCCCCAGGTGGACGATGGCGCGGGCGATCTCGCGCGGCAGCGTCAGGTCGCTCACCGTCCGGTCGTCCGTGGAGAGGGTCACCGGCACGCCCGCCCGGTGGAGCCGCACGAGCGGGTGCGCGGCGAGCGCGGGCACCACCCCGGCCTGGACGTTGCTCGTGGGGCAGAGGTCGAGCGGCACGACCCGCGCCGCGAGCTCCGCGCAGAGCGCCGGGTCGTCCGCGGCCGGCGCACCGTGCGCGATCCGGTCGGGATCGAGCCCGAGGGCGCGCCGCACCTGCGCGGCGCCGCCCCACTCGCCCGCGTGGCAGGTCACGCCGAGCCCGGCAGCGCGGCCGATCGCGAAGGCAGGCAGGAAGGCCAGCGGGTCCGGCGCCGCGGCCTCGCGCCCGGCGAGATCGAGCGCGACCACGCCCGTGCCTGCCGCCGCCGCCGCGGCCTCCGCGACCGCGCGCGCCTCGGACAGGCCGCGCGTCCGGAGCAGGCCCGGGATGCGCCGCCCCCCGCCGCCCGCCGCCGCCGCGCCCGCCGCCGCGCCGCGGGCGACCGCCGCGATCCCGTCGCGGAGCGCGAGGCCACGGGCGGTATGGAGCCCCGGCGCCCAGCGGATCTCCGCGTAGCGCGTCCCGTCCGCCGCCACGTCCGCGACGAGCTCCTCCGCGACCCGGGCGAGGCCCTCCGCGTCCTGGAGGATCGCGACGGGCAGGTCGAAGGCATCGAGCAGCCGCGCCTGGTCCGCGCAGGGCATCGGCGCGACGAGCCGGGTCCGCGCGGCGTCCACCGTCGGCCCGATGTCGATGCCGCGCTCGCGGGCGAGCGCGTACGCGGTCGCGGGCCGGAGCGAGCCATCGAGGTGGAGGTGGAGCTCCGCCTTGGGCAGCCGGCGGATCGCGCCGAGCAGGTCGGCGGGCAGGCGATCCTCGGCCGTCAGGTCCGGGGCGGGCGGAGCGGCGGTCATCGGCGCATCGTACGGCGGTGCGCCGCGGCCGGGCCTGCGTGCCATCCGGTCCGGCGCCGACCGCGAACCATGACCGGACGCACAGCCCCGGGCCGCACGGTCCCCGGGCCGCGCTCCCGACAGAGGGACGAACGATCGATGGCGACCATCCTCCTCACCGGACCGAGCGGCTTCGTCGGCAGCAACGTGCTTCCCGCGCTCATCGAGGCCGGGCACGATGTCCGTGCCCTCGTGCGCGGTGAGGCTGCGCGGGCGGCCGTCCTCCGGCGGCTGGCGCCCGCAGCCGCCGAGCACGTGACCTTCGTGACCGGCGACGTCACCGACGCGGGCTCCCTCGGGCCCGCGCTCCGGGGTGTCGACGCGGTCGTCCACCTCGTGGCGATCGCGCGCGACTGGAACGATGGCGCGGACCTGCGGAGAATCAACACGCTCGGCACGGTCGATCTCGTCCATGCGATGGAGGCCGAGGGGGTGCGCCGCCTCGTCCACGTCGGGGCGATGGGGGTCGTGGACGATCCGAAGCTGCACTACGCGAGCTCCAAGGCGAAGGCGGAGGCCGCCGTCCGTGCGTCCACGCTCCGCTGGACGATCCTGAAGCCGTCGCTCATCTGGGGCGAGCGCGACGGCTTCTTCAACGTCATCGCGCAGCTCGTGCGCACCTCTCCGGGCGTCGTGCCCGTCCCCGCCGGCGCGCGCAGCCGCTTCCAGCCGCTCGCCTGCGCCGACCTCGCGCAGGTCGTGGTGCTCGCGCTCGCCCGCGAGGAGAGCGTCGGCAACGCCTACGACCTCGGCGGCCCCGAGTACTGGACGTACAAGGAGATGGTCCGCGAGACCCTGCGGGGCATGGGCAAGCGGCGCCTCATCGCGCCCGTGCCGCTGCCGCTCATCAAGCTCGTGGCCCGTCTCGCGGAGAAGGTGCGCATCCCGTTCCCCGTCGCGAGCGACCAGCTGCGCCAGCTCTCGTTCGACAACGCGTCGGACCTCGACGTCGTGGAGCGCGCCTGGGGCTTCCGCCCGGCGTCGATGCGCGGGCGGCTGGGCTACCTGGCCCGCAAGCCGCGCGACCAGGAGCCGGGCGCCGCCGCCTGATCGCCGTCCGCGCGGCCCGGCCCGTCGCCGGTCGCCGCGCCGTCCGCGGACGCGGCTAGACTCCGCCCGAGCGCGCGCAGAGGGCGCGCCGCCCGCCGCGTCCGCCCGAGGAAGGAGCCCGCCCGCATGCAGACCCGCGTCGTCGTCGCCCAGCCCTGGGAGGTCGCGGCGGACGTCCTTGCCGTCCCCGTCACGGGCAACGAGCCGCCGTCGGGCGTCCACGCCGCCCTCGACGCGCGCCTCGAGGGCGCCCTCGCCGACCTGCACGCCATCGGCGAGCAGAAGGGGAGTGGCTGGAGCGGCGCGCTCGTCCGGGGCCGCGGGATCGGCTCCGCCTGGGTCCTCACGATGGGCGTCGGGTCCGCGGACCGCTTCGATACGGTCGCCGCGGTCCGCCTCGGCGCGGCGGTCGAGCGGCGGCTCGCCGGCCGGTGCGTCGCGCGCCTCGCGATCTGGCTGCCCGCCGCGCTCCTCGGCGCGGACGCCGCGCGGACCGTGGAGCTCGTGGTCCGGGGCGTCCTCGAAGGGTCCACGGACCCCGCCCAGATCTACCGTGACGCACCCGACGGGATGCCGCCCGCGCTCGACGAGCTCGTCGTCGTCGTCGAGGCCGGCGACGCCGCGGTCCTCGGGGCGGCAGCCGAGCGCGGCCGGATCATCGGCGAGGGGAGCAGCTGGACGCGTCGGCTCTCGCAGCGGGCCGCCAATGACGTCAGCCCGGAGGTCCTCGCGGACGAGGCGTCCGACCTCGCCCGGGAGCACGGGCTGGAGCTCACGATCCTCGGGCCCGAGGAGGCGGCCGCGGCGGGCATGGGGATGTTCCTGTCCGTCGGCCGCGGGTCCGCGAACCCGCCGCGCTTCATCGCCCTGCGCTCGGGTGCGGGGAGCGCCACGGATGCGCGCGGGCGGCTCGTGGCGCTCGTGGGCAAGGGCGTCTGCTTCGACACCGGGGGCATCTCCATCAAGCCGGCGGACCGGATGGAGGAGATGAAGATGGACAAGACGGGCGCCTGCACGGTGCTCGGCGCCATCGCGACCGTCGCCCGCCTCGCGCCCGGCACGCCGCTCCTCGCGGTCGCCCCAGCCGTGGAGAACATGCCCGGGCCGTACGCCACCCGGCCCGGCGACATCGTCCGCGCCCTCAACGGCAGGACGGTCGAGGTGAACAACACGGACGCGGAGGGCCGGCTCATCCTCGGCGACGCGATGACCTGGGCGGAGCGCCAGGGCGCCACGCACCTCGTGGACGTCGCGACGCTCACCGGCGCGGTCGAGCGGGCGCTCGGCAAGCTCGTCACCGGCGGGTTCGCGAACGACCAGGGCTGGTGGGACGAGCTCGCCGCCGCGGGTACCCGCCAGGGGGAGCGCTACTGGCAGCTGCCGCTCGTGGACGAGTACCGCCCGGACATGGATTCGTGGTACGCGGACATCGTGAACACGGGGACGGCGGACGGCTCCCTCGTGAAGAGCGCGATCTTCCTGCGCGAGTTCGTCACGCGGCCCTGGGTCCACCTGGACATCGCGGGGACCGCGTACCACCGCAAGGCATCCCCGTGGGCCGCCCGCGGCGCCACCGGCGTCTCCCTGCCGACCCTCGTGGAGCTCGCGCTCGCCGGTGCCCGCCCGGCCTGACGCCCGCGGCCGCGCGACCGGACGGCGGCCCGGGTGACCCCCGCCGTCCTCGTCGCGGCGCTCGCGGGCGCGCTGCTCGGCGTGGTCGCGGACCGGATCGCGGCCCGCTGGCCGGTACGGGCCGACATCCCGCGGCGCGCTGCGGGCGGGCGGACGGTCCTCCTCGGGCTCGTCGGTGCCGTCGCGCTCGCGGCGCTCGCGGCCCGCTGGCCGGACCCGCAGGACCAGCTCCTCCTCGGGGCGTGGTCGGCGGCGCTCCACGTCCTGCTCGCGACCGACCTCGAGCAGAAGCTGCTGCCGGACGCGATCACGCTCCCGCTCATCCCCCTCGCGCTCGTCGCGGTCCTCGCCGGGGTCGACCCGCTCCTCGCGGACAAGGGGCAGGCGCTCGCCTCCGCCCTCCTCGCCGCGATCGGCGCGCCGGCGCTCCTGCTCGTGACGGACCGCCTCCTGCGGGGCGCCCTCGGGTTCGGCGACGTGAAGCTCGCGGTCTCGCTCGGGCTCGTCCTCGGGGTCTCGCGTCTCCTCGCGGGCTTCCTCATCGCCTCCGTCGCGAGCGCCGTCGTGCTCCTCGTCCTTATCGCGGCGCGGCGGCTCACGCTCCGCTCCGCGATCCCCTTCGGGCCGATCCTCATCGCCGGCGCCTGGGTCGGCGCGCTGCTCGCGTGAGCGCGCTCCCGCCCCGGGTGGTCTATCATCCGGACCGGCTGCCCGCCCAGGCACGCCGCGCACAGGGAGAGACATGCTGAGCACCCTGCCGCCGGCGACCCCGCGTCGCCGCTCCCCCCGCCGGTCCGGTCTCGTCATCGGCCTGCTCGTGGCGCTCGTCGCCGCGCCGCTGCCCGCGCCCGTGGGCTTCGCGCAGACGCTCGACGAGCGGATCGCGGGAGCCCAGCGCCGCCAGGCGAGCCTGAAGCGCTCGCTGGAGCGCCAGCGCCAGCTCGTTGCCGAGCTGCAGGCGGACGAGGAGGTCGCGCAGGCCGCGCTCGGCACCACCGCGGATACGCTCGGGGCGATCAACGCGGACCAGCGTGCGATCCGGCGCGAGATCACCGCGGCCACGGACGCCCTCGCCACCGTGCAGGGACGCCGCGACACGCTCACGAGCGAGGTGCGGCGCCTGGACTGGACGCTCGCGCTCCTCGAGGACCAGGTGCGTGCGGGCGAGGAGGAGCTCGACGCCCGCCGGCGCCTCCTCGGCGCCCGGCTCGTCGAGGCGTACCGCTCGGAGAACACGACGCTCCTCGAGCAGATCCTCGCGGACGGCTCGTTCGTGGACAGCGCGACCGCCGCCGCCGCGTACCTCGCCTACGGCGACCAGGACCTCGAGCTCGCCCGGCGCATCGAGGCGGACCGGCGCGAGCTGGACACGCTCCGCGCCCTCACCGTGAGCACGCAGCTGCGCAACGACCAGCTCCGCCGCGAGCTGCGGGACACGGAAGCCGAGCTCGCCGTGCAGCGCGAGCGGCTCGCCGCCGCGCGGGTCGCGCTCGCGGAGCTCGAGGAGCGCACGCGCGAGATCCAGGCGCGCCAGAAGGAGACCTTCCGGAAGATCGCCGCGAACCGCCGCGAGGCCGCCGCGCTCGTCGCCCGCCAGGCGGCCGCGGAGGCGCGCCTGCGCGACTCGCTCGCGGGGCTGCTCGCGGCCGCCCGGAAGCGCGCCGAGCAGGGCGGCGGCCTCGGCGAGGGCGGCGGTGCCTGGTCGTGGCCCACGTCCGGGACGGTGAGCCAGGAGTTCGGCTGCACGGGGTTCGTCTGGAACCCGCCGCTCGGCGACTGCGCGCACTTCCACGACGGCATCGACATCGCGAACGGCTCGGGGACGGCGATCCGCGCGCCCTACGACGGCGTGGTCGTCTTCGTGGGCTGGAACCCGTACGAGTCGGACCCCGCGTTCCTCGTCGTGATGGCGCACGCCGGCGGCTACGATTCCACCTTCGCGCATCTCCTCCCGCGCTACGCCGTGCGCAAGGGACAGGTCGTGCGCAAGGGGACGCTCATCGGCTACATGGGCAACACGGGGAACTCCACCGGCACGCACCTCCACTGGGAGGTCTACAAGGGCGGCGTGCCCATCAACCCGCGCGGGCTCGTCTAGCCGCCGCGGAAACGGTTCCCGGGCTCCGGGCGATGCGCTAGCATCCGGCCATGAAGCGCACCATGGCGATCGTCCTCGCCGGCGGGGAGGGAGAGCGCCTCTCGATCCTCTCGGGCGTCCGTGCGAAGCCCGCCGTCCCGTACGCGGGGAAGTTCCGGATCATCGACTTCACGATCAGCAACTGCGTGAACTCCGATGTCACGGACGTGCGCATCCTCACCCAGTACAACCCGCGATCCCTGAACGACCACATCGGCTCGGGGCGGCCCTGGGACCTCGACCGGAGCACGGGCGGCATCCGCCTCCTCCAGCCGTACATCGCCCGTGGCCGGGCGGCCGAGTGGTACCGCGGCACCGCCGACGCCGTCCTGCGCAACGTCTGGGCGATCGAGGACAGCGATGCGGACACGATCCTCATCCTCGCGGGCGACCACATCTACAAGATGGACTACCAGCCCTTCATCGCCCAGCACCGCCGCAAGCGCGCGGACGTGACGATCGCGGTGAAGCAGGTCCCGATCGCGGACGCGAGCCGCTTCGGCATCCTCGCCCTCGACGAGGACGACCGCGTCACCGAGTGGCAGGAGAAGCCGAAGCAGCCGAAGTCCGACCTCGCGAGCCTGGGCATCTACGTCTTCTCGCGCCGCTCCATCCTCCAGTGGCTCTCCGAGGACCGCCCGGACTTCGGCGCGAACGTCATCCCCGCCATGCTCGAGGCGGGCGCGCGCGTCTTCGGCTACCGCTTCGACGGATACTGGGAGGACGTCGGCACGATCGAGAGCTACTGGCGGACGCAGATGGAGCTCCTCGACGACCATCCGCCGCTCGACCTCTACGACCGTGACTGGGTGATCCACACCCGGTCGGAGGAGCGCGGCCCCGCACGCATCGGCCCGACCGCGAGCGTCCACCGGAGCCTCGTCTCCCACGGCTGCCGCATCGACGGCACCGTGGAGCGCAGCGTCCTCTCGCCCGGCGTGCGCGTGGACCCCGGCGCGATCGTCCGCGACAGCGTGATCATGTTCGACGCGCACATCCGCGCCGGGGCCGTCGTGGACCGCGCCATCCTCGACAAGGAGGTCGTGGTCGGCCCGAACGCCGTCGTGGGGACGGGCACGGACCTCGCCACGGTGAACCGCCAGGAGCCGACCCGGCTGACCACGGGGATCACCCTCGTGGGCAAGCGCGCGGTCATCCCGGCGGGGACGCGCATCGGGCGGAACGTGCGCATCGCGGAGGGTGTGAAGGCCGCGGACTTCACCGGCCGGACCGTGCCGAGCGGCGGGAGCGTGGAGCGGCGGGGCCCCGCGCCCGCGCCCGGGGCCTCCACGACGCGCGGCACCGGAGGGGGGCGGCGCGATCGCTGACCGGGCGGCCGCCGCGGTCGCACCGGGCGACCTCGACCGCTGGCTCGCGGCGCTCGGGCTCGTGCCCGTGGACAGCGGCGAGCGGGAGGGGATCGCGAGCCGCGACCTCGTCCTCGACGGCCGCGTCCGGGTGGACGTCCGCGTCACGCTCATCCTCGACCCTGCCGAGGGCCTCTACTGCTGGGTCCACTACGCGCCCCCGATCAACGATTCCTTCCGCGTCTCCTACCGCAAGCTCCTGCGCTGGAACGACGAGATCCCGTTCATCAAGTTCGCCGTCGCGGACGACGACCGACCGGTCCTCCTCGCCGAGGTCCCCGCGGCCCTCCTCTCGGAGGAAGCCCTCGGCCGCGCCCTCGCGCGCCTCCTCACCGTGTGCGACCTGCTCTACCCCGCCTCGCTCACGTGGCTCCACCCGGGTGCCCGGCGTGCGCCGGCTTCGGCGCGCGCCCCGCGCCACCTCGCGCTCCTCGACCGGTACGCGGCCGAGCTCGGCGAGCTCGCGGCGGCGGCCGGTGCGGCTG
>JBJTJV010000369.1:0-8228 GCA_046352645.1 Chloroflexota bacterium | reverse complement strand
CCCCTCCGCGTCGTCGAAGACGGGCTCGAGGCAGTGCCTGATCCCGCTGTCGCCGAGCGGCCAGCCGAGGGCGAGGCCGATGAACAGCGACGGGATGGCGAGGAGGATGAGCGGCAGCGTCATGGACTTCGGCGATTCGTGGATCTTCGGCTCCACGTGCGGGTCCACGCGGCTCGTGCCGTAGAAGGTCTTGCCCATGAGCCGCCACAGGTAGAAGGCGGTCATGCCCGCCACGATCATGCCGACGACGAAGAGGACATAGAGGAGCGGTTCGTAGACGCCGAACTTGAACGTCTCGTTGAGGATCTCGTCCTTGGAGAAGAAGCCGGCGAGGGGCGGGATGCCCGCGATGGCGATCGTGCCGATGAGCATCGTGGCGTGGGTGATCGGGATCTTCCGCGCGAGGCCACCCATCCGGTTCATGTCCTGCTCCTCGTGGACCGCGTGGATGACGGAGCCCGAGCCGAGGAAGAGGAGGCCCTTGAAGAAGCCGTGCGTCACGAGGTGGAAGATCGCCGGGATCCAGGCCCCCACGCCGAGCGCGAGGAACATGTAGCCGAGCTGCGAGAGCGTGGAGTACGCCAGCACGCGCTTGATGTCCGTCTGGGTCAGCGCGATGGACGCCGCGAGGATCGCGGTGAAGGCGCCGAGGCAGGCGATGAGCAGGAGCGCTTCGGGCGACTGCGCGAAGACCGGCGAGCTGCGCGCGACGAGGTAGACGCCGGCGTTCACCATCGTGGCCGCGTGGATGAGGGCGGAGACCGGGGTCGGGCCCTCCATGGCGTCCGGCAGCCAGACGTGGAGCGGGAACTGCGCGCTCTTGCCCATGGCGCCCATGAAGAGCAGGAGGCAGATGCCCGCCATCATCCAGGGCGTGATGTCGCCGTGGCCGAGCTTCTCCGGCAGGATCTCGAAGACCTCGGTGAAGTTCAGCGTTCCGAGGGTGGTCCAGAGGGCCAGGATGCCGAGCGCGAACCCGACGTCACCGACGCGGTTGGTGAGGAACGCCTTCTTGTTGGCGAGCGCCGCGGAGCGCTTGTGGTACCAGAAGCCGATGAGCAGGTACGAGGAGAGGCCGACTAGCTCCCAGGCGGCGAAGACGAGGAGGTAGTTCCCCGCCAGCACGAGCAGGAGCATGCTGAACATGAAGAGGTTCAGGTAGGCGAAGAACCGCCACTTGGACGGGTCGTGCGCCATGTACCCGATCGCGTAGATGTGCACGAGCATGCCGATCGTCGTGACGACGATGAGCATCACCGCGGTCAGGTTGTCCACGAGGAAGTTCGCGGCGACCTGGAAGGATCCCGCGCGGATCCACTCGTAGAGCGTGAACTCGATGCCGTACTCGCCGTACGCGCCCACGAAGAGCGTCTGGTAGACGAGGAACATCGCGATGAGCCAGGTCGCGATGATCGCGGGGACCGCGATGATCCAGGGGCGGTCGCCGAGCCGGCGGCCGAAGATCACGCTGAGGGTGAAGCCCGCGAGCGGCAGGAGAAGGAGCAGGGTGATGAGGAGCTGCTCCGTGGACCCCGCGAGGGCAGGGCCGTGCGCGGCCTCGCCGGCCGCCTCCGCGTAGTAGCTCACCTGGGCACCCCGCTCGCGCGTCCCGTCATCGCCAGCCCTGCGCCTCTTCCCGCATCGACGCGTACTCGTCCACGAGCGGCGTCCTGCGGTTCCGGTAGATCGCGATGACGATCGCGAGCCCCACCGTCGCCTCGGCGGCCGCGACCGCCATGACGAAGAGGGCGATCACGGACCCCTGTGCGCCGAGCTCCGGCGTGAACAGGGCGAAGGCGACGATCGCGAGGTTGACCGCGTTGAGCATGAGCTCGATCGACATGAGCATGGCGATCGCGTTGCGCTTCGCGAGGAAGCCGAAGGTGCCGATCGCGAAGAGCCCGACGGAGAGGAGCAGGTACGCGTCGAGCGACTGGCTCACGCCTGGTCATCCTCTTCCGGGGTCTCGTCCCGCCGCGCCAGGAAGATGCCGCCGACCACCGCTGCGAGGAGCAGGAGGCTGACGACCTCGAAGGCGAAGACGTTCGCGTCGAAGATCCGCAGCGCGACCTCGCGGGCCGGCTGCTGCGTGGGCGTGGCGACGCTCGCGGGGAACTCCGTGAGCAGCACGGTCGCGCCGAGAAGGAGGAGCAGGAGCAGGGCGGCGACCGCGGCGACCCCCGCCTGGCGCTGGAAGACGAGCGCGACGGGCCCGGCCTTGGACTGCGTGAGCATGACCGCGAAGAGGATGAGGACGCTGATCGCGCCGATGTACACGAGCACCTGGGCGGCCGCCACGATCGTTGCGCCGGCGAGGGCGTAGATCCCCGCGAGGGCGAGGAACGAGAGGACCATGAAGAGGCCGGAGCGGATGATGTTCCGGCTCAGGACGACGAGCAGGGCCCCACCGAGCATCACGCCGGCGAGCGCCAGGAAGACGAGGTCGTCCCAGGGCCAGCCGATATAGGGGATCGTGGGGGGCAGGCTCATCCGTCCGCGGTGCTACTTGTTGTGGGCTCGGGTCGCGCCGGCGCCTGCGCCGTTCCCGTGGCTGTGGCCATTCCCGCTGCCGTTGCCGTTCGCGACACCCGGCGGGAGCATCGGCAGGAGGCGGGTCGCGGGGATCTCCCGGCCCGATGCCTGCGCCCGGGTGAGCCAGTCGCGCTCGCGGCGGACGTAGCTCATCTCCGTGTCGCGCTCGATGGCGCTGATCGCGAGGAGGTCGATCATCGGCTCCTCGCGGCTCTCGTGCGCGAGCTCGAAGTCCGGGCCGCAGCGCAGCGCGTCGTACGGGCAGGCGTCCACGCAGATGCCGCAGAGGATGCAGCGGCTCTCGTCCACCTCGTACTTCTCGAGGACGCGCGGCTTGGGCATGAGCGCGCCCGTGGGGCACGTCTCCGCGCACCGCCCGCACGAGACGCACGGCGTGGTGTTCAGGCTCATGTCCAGCGGCGTGGTCACGAGCGTGTCGAAGCCCGTCCGCATGAAGTCGTAGCAGGCCGCGCCGACGACCTCCTTGCACACGTTCGCGCAGCGACCGCAGTCGATGCAGCGGGACGGCTCGCGGAGGATGAAGGCGTGGCTGTCGTCCCGCAGGTAGTCGTGGTTGCGCCCGGTGAAGCGGTTCTCCGAGATGCTCCGGTACGACGTGCCGGACTTCGACGGCTCGAGCGTGCGCAGGGTGGTCCCGTACTCGATGCCCTGGCGGCGGAGGTCGCAGTAGCCGATCGCCTCGCAGGTGCACTGGAGGCAGCGGGCGGATTCCGCCATCGCCTCGGCCTGGGTGTACGGGATCTCGTACTCGATGTAGCTGGAGCTGCGGATCTCCGGGCCCATCGCCTTGAGGCGCAGGCGCGGCTCCTTCACCTCCGAGGTGTACGGGACGATGGAGAGGAACTCGGGCTGCGGCTCCGCGAGCGTCTGGCGGGTGCGGATCGCCTCGAGGTCCATCCCCTTGAGGTAGGCGTCCACCGCGTACGCGCAGCGGCGGCCCTCCGCGATCGAGGCGACGACCGTCGCCGCGCCCGTGCGCACGTCGCCCGCCCCGAAGACGCCGGCGCGCCCGGTCGCGAAGGTGATCGCGTCCGCGGCGAGGCGCTTCTGCTTGTTCGGGCCCACGCCGTCCGCGCCGCGCTGCGCCCAGCCGAGCTCGGGGCCCTGCCCGATGGCGAGGAGGACGCGGTCGCAGTCGATGGTGAACTCGGTGCCGGGCATGGGCTCGGGGCGGCGCCGACCGGAGGCGTCCGGGGCGCCGAGCGCCATCCGGATGAACTCCATGCCGGTGACCTTGTTGCTCGCGTCCGTGACGACGCGCACCGGGGCCGCCTGGAAGATCGCGCGGGCGCCTTCCTCGAGCATCTCGTGGACCTCGTTCGCCGCGGGCATGTCCTTCATGTCGCGGCGGTAGACGAGGGTGATCTCCGCCGCGCCCTGGCGGACCGAGGTCCGGGCGCAGTCCATGGAGGTGAAGCCGCCGCCGACGACGACGACGCGCGTGCCCGCATGGCCGGGGTAGGGCAGCCCAAGGGTGGCGATGCGCAGGTACTCGAGGCCGTCCAGGACGCCGTCCGCGTCCTCGCCCGGGATGCCGAGCTTGTTCGTGTCGTAGCAGCCGATGGCGACGACGACCGCGTCGAAGCCCTGGTTCTGGAGGTCCGCGATCGTGAAGTCACGGCCCAGCTCCGCGTTCGTGACGAGCCGGACGCCCAGATCCCAGGCGGACTGGAACTCGGCCTCGAGGACCTCGACCTTGGGCAGGCGGTACTGCGGGATCCCGTAGCGGAGCATCCCGCCCGCGGCGGGGTCGCGCTCGAAGACGGTGACCGCGTGGCCCGCGATCGCGAGGTAGTAGGCGGCCGACATGCCCGTCGGGCCGGAGCCGATCACCGCGGCGCGCTTGCCCGAGGAGGGCTGGACGTCGAAGGGCACGGGCGCCTTCGCCCCGGCGGCCTGCGCCTTGAGGACCTGGTCGCCGGCGTAGCGGTGGCTGTCGCGGATGGCGATCGCCTCGTCCACCTCGTCGCGGCGGCAGTGCTCCTCGCAGGGCGCGGGGCAGACACGGCCGAGGACGGACGGGTAGGGGATCGTGCGCTTGAAGATGCGCGCCGATTCGATGAAGTTGCCTTCCGTGTTCGCCTTGAGGAAGCCCGGGATGTCGATGTGCGACGGGCACTTGTTCTGGCACGGCGGGAGGCAGTACGCGTTGTGGTCGCTGAAGATCAGCTCGAGGTTCGTCTTGCGGATCTCGCGCAGGCGCGGGGTCTGCGTCTGCACGACCATGCCCGGCTCCGCCTCGCGGGAGCACGAGATCGGCGGCGCGGCCTCGCCCTCGACGTCCACGACGCACATGCGGCAGGCGCCGAAGCCCGGCAGCTTGGGCTCGTAGCAGAGGGTGGGGACCTCCACGCCGTTCTCGCGGCAGACCTCGAGGATCGTCTGGCCCGCGCGCGCACGCAGCGTCTGGCCGTCGATCTGCAGGTCGAAGGCAGGCGTGACCTGCGGTCGCTGCGGGCTCTGCGTGGTGAGCAGGCGCTCGGTGACCGCGGCGCGGGTGGCGTCCGGGATGGCGGGCAGCGTGTCGGTCATGGGTCAGGCGGTCCTTGTGGCGCGTCCCGGGTGGAGGTCCGACGAGCGGATCACGCGTGCGCCCCCGGCCGGTTCGCGGCCGTCGCGGGATCCGTGGCGCCCGACGCCGAGGCGTCGAACTCGCCGGCGAAGTATCGCATCCCCGACACGAGCGGGTTGCCGGCCCCGGCCTCCAGGCCGCAGAGCGCGGCGTCGCGCATGTCCGCGGCGAGGGTGCGCAGGAGCGCGGCGTCCGTCGGTCGGCAGACGCCCGAGCAGAGCGCGTCCCCGAGCTCCGCGAGCCGGCGCGTGCCGATCCGGCAGGGGATCGACTTGCCGCAGGCCGCGTCGCCGAGGAAGCGGGTGAGGAGCGTGGCGAGCTCCGGGATGCTCGTCTCCGCGCCGACCGCGAGGACCGAGCCGGAGCCCACGAGCGCGCCCGCCTCCGCGAGCGGCCCGAAGCCGAGCGGCGTCTCCAGCGCGGCCGCGGGGAGGAAGCCGCCCGTCGGCCCGCCGACGAGGAGCGCCTTGAGCGTGCCGCTCGCGCCGCCGGCGAGATCGAGGAGGTCGCGCAGCGTCGTGCCCATGGGCGCTTCCACGATGCCGGGCCGACCGAGCGCGCCCGAGAGCGTGAGCTGCATGGTGCCGGGTGCGGCCGCGACGCCGGGCGGCGCGAAGGCCTCCGCGCCGTTCGTGACGATCCAGGGCACGGCCGCGAGCGTCTGCACGTTGTGGACGAGCGTGGGCTTGCCCCAGAGGCCCTTGACGGCCGGGTAGGGCGGGCGCTGGTCGGGCTGCGCGCGGCGGTCCTCCAGCGCGCGCAGCAGGACGGTCTCCTCGCCGGTGACGAAGGAGCCCGCGAGGGTCCGGACCGTGACCGTCAGCGCGACCGCGGTGCCCAGGACGCTCGGGCCGAGGAGGCCGGCGGCCTCTGCCGCGGCGATCGCGTCCCGGAGACGGGCGGCGGCCGTCTGCGCGGACGCACCGACGACGATCGTGGCCTCCGTGGCGCCGACCGCGTAGGCCGCGAGCGCAAGGCCTTCCACGACCGCGTGGGGGTCGCGCTCCATGAGGATCCGGTCCGCGTGCGCGCCCGGGTCCGCGCCGAAGCCGTTGGCGATGGCATAGCGGACGCCGCGCGGCGTCTCCGCGCAGGCACGCCACTTGCGGCCGGCGGGGAAGCCCGCGCCGCCGCGGCCGCGCAGGCCGGACCGCTCCACGATGCCGATGAGCTGCTCGGGGGCGGTGCCCGCGATCGTCTTCCGCCAGGCGGCCCACGCGCCCGCGGCCTCGTGCGCGGCGAGGTGCGCGTCGCCCGCGACGCGCGCGCTCCGGCCGAGAAGGATGGACGGCCAGCCCGGTCGCCCTGCGAGGATCTCCATCAGGCGGCCCGTCCCTGTGCCACGGTGGCGCGGATCTGCGCGGCGATCGTGGCGGCGTCCGCGACGTCCACCCGCGGCAGGACGCTCCCGTCCACGGCGACCCACGGGACGCCGCGTGCGGTCCCGCCGCAATCGCCCGCGTCCAGGCGGACCGCGCCGTCCGGGCTCACGCCGCCGACCTGCGTGCCGAGGTGCGTGGCGAACGCGTCGAGGATGCGGCCGCCCCCCGCGAGGATGCACGACGTGCAGCGGCAGACCGCGACGGTGTGCGTCGTGGGCGGCTCGAAGCGCAGGTGCGGGTAGCTCGTGGCGATGCCGTAGAGCTCGCTGTACCACGCGCCGGTGCGGTGGGCGATGTGCTGGAGCGCGGCGACCGGGAGGTGCCCGTACTCCGCCTGCGTCTTCTCGAGGATGCGCAGCGCGTGACGGGGCCGGTGCTCCTCCTCGGCGAGGATCGCGTCCAGCGGCCCGAGGTCGATCGTGTCGAAGGCGGAGAAGGTCCGGTCCGGCACGGGTCGGCCGGAGCGCCGGAGGGCGGAGTCCTCGCGCCGCTCGGCGTACTGCTCGGCGGGGCCCCAGTGGACGTGGTAGCGGTTCTTCGTGTCCACGCCGCCCATGTCGATGCACTCGATGGGGCAGGCCGCGGCGCACTGGAAGCACGTCTCGCACTTCAGCGTGCCGTACTCGTCGTACAGGAGGATGAGCCGGCCACGGTGGCGCGGCGCGATGTCGTTCACGACCTCCGGGTACTGGACCGTGTACTTCGGCTTCAGCGCCTGGCGGAACGCGAAGATCAGGCCGCGGACGACGCCGAGACCGGGGACGCGGTCGGTCCTCACAGGCCGCCCTCCATGGACTTCACGACGATGATCGCCGCCGCGGTTACGAAGATGTTCAGCAGCGCGGCGGGCACGAGCCACTTCCAGGCGACGCCCATGAGCTCGTCGATCCGGACGCGCGGCAGGGTCGCCCGGAGGAGGACGAAGAACGCGGAGAGGCCGACCGCCTTGATGAGGAACCAGAGCAGGCCGAGGACCCAGTCGAGGTTCACCGCCAGCCAACCGAGCAGCAGCCCGACCGCGAGCAGGTTGAGCAGGACGAAGGCCACGATGAGCGAGCGGAGGAAGCCCCAGGACGGGACGAGCATGCGCACGGTCACCGCGAGGACGAGGATGACGATGGGCGGCACGATCGCGATCGCGCCGAGCAGGCCGAAGCCCAGGCTCCCGGGGTCCAGCACGATCGCGACCGGGGTCGCGATGCCGACCGCGTTGAGGAGCGGATCGATGTCGAATGGCGCGTTCCAGCCGCCGAGGAAGAGGACCGTCGTCATCGCCGAGAGGATGAAGACGTTCACGTACTCGGCGAAGAAGAGGAAGCCGAAGCGCATGCCGCTGTACTCGGTGGCGAAGCCCGCCACGATCTCGCTGTCCGCCTCGGTGAGGTCGAACGGGGTGCGGCTGCCTTCCGCGGTGGCGGCGATGAAGAAGATCAGCGCGCCGCGGCCGGGATGATCAGCTACGAGCTGCCGCTCATCCTCGGGGCCGTGGGTGTCGTCCTGCTCACGGGCTCGCTGAACCTGAACACGATCGTGGAGGACCAGGCGGGGAGCTTCCTCGACTGGAACATCTTCCGCCAGCCGCTCGGCGCGCTGATCTTCTTCATCGCCGCCACCGCGGAAGGCAGCCGCACCCCGTTCGACCTCACCGAGGCGGACAGCGAGATCGTGGCGGGCTTCGCCACCGAGTACAGCGGCATGCGCTTCGGCTTCCTCTTCTTCGC
>JBJTJV010000368.1:0-18963 GCA_046352645.1 Chloroflexota bacterium | reverse complement strand
ATCGGCATCGCGCTCCTCGTGAGCAGCCTCCTCTGGCCGTCCTCGTCGCGTGCGCGCCTCCACGCGGGGATCGCCGAGGTCGCAGCCGGGCTGTGCGCGGCGATGGCCGCGAGCATCGTCCGCTGGGACCCGCCGGATGCGGACGCGAGCGCGGTGCCGGGGGCTGCCGCACCGGCCCTGCCGCCGCCGCCCGCCTCGCTCGTGCCGCGCGTCATCGCCCTCCGCGGCCTCCTCGCGGAGATCGCCCACGAGCCCCCCGGCGACGGCCCGTCCGCCGCGGACCACGCCGCGATCCTCGACGGCATCGCCTGGGCCGTGCGCTCGGCCGACCGCCTCGCCCGCTCCGCCGTCCCCGGCCCCGCCCGTCTCGCCCGGCATCTCCGCCCCGAGGTGGACGCGCTGGAGGCCGCGGCGGAGCGCCTCGCGCGCGCCCGCGGACCCGCGCTCGCCGACCGCGCCGCCCGTCCCGAGCTCGCCGCGGCCGCCGACGCGCTCGCGGGCGCGGACGCGCGCATCGCGGGCGCCATCGAGGCGATGCGCCGACGGAACGTCACGCCCGGCGCGGACGCCACGGAGCTCCTCGCGCTCTTCGCGGTCGCCGATTCCCTGCTCGTGATCTGCGAGGGGCTCGGGCGCGCCGCCGCGCCGCTCGTGGGGCCCGGCCGGACGGATCCGCGCGCTCCGATGCGCGCATCGGCTTGACACCGGCCGATCGCGCGGCCTATCGTCGCGACCGGGCTGAAGATCGTTTCCAGCGGTCGGATGTCGGCCCGGGAAGGAAGGGCCGCGGGCGGACCCGCGGATCAGGAGGAGGACACGTGAACCGTTCCCGTATGTCCCGCTTCGGTGCCGTCCTCGGCGCCGCGGCGATCGTCGCCGTCGCGGCGGCACCCGTGCTCGCACAGGACGCGGCGCCGGAGAACCCCTACTTCGAGACCGGTGCGGTCGAGGGGTCGGGCGTCGGCAAGAAGATCGGCTACATCTCGCTCGGCGACAACGTCCCGTTCGTCAAGCTCGTCTCGGACTCGATCCGCGAGCAGGCCGCCATCGCGGGAGTCGAGCTGATCTTCTGTGACTCCCAGGTCGACGTTGCGAAGGCGCTCGAGTGCGCCCAGCAGATGAAGGTCCAGGGCGCACAGGGCGTCATCAACTTCCAGGTCTTCCAGGACAGCTCGCCGGAGATCTGCGCGGCCTACGACAGTGTCCCGACGATCGCGATCGACATCATCCAGCCGCCCTGCGAGGTCGCCTTCATGGGCGCGAACAACCGCCAGGCCGGCCGCGTCGGTGGCTCCGCCATCGGCGAGAAGGTGAAGAACGAGTGGAACTGCGAGTACGACGCGTACGTCTCGCTCGAGTCCACCGCGGCGGGCGCCGCCAACACGGACCGCATGGGCGGCTACCGTGACGGCTTCCAGGAGCACTGCCCGCTCGACCCGGCCAAGGAGATCATCCTCGACGGCGCGGATCGCACGGACCCCGCGCTGGAGCAGGTCTCCAACCTCCTCCCGTCGCTCCCGGGCAGCCGGATCATCGTCGTCGCGATCAACGAGGACGGCATCCTGGGCGCCCTCGGCGCGGCGCGCACCCTCGGCCGCGAGGCGGATGTGATCTACAGCGGCCAGGGCACCGACCCTTCCATCTGGAAGGACGTCGCGTGCAATCCGCAGTACGTCGCGTCGGTGGCCTACTTCCCCGAGCGCTATGGCAAGACCGTCATCCCCGCGATGATCGACATCCTCGACGGCAAGGAGGTCTCGGCCAGCCTGTTCACGGCGCACCAGCCGATCACCGCGGAGAACATCCGCGAGATCTACCCGGACACCCCGGCCTGCGACGCCTGATCCACGCCGGATCGACCGCAGCAGGGAGCGTCGGCTCGTGACGTTCGAGCTTCGCGCGCGCGTTCATCTCCTTCCAGTCCACGACGCCGCGGCGATTGGGGCTCCTCCCGAGGGAGATGTTCTCCGCCACCGTCAGCGTGGACGCGTCCTGGAACTCCTGGAAGATGATCGCGACGCCGAGGTCGCGGGCGACTACCAGGCGGACGCGGGTGAGATCCTCGTGGACGGCACGAGCCACGCAGTCCTGACCCCGCGCCAGGCCCGCGACCTCGGCGTCGCGATCATCTTCCAGGAGTTCCAGGACGCGTCCACGCTGACGGTGGCGGAGAACATCTCCCTCGGGAGGATCCCCAATCGCCGCGGCGTCGTGGACTGGAAGGAGATGAACGCGCGCGCTCAGCGCATCCTCGACCAGCTCGGGGTGGATATCTCGCCGACGGCGACCGTGGGGTCGCTCCGAGTCGGCGAACGCCAGATCGTGGAGATCGCGCGCTCGCTCTCGGGCTCGGCGCGTCTCCTCATCCTCGACGAGCCGACCGCGGCCCTCTCCCACCATGAGGCGCAGGTCCTCTTCGACTTCATCCGTCGGTTGCGCACCCAGGGGGTGGCGATCATCTACATCACGCATCGCCTCGACGAGGTGGCAGAGGTCGCGGACCGCGTGCAGGTCCTGCGGGACGGCAACACGTCGCTGCTCACCGAGGTCGCGCAGACCGATCGACGCGCGATGATCGAGGCGATGATCGGCCGGCGGATGGACGCCGTCGGGCGTCCGCCTGCTCCCGATCACGCGATCGGCGGCGCCCCCGCGATCCGCTGGAGCAGTGCCGCCTCCGGCGTCTCGTTCCGCGACATCTCGCTCGACGTGAAGCCGGGCGAGGTTGTGGCCCTCTTCGGCAAGCTTGGCTCCGGTGCGGCGGACGTCGGCGAGACTGCGTTCGGCATCCGGCCGCTCGATGCAGGCACGCTCGAGATCGACGGCGCGCCGGCGACCCTGCGCGTCCCCACCGACGCGATCGCGAAGGGCGTCGGGTTCCTCCCCGCGGACCGCAAGGCCGGTGGTGCCTTCCTCGTTCGTCCGCTCGCGGAGAACGTGGCCGTCGCGAACTGGCCGAACCTCGCCCATGCCGGGGTGCTGAGCGAGCGCTCGGAGGCCAAGGCATTCTTCCGCTGGCGCGACCGCCTCACGATCCGCTCCCGGAACGATCCGAAGCAGCGGATGGGGACGCTCTCCGGCGGGAACCAGCAGAAGGTTCTCCTCGCCCGCTGGCTGGAGCGTGATTCCCGCGCCCTCGTGCTCATCGAGCCGACCCGGGGCGTGGACGTCGGCGCGCGAGCAGACATCTACCGCTCCCTCCGCGATCTCGCGAAGGGCGGTGTCGCGGTGCTCGTGATCACCTCCGACTACGAGGAGGTCGTCCAGGTGGCGGATCGCGCGTACGTGATGGCGAAGGGACAGATGGCGGCCGCCCTGGGCGGACCGGAGATCACGACGAGCCGCCTCCTGGCGGCGGCAGGAGGGTGAGGCGTGGCTGACGACGAGCTCCAGGGGGGGCCCGGCCGGGCTGCGCCCACCGCGCTCGAGACCGGCGCGGCCGGCGACGAGGCGAAGGTCGCCGCTGTCACGAAGCCGGTGGATGCGCGGTCGCGCGTCTCGGTCCCGGAGACCGCGGCGCTCTTCGGCGTCCTTGTCGTCCTCT
Organism: Chloroflexota bacterium; assembly: GCA_046352645.1. GTDB lineage: Bacteria > Chloroflexota > Limnocylindria > Limnocylindrales > CSP1-4 > JAFMJV01. Next base: position 15,419 of record JBJTJV010000368.1, on the reverse strand, counting down.
TCGTCTTCTTCTCCATCACCTCGCCGTACTTCTTCAACGCGGACAACATCGTCAACATCCTCCAGAACGTCGCCCGGATCGGCATCGTCGCCTGCCCGGCGACGATCCTGCTGATCGCCGGGCAGTTCGACCTCTCCGTCGGCTCCCTCGCCGGCTTCACCGCGATGGCGATGGCAGTGCTCGCGGCCCCTGTGGGCGTGACCAAGACCCCCTTCGCCATGGGCCTGCCGCTCGAGCTTGCCTTTATCGGTGCGATGCTCGCGGCGCTGCTCGTCGGCCTGATCAATGCGGTGAGCGTCACCGTCTTCCGGATCAACGCCCTGATCACCACGCTCGGCACGCTCGCGATCTTCCGCGGGCTCACGAAGGTGCTCGGCGATGGCCAGACCATCCGCATCGAGGGGTTCGGTGGCCTCGGCATCACGCGAGTCTTCGAGATCCCCATCCCCGTCTACCTGTTCGCGCTCGTGATCATCGTCTCGTTCTTCATCCTTCGGTACACCACCTACGGACGGTCGATGTACGCCATCGGCGCGAGCCCTACGGCCGCGCGCCTCGCCGGCATCCGGACGAACCGGGCCATCTTCATCGGCTTCATGCTCTCCGCGGCGATGGCCGGGCTCTCAGGGCTCATCCTCCTCTCCCAGGTCGGCGGCGCGTCGGTGCACGCGGGCCTCGGGCTGGAGCTGTCCGTGGTCACCGCGGTCGTCCTCGGCGGCGCCAGCCTTGCAGGCGGACGGGGCGGGATCGTCGGCACCATCCTCGCGGTCCTCATCGTGGGCGTCCTCGGCAATGGCCTCATCCAGCTGCGCATCCCGTCGTTCTGGATCGAGGTCTTCGGCGGCGTCCTCCTGCTCGCCGCGGTCGGCTTCGACCAGCTCCGGATCCGGCTCACGAAGTCCGCGGCCTGAGCGCCCGGCCGGCGAGCACCCGGGCGCCACGACCCCGATGACCCACCTCGCGTGGTCCGCGGCGATCGGGAAGCGCGTCCACACGGGCTCCTGGGTGGACCAGGCCGTCCCGACCCTGGACACGGCGCGTGCCGCGCTCGCAGAGGCCGGCGACACCTTCGGCCTGAAGGCAGGCCGGCGCGAGGTCGCCGCGCAGCTCGTCGATTCCTTCATGGAGGAGGCGAAGGTCGTCCACGTCATCTACCGGGTGTGGACCGCGGGCTTCCTCGACTGGCTGGCCGCGAACGGTGTGGACGAGGCGGAGCGGGCGGCCGAGCTCGACCGCCTCGCGCGCCTCCTCGCCTGGCCGGACGGCACCCCCCACGACCCGTCCGCCCGCTGGGAGGAGCTCGGCGCGATGGCGGGCCGGATCGGCAACCGGATCCGCGCCTACGAGGTGACCGTCGCCGAGGCGGACCCCCTCCTCGATGCGCTCTCCGAGCACTGGCGCCGGCTCCACGACCGCTCGGCGGACGTCATGGCCGGGATCCTCGCGTTCGTCGCGCGGCGCTTCGGCGAGGCGCGCCTGGAGGACTGCTACCGGGCCGTCCTCGAGCCGTACATCCAGGAGCGGTACATGCCGTTCGACGTCCGCGTCCAGCCGTACGCGGAGACCGTGGAGCGGAACCTCTACCTTGTCATGGAGGCGATGCGCGCCCACCTGTGCGGTCCCGAGCGGGACGGCAGTCTCGTCTTCGAGGAGCACGACGACCGCTATGTCGTCAGCTTCGACCCCTGCGGCTCCGGCGGCCGGTCCATGCAGGGCGACGCGATCGAGGGGACCGGCTCGCGCGTCCTCGCCCCCTACGCGTTCGGGGTGACCGAGGAGCGCCACGACTGGGCCTGGAACGAGACGGGGGTCTGCTACTACTGCGCCCATTGCTGCCTCGCGCTCGAGAAGCTCCCCGCGGAGCGCTGGGGGCACCCGGTCCGGGTCGTGGATCCACCGACCTGGGGCGGCAGCGCGGATGCGCCGGAGACGCGCAAGCGCTGCAGCTGGACGGTCTACAAGAGCCTCGAGGCGATCCCCGAGAGCGCCTACGCGCGGATCGGGCACACGAAGCCGCAGCTCCCGGTCGTCGGTCCGGACGGCCGCCCCGCCTGACGCGCCGGCGGCACACGCACGCCCGCGGGAAGGCACACTGGCACGATGCAGGACGACCTCGACCTCGAGCACGCGATCGCCGCGGAGGTGGATCGCAGCGTCCCCTTCAGCGACACGCACCACCACATCTGGGAGCTCGGCCGCTTCCCGTACGACTGGCTGACGGACGAGGTGCGGCCGGACGGCACGATCGGCCCGCGGATCGATTCCACGCCGGTCCTCGGCGAGTACAAGATCATCCGCCAGGACTGGACGATGGAGCGGCTCCTGCGGGAGCTCTACGGTGCGAACGTCGCCGCCACCGTCCACGTGGAGGCTGCCTACTCGGGCCCGGACCCGGTCGAGGAGACCGCATGGCTGGAGGAGGTCGCCGAGCGGGTCGGCATGCCGAACGCGTTCGTCGTCTACGTGGACGTCACGCGGCCCGGCGCGGCCGCGCTCCTGGAGCGCCATGCCGCCGCCTCGCCGCGCGTCCGCGGCCTGCGTCCGCGGGCGCACCCGGAGGAGTGGCGGACGCCCGCCTTCACGGAGGCGATGACCGCGCTCGGCCGGATGGGGCTCTCGTACGAGCTCTCCACCTCGCCCGGGACGCACCTCTCCGGCCGCGATGCCGCCCGTGCCTTCCCCGAGACGCAGGTGATGCTCGGCCACACCGGTCTGCCCGTGCGCCGCGACCGGGAGTATCTCGACCTCTGGCGCGCGGAGATGACCGAGCTCGGCCGTGAGCCGAACATCGCCTGCAAGGTGAGCGGCCTCGGGATGTTCGACCATGGCTGGACCGTGGACTCGATCACCCCGTGGGTCCTCCACGCGATCGATGCCTTCGGCCCGGACCGGATCGTCTTCGGCACGAACTGGCCCGTGGACCTCGTCTTCTCGAGCTACCTGCGCCAGGTGGACGCGTGGCGCTGGGTGATCGCGCGCGCCGGCTTCTCGCGCGAGGAGCAGGCGGCGATGCTCAACGGCAACGCGCGTCGCCTCTACCGCATCTGACCACCTGACCCCCCACGACAGCGACACGGAGAGATCGATGGACCGCAAGCTCACCCTCGGGATGATCGGCGCCGGCACCTGGGGGATCGGCCACCACCTGCCCGCCTTCGTCGCGCGGCCGGACGTGGAGCCGCTCATCGTCTGCCGCCGCGACCGGGAGCTCCTCGAGTTCGCGCGCGTGAAGTTCGGCTTCCCCCGTGCCACGACCGACTGGCGCGAGGTGATCGCCGCGAAGCCGGACATGGTCTCGCTCCCCGGCCCGGTCGGGCCGCGCGCCGAGCAGATCCGCGCCGCGCTCGAGGCGGGGATCCACGTCCTCGCGGAGAAGCCGCTCGTGAAGGACCCCGCGGACGCCTGGGCGCTCGAGGCGCTCGCGCGCGAGAAGGGCCTTGTCCTCATGGTCTGCTACGGCTACAACGAGACGGAGGCGGTGAACACGGCCCGGCGACTGCTCCGCGAGGACGGCGGCGTCGGCACGATCGAGCACGTCACCTGCGTGATGGCGTCCGGCGTCCGTGACCTGCTCACCTCGGGCCGCGCATATCCCGGGTCGTCCACCGATTCGCCGCCGCGGGCGGAGACCTGGGGCGACCCGCAGGTGAGCGGCGGCGGCTACGGCCAGGGCCAGCTGACGCACGGCCTCGGCCTCCTGTTCCGCCTCATCGACGAGAAGCCGACCCACGTCGCCGCGTTCACGAACCACGGGCCCGGCGAGGCGGTCGAGCTCCACGATGCGATCGCGCTGAAGCTGGAGAACGGGATCACCGGCACGATCTCCGGCGCGGCCTTCCCGCCCGCGACGTTCGGCGCCCACATCCAGGTCGTCCTCACCGTCACCGGCTCGGAGGGCCAGCTCCAGATCGACATGGACCGGAACACCGTCCGGCGGAGCAAGGCCTCCGGCGAGGACATCCTGCTCGAGATCCCCCAGGGCGAGTGGAGCTTCCGGCCGGTCATCGACCGGTTCGTCGATCTCGTGGCCGGGAAGACGACGGAGAACCGCTCGCCGGGCGAGCTCGGCGCGCGTGTCGTGGACGTGCTCGACGCGATGCAGCGGAGCGCGGACACGGGGACGATCATCAGGATCCGCTAGGCGCGACGCCCCGCGACGGGGCACGGGGGACGGGGCGCGGATGGACGGGGACGGCAGCGGCATGGGCGCGGCCGTCTCGACGACCCTGCCCGGCTGGCGGCGGCGGCTCGCGCCCCGGAGCGCGTCGCCGGACGAGCGGCGCAACTACGAGCTGATCCAGCTCGATTCCGTGATCACCGGGCTGATCGTCACGGTGATGGGCTTCGTACCCGTCTTCCTCGTGCGCATCGGCGCGAGCCCCTTCGAGGTCAGCCTCGTCACGATCCTGCCCGCCGTCGGCGGCCTGCTCCTCTCCGTGCCGTTCGGACGGCTTCTCGAGGGGAGCGAGCGGATCCCGACCTGGTGGGCGCGCTCGCGGCTCTGGCACTCCGCGGTCTACGCGGTGATCGCCGCCATCGCGGTCCTGCTGCCGCCCGGCGTGGCCATCGCCGCCACCCTGGCCGCCCTCGCTCTCTCCACCGCGCCCCAGTCGCTGACCCAGGTCGTCTTCCCGATCGTCGTGGATGGGGCCGCGGGGCCGCGTGGCCGCTTCGATCTGCTCGGCCGCCGGTGGGCGCTCATGGGTCTCGGCACGGCGGTGACCGCCGGGCTCGCCGGCGTCCTCCTCACGGCCGTGCCGCTGCCCTGGAACTACGCGCTCCTCTTCCTCGCGGGCGCCGCGACCGGGATCTCCAGCTGGGCGCTGAGCCGGCGCGTCGTGATGGTCTACCGCGGACCGGCACCTGCCCGTCCCCCGGCCGCTTCCGGGGAGGAGGCACCGGGCGCCGCCGTGGCGCGACCCGCGCGCTCCGGCCCGGCGCCCTCGGCCGCGGCGCGCCGCCAGTTCCTCGGCTTCGTGCTGCGCAAGGCGCTCTTCAGCGCCGGCACGCGGATGGTGCTCGCCCTCCTGCCGCTCTTCTACGTCCGCTCGCTCGGCGTCTCCGACGGGTGGATCGGCACGCTCACGATGCTCGCCTCGTTCGCGACCGTCGCGGGCTACCTCGCCTGGCGCCGCATCGTCCGGCGCATCGGCCCGCGCGCCGTCCTCCTCTCGACCCTTGCGATCTCCGGCGGGATCCCGGCGCTCGTCGTCCTGTCGCGGAGCCCGGAGGTGGTCATCCTCCTCTCGATGATCGGCGCGTTCTTCGTCGCGGGGGTGGATCTCGCGCTCTTCGACGAGCTCCTCGGGCGGATCCCCCGGGACCATCTCACGACCTTCAGCGGCCTCGATGCGTCGGTCACGAACCTCGCCTGGATCGTCGCGCCGCTCACCGGCGCCGCCCTCGCGGAGATCGCGGGCGTCGAGGCGGCGATCGTCGTCGGCGCGGCGGTCTCGCTCGTGGCCGCGCTCCTCTTCGTCGCCGCCGGCCGATCGCGCCCGGCGCCGAACGCTGCGTAGGCGCGGCCGCGCCCGCGCACCCCACCCGCCGCGGGCGCCCGTGCGGTCAGGGCTCGCCGCCGATGGCGAGCAGCCGGGCGGGGTTCCGCACGAGCATCCGCTCGAGGTCGTCCACGCTGCAGCCCGCGTCCCGGAGCAGCGGCACGACGTGCCGGACCAGGTGGCCGTAGCCCCAGCCGCCGTACGCGCCGAGCCGCGTCCGCACGCCGATGTCCTGCGACAGGACGATCCGGTCCGCGAAGCCGTCCGCCACGAGCTGCGCGACGGTCCCCACCACGTCCCGGTCCGCCGGTGGCCGGCGGCCGATGCCGAGGAGGGAGTGGTCGAAGCCGAAGAGGTCGAAGCCGAGCGTCACGCCCGTCCCGAGCAGCCGACGCAGGTACGGCAGGTCGTCCCATGCGGTGGAGCAGTGCCCCAGGATCACCCGCTCGGGTGCGATCGCGCCGAGGCGGTCCACGACCGTCATGCCGGTGCGGCCCCAGGGATGGAGGTGGACGCTCACCGCGAGGCCCGTGGACCAGGCCGCGATGGCGCACGCCTCGAGGACCCGGAGCTCCGCGGGATCGGGTGGGTCGCCGGTCCCGATCTCGCCGATGATCCCGGGGCGGATCCCCGTCACCCGATCCCCGTCGCGGATCTCCCCGATGAGCGCGTCCGCGATCGCCGCGACGGACGCGCCCGCGAGCCCGCGCGGATGCGTCGGCGCCAGGTAGAAGCCCGTCCCCATCACGACGTGGATGCCCGTGGCCCGTGCGATCCCCTCGAGGGCGCGTGGGCTCCGGCCCAACGCGGGCGGGGTGCAGTCCACGACGCAGCCGATGCCGAGCGCCGCGAGGCCGCGCAGCTCCTCCGCTACGAGGTCGTCGCGGGTGAAGCGGTAGTTGTCCGGGTGGCTCGCGGGGTCCCAGCGGGCCTCTGACGCCGCCGCGAGGTCGAACGGGGTGGTCGGCCCGCCGCTGCCGCCGTGGAGCGCGAGGAGTGGCGTCGCATCCATGCGCAGGTGCTCGTGGATGAGCGCGATGCCCAGCGTGCGCGCGGAGACCGAGCCGAGGACGGTCATCACCGTCCCCGCGGGGGTCGCCGCGGCAGCGCCCCCGGCGTCCGTCACGACCGGACGAGCGTCGCCCGGACGGTCGTCTCCGCGACGCCGCCGAGCCCGAGGGTGAGCGCGACTGCGTGGCTGCCCGGGCCGAGCGGCGCCGGCAGGTCGAGCTCCGCGTCCTGGAGCCGGCGGACGTAGAAGCCCGCTTCCGGCCCGAGCGAGGCGCACGGGACGGGGACGCCGGCCTCGCCGGGCGTCGGGTTGCGCAGGACGCAGTGGGCGGGGTCGACCGCGACACCGTCCAGCGTCAGGGCGACGCGCGTGAGGTAGCGGGAGACCGGACCGGGGTTGTGGATCGTGAGCGCGGCCCCGTCCGCGCGCAGCCCGATCGCCGGCGGCTCGGGCCAGTAGCGGGCGACGAAGGCGCGGAGATCGACCATCGGGTCGATGCGCCCGCCCGCGAGGAGGGCGCGGACACGCTCCGCGAGCAGCCCTGCGGCCGCGGTCACCTGCGCTGCGCCCACCGTCGCGGAGGCGCGCGTCCGGGGGTTCGGGCCGTAGACGCCGAGCATCGTGCCGTCCGGGTCCGCCGGCAGCCGGTCGAGCGCGACGAGCTCCGGGGCGATCGCGAGCGTCCAGCTCGTCTCCATGATCGCGCCGTGGTCCACGGCGACCGGCCAGTCGGTGCCGAGCCCGGTCCCGAGCGCGGCGTTCAGCTCCAGGTAGCAGAGCCCGTAGGCGCGGAACCCCGCGTTCCCGGGGGTCGCGCTGATCCGCTCCTCGGTCTCGGCGCAGACGCGCTTGACGAGGTGGTTCAGATCGAGCGGGCCGTGGCCGGTATGGACGACGACGACCCGCGCCCCGTGCGCCGCCGCCTGCTCGATCGTGGAACGGAGCGCCCGCTCCACGAGATCCGCGTCGTAGCGGAGGCTCCAGGGGAGGGCGAGCGTGCCGATCGTCAGCGCCGACCACGGCAGGACGACCCCGCCCGCGATCCGTGCCGCCCGCTCCACGACCGCCGTCGCGGTGAAGCCGTCCGTGCCGAACGGGAGGTGCTCGGCGTGGTATTCCACGGCTCCGAGCGGGATCCACGCGACCGGTCCTGCGGCCATCCGCTCCGCGACCTCGCGCGGGCGGAGCCGATCGATCCGGACCTCGAGCTCGCTCACCGCCGCATCTCGCTCACCACATCACCATCCCGCCGTCCACGTTGAGGACCTGCCCGGTCAGGTACGCCGCGTCGTCCGTGAGGAGCCACGCGACGACGCCCGCGATCTCCTCGGGCGGTGCCGAGCGGCCCATCGGGACGGTCGCCAGCCGCTCCCGCGCCAGCTGCTCCTCCGGGATCCCTCGCCGGGCGCTCACCTCCCGGAGGACGCGCGCCTGCATCGGGGTGTCCGTGATGCCGGGGCTGAGCGCGTTCACACGGATGCCGCGCGGAGCGTACGCCTTCGCGAACGAGCGGGTCACCTGGGAGACCGCGGCCTTCGTGAGCGCGTAGGCCGCCGCCTCCGGCGTCGCCACGAACTTCGCGGACGGGGAGCTGAAGCTGACGATCGCGCCGCCGTCGCGCATCCGCTCGCCGAGCCGCTGGGTGAGGACGAACGCCGAGCCGACGTTGATGTCGAAGGCGCGCCGGAGGTCGTCGCCGGTCACCTCGCCGATCGGCTTGAGGACGATCACGCCCGCCGCGTTCACGAGCCAGTCGAGCGGTGCGCCCGCGGCGCGGCACAGCGCGTCCGCGGCCACCACCACCCGGTCCCGGCCGGCGTCCGTCCCGAGGTCCGCGACGCACGTCTCCGCGCCGGCCGCCGCGAGCGGGGCGAGCCCGGCTTCCGCGACGTCCGTGGCGAGGACCGCATGGCCGCGCGCGAGGAGGAGCGCCGCGGTCGCGTGGCCGATGCCGCTCGCGGCCCCGGTGACGACCGCGCGTCGGCGGATCGGATCGTGCGCGTCCGGCACCGTCAGTCGACGAAGAAGCCGCCGTTGATGTCCGTGATCTCGCCGGTGATGTAGCCCGCGTGCTCGGATGCGAGGAAGCAGATGAGCGCCGCGACCTCCTCGGGCTTCCCGAGCCGGCCCACGGGGATCCGCGACACGAGCTCGCGCTGGCCGTCGATCATCGGCGTGTCGATCATCGTGGGCGCGAGCGCGTTCGAAGTGACGCCGGTCTTCGCGTACTCGTTCGCGATCGCCTTCGCGAGCGTCATCACGCCCGCCTTGGACGCGGCATACGAGCTCATCGCGCGCGCCCCGCCCGCCTTCCCCGCGGACGATCCGAGGAAGACGAGCCGCCCGTAGCCCTGCGCGCGCATCGCCGGGAGGAGCCGCTTCGCGACGAGGAACGAGCCGGTCAGGTTGACGTCCAGGCAACGCTGCCAGGTCTCCAGCGAGGTCTCCTCGATCGGTGCGGTGGGGAAGATCCCCGCGGCCATCACGCCCACGGAGATCGTGCCCAGCTCCGCCTCCACGCGGGCGAGCGACGCCTCCACCTGGGCGGGGTCCGCGACGTCGCAGGTCAGGTTCAGGACATCCGGCGTCGTCGGCGGGACGATGTCCAGCACCGCCACCCGTGCCCCGTTCGCCACGAGCGCGGCCGCCGTGGCCTTGCCGATCCCGCGCCCGCCGCCGGTGACGACCGCGACGCGGCCCGCGAGCCCCTCGACCTGGATCATCCGAGTGTCCTCCCCGTCCTCTGCTGGTGACGTTTACAGCGCGACGCTACCATACCTCCGGGCCGGCGCGAATGGTCGTCCGCCGGGGGAGGGAAGGGGACCCGCGGCGTGCGCGTCGGCATCGACAGCTACTCATATCACCGTCGCTACGGCGAGATCCGTGCGGGAGAGGTCGCGCCCGCCGCCGGGCCGCCCTGGCCGCTCGTCCCGGCCCCGGCGCTCGCCCATGCGCGGACGACCGGCGCGGACGAGATCTGGCTGGAGACCTGCTACCTGCCGGAACCCGAGACGATCGACGCGACGACGTTCGCCGAGCGGGGCGTGCTCGGGATCGGCTTCTCCTGGGGCCACCCCTGGCCGGAGGGGGCCTTCCACGGGCTCGATGGCGGTCGGACGCCGGCGGCCGAGGACCACCTCGCCCGCTGGATCGCGCTCGCGGCGCGGCTCGGGCACCCGGTGATGCGGATCACCCTCGGCTCGCCCGCCTCGCGCGGCACGGAGCCCGCGGCCGTGCTCGTGGAGCGGCTGATCGCGCCGACCGCCCGGGCCGCGGAGCGTGCGGCCGCCGCGGGCGTCCGCCTCGCGATCGAGAACCACGGCGACCTGCGCGCCGAGGACCTCCTGGAGATCCTCGCCCGGGTCGGGTCGCCGGACCTGGGCATCACGCTCGACAACGTGAACCTCGTGCGGGTCGGTGACGAGATGCTCGCGGGCACGCGCGCGCTCGCCCCGCACACGCTCCTCGTCCAGCTCAAGGACCACCCGCCGACCCCCGACCCGACCGTGTGGGGCGGCCCGCTCTCCGTCGCGCTCGGCGAGGGCGTCGCGCCGCTCGCGGAGATCGTCGCGATCCTCGCTGCGGCGGGCTATGACGGCCCGGTCGCGGTCGAGCTCGCCTCGCTCGGGGGGACGGACGTGGACGAGCTCGCGATGATCGAGCGCAGCGTCCGCTGGCTGCGCGCGAACCTTCCCTGACGCCGCCGACGGCGGTACGCTGACCCGGACACCGCACCGGAGAGGAGGAACAGAAGCGTCATGGCCCGTCTGCCCTTCGTGGATACCCATATCCACTTCTCGGACATGCAGAACCCGAACCTCCGCTACGTCTGGCTGGAGCCGGGCTGGAAGCACCCGATCCTCGGCGACATCGAGGGGATCCAGGCCCAGCGCTACTGGGCGGACGAGTACATCGCGGAGACGCGCTTCGCGAACGTGAAGAAGTCGATCCACGTCCAGGCGGCGCTCGGCATCGCCGACCCGGTGGAAGAGACGAAGTGGCTCCAGGCGTTCGCCGATCGGCTCGGGCATCCGCACGGGATCGTGGCCGAGTGCCACCTCGCGCAACCCGACGCCGAGGACGTGATCGAGCGCCACATGCAGTACGCGAACATGCGCGGCATCCGGGACTTCGGCGCCGGCGACTATCCGCGCGACCCTGCCTGGCGCGCGGGCTACCGGCACCTCCGGAAGCACGACCTCGTCGCCTGCCTCGATTCCTCCCCCGAGACGTACGCCTCCATCAAGGACCTCGCGCGGGCCTTCCCGGACATCGTCATCTCGCTCGACCACGCGGGCTTCCCGCGCAGGCGGGACGCCGAGTACTTCGCGATGTGGAAGCGCGAGCTCGCGAGCCTCGCGGAGGCGCCGAACGTCGTCATCAAGATCTCCGGGCTCGGCATGTGCGACCCCCAGTGGACCGTGGAGAGCTGGCGGCCGTGGGTGCTCCACTGCATCGAGACGTTCGGCATCGAGCGCGCGTTCTTCGGCACGAACTGGCCGGTGGACCGGCTCTACAGCTCGTACCCGGACGTCCTGAACGCGTACGCGGAGATCATCTCGGACTTCTCCGAGAACGACCAGGTGCAGCTCTTCAGCGGGAACGCGGAGCGGATCTTCCGGATCTGACCGCCGGGGCCGGTCTGCCCGGATGCCCCCGCCGGCGACGGCGGGGGCATCGTCATGCCCGGGGCCGGTCGCCCGTCCCTTCAGCTCAGCCTGGGCGCGGCCCGCGGGCGACGACGAGCCGGTCGAGGTGCCGGTGGACCCAGCGGATGCGCAGGTCCGGCTCGGCACCCGGTGGGACGTGGACCTCGCCGAGCCGCTCGAGGAACGCCCGGGTCGCGCAGACGATCTCCGCCCGGGCCAGCTGGTAGCCGATGCAGAAGTGCTTGCCCAGCCCGAAGCCGAGGTGGTTCGCGACCCCGTCCGCACGTCCGCCTGCCCGGCTCTCCTTGCCGAGGCGGAGGTCGGGCCGCCCCAGGTCGAAGCGTCGCGGATCGCGGAAGACCGTCTCGTCGTTGTTCGCCGACGTGATCGAGACGCGGACGGTCGCGCCCGCGGGGATCGTGGTGCCGTGCCACGTGACGTCGGCCGTGAGCTCGCGGTCCTCGTAGACGACGACGCCGTCCCGGCGCATGAACTCCGAGCCCGCGGCATCGACCCGTGACGGGTCCGCGCGCAGGGCGGCGTGCACCTCCGGGTGCTCGAGCAGCACCCACCAGAAGGTCGCGATCGCCCGGTCCGTCGTCTCGCCGCCCGCGACCATGAGGAGGCTGATGAACGAGGCGATCTCCGCGCGCGACAGGCGCTCGCCGTCCTCCGTGTGGCCGTGGGCGATGGTGCTGATGAGGTCGGGACCCGGTGCCGCCTCGCGTGCATCGATGAGGCCGCCGATCCGCTCGGCGAACGCGGCATGCGCGGCGACCCCCTCCGAGCGCGCGGGCTCCGTCCCCGCGAGCGCGGCGATCACGCGGTCCGTCACCCGGTGGAGGTAGGCGTCCTCGCTCTCGGGCAGGCCGAGGATCGTGGCCACCACCTTCAGCGGCAGCGGGACGGTGACGTCGTGCATCAGGTCGAGCGGGCCATCTGCGGGCAGGCGGTCGAAGAGTCCGCCCACGACCGTCTCCACGAGCCCGAGGTAGTGCTGCTCGAGCTGCCGCCCCACGAGCGCGGGGGCGACGATCGCCCGCCGCACGTCGTGGTCCGGGCCGTCCATCTGGACCATCGTCGGCCCGATGACGTCCGTGAAGATCCGCTCGTACGGCTTCGTGCTGTACGTGGCGTGGTCGCGGAAGACCGCCGCCACGTCGTCGTAGCGCGTGAGCAGCCAGCGGTCGTCGATGGTGTCATGGAAGAGCGGCTGGTCGTGGCGCAGCCGCTCCCACACCGGGAAGGGGTCCGCGAAGTACGCGTCCCCGTGGAGGTCCTCCGGTGTGACCGGCATCGTCGTTCCTCCCCTCGCGCTGTCTCCTCCGGGTCAGCCTGCCCCGGGCATCCCCACGGCGATCACCGGCAGCTCCTTCGCGCCGTGCGCCTTGCTGCCGAAGCTCGTCGGCTTCGTCCGCCCGACCCGCGTGTAGTACTCCTCGGGGACGGTCGTCGGGTCCTTGAACATCTGCCACTGGCACTTCTGGCGGACGTTCGGGTCGCGGTCCGTGTCCGGCCAGGTCGGCGGATCGACGACCCGCACCGGGTAGCCGAAACGGTCGATCGGCATCTCCTCCATGAGGACGATGCAGTGGATGCAGTAGAGGCAGACGCCCTTCTGGAAGTGGTTCATCGGCGCGGGCTCGGTGCTCACCGTCCAGCTGTACGGCGGCTGCATCCGGTCCGGGGTCCCCTCGATCCAGTCGCCGCGGATCGTCCGCTGGCCGGACCCGCAGGGATCGAAGCGGAGGATGTAGCGGTCCTCGGTCTCGATGAGCTCGAAGTCGCCCGTCCGCTCCGGGCCGACGAGGTGGCCGCGCATCGCCTCGCAGGCGACGAGCATGAGCGTCTCGAGCGCCTCGTCCCAGGGGTGCTTGTCGATGTCGAACTTCTCGTAGCGCCAGACGAAGAGCGGCAGCAGGACGCGGTCGTACATGTCGCGGATCGCGGGCTCGCCGAGCTGTTCCTTCACGAGCGACATGAGGCCGTACGTGTGGTCCACGTCGCGGTCGTGGCACTGGCGCCACGTCTCCTTCGCGATCTCCAGCCGCCGCTTCGCCTCGTCGGCCTGCTCCCGGTAGATCGCCCCGGTGAGGTCCTGGATCTCGGACAGGAAGCGGTCCCACTGCCTGCGCGGGTGCCAGGGGCGACCGTCCGGGTGGGTCGCGACCGCGACCGCCTGGTCGTTGCGCGCCTTGATGATCGCGGCGTCCACGCCCTTGTCCTTCAGGTACCCGTTGAGGTCCGGGATCCACTGGCGGTAGATCGCGAAGCAGACCTGCGCCTCGTCCACGAAGTAGGCGGCGAGCTGGGCCGCCTCGTCCCATCGGCGGCCATCGATCGCCTCGATGATCCGGCGGTAGGTGGAGACCTTCTGCTCCTCCCAGGTCCCCATCCGTACGCGGCGCCCGAGGAGCTCCGTGAAGGCGACCTGCGTCGTGCTCATCCGACCTCCCTCTCCCTCGTCCGGGGGGCCCGGCAACGTTTGCAGCCGCCCCGTGCCGGAGCGTAGCATCCCTCCGTCCCCGTCACGAGGTCCCCTGTGCAGCCCGTCCGGCCCGCGCCCGCATGATCGCCGTCCTGCTCGGCCTCCTCGCGGCGGTGACGAACGGCGCGCAGGCCGTCATCAACAAGGGCCTCACGGGGCGCTATCCGGCGCGCCAGCTCATCGGCGCGCTCTACGTCACGAACTGCCTGATCCTCCTGCCCTTCGCGCCCTTCGTGGAGTGGCGCTGGAGCCCGGAGATCGTCGCGCTCCACCTCGTCTCCGTGGCGCTCATGGTGGTGACCGCGATCGCCGTCTGGGACCTCTTCGACGCGGGTGCCGCGTCGTCCACCACGACCGCCTCCGCGCTCTCGCCGATCGTCACCGCGGTCGCCGCGGCGCTCATCCTGCCCGGGACCTTCACGCCCGGCCAGGCGGTCGCGGCCGCGGTCGTCTCCGGGGGCGTGCTCTGGGCCCTCCAGGGCGCGTTCGGCGGCATGGGTCGACGGGGTGTCCTCATCCGCGTCCTCGTCACGGCCGCGGGCAACGGCCTGCTCACGATCACGACGCGGATGCTCGCGGACCTCGACGTCGGCGTGGTGGAGACGTACGTGGTGCGCACGGCCCTTGCAGGCGCCGTCTCGATCGCGCTCTTCCCGCCGCGCGACATCCCGCTCCGCGCGACGCCGCGGCTCCTCTTCCGCTCGCTCCTCACGACGCTGTCGTTCGTCTTCATCATCGTGGGCGTCCAGCAGGGGAGCCCGGTCGTGGTCCAGACGCTCGTCGCCACGACACCGCTCTTCGCGCTCGGCATCGAGGCGTGGCGCACCCGGAGCGCGCCGCCGCGCCGGGCGGTCGCCGCGGCGCTCCTCGTCGTGGGCGGCGTCGCGATCGTCCTCGCGGGGTAGCGCGCACCCGGGACCGGTCCCGCGGTCCGCGCGCCCGCTACGATGCGCATGCGCGGCCCGTCCGCACCGGTCCCCGGATGGCCGGTCGGCGGCACGGGACCGTCCGCGAGCACGGAGGAACCGATGGAGCGCGCCCTCTTCTACCTGCGGATCTTCCCCGGCACGGAGGCGGAGTACGACCGCCGCCACGCGGAGATCTGGCCCGAGCTCGTCGAGGAGATCCGCGCGTCGGGGATCCGGAACTTCAGCGGCTTCCGCCGCGGCTGCGACGTCTGGTACTACGGCGAGTACACGCCGGACGCGAAGACCGCGTTCGCCGTCCACGGCCCCAAGCCCGCGAACCAGCGCTGGAACCACTACTTCCGGAACATCATCGGGCAGATCACGGACGACGCCGGCGAGCTCCTCTTCTACGAGGAGGTCTTCCACACGGACAAGGGACCGCGCCTGCCCGGTCCGATGCGTCGGCACCTCATCAACATCGTCATCGACCCGGAGAAGGCCGCCTACTACGACGACCTCCACGCGAACCCCTGGCCGGACATGATCGATGCCATCGCCGAGGCGGGGTACCGCAACTACACCGGCTTCCGCCGCGGAGCGCACGTCGTCTACTACGGCGAGTACTACCCGGACCTCCCGACCGTCGGCGCGAAGATGGGCACCTTCGAGGTCACTGCCCGCTGGGGCAAGGCCTTCGAAGGCGTGATCACCTCGATCGTGGACGCGGACGGCAACCTCGTCGAGGCGGACGAGGTCGACCACCAGGACTGAGCCGGCCCGCCGGCACGCCCGCCCGCCGATGCCCGCCGCCCGCCCGCCGATCGCGGTCCCGGTCTCGGGGAACCGCCGGGTGGTGAGCTC
>JBJTJV010000367.1:0-3396 GCA_046352645.1 Chloroflexota bacterium | reverse complement strand
GACCGCCAGACCCGCCACGCCCCGCCCGGCGCCCGGACGCTCGCGGCCGCGCTCTCGGGCTCCGTCCTCTACCACCCGGCGGGCGTGCGCCGTGACGGCTGAGCACACGCCGGCGCACGCCCGAGCGCCGCTCGCGGGGGTCGCGCTGCCCTCCGGCGCGACCGCGCGGCCGTTCCTCGCCGCGGTCGACCTGCGCGCGGACCCTGCGGACGGTGCGCTCTGCGCCCGGCTCGCGGGCGCCCTCGGCTTCGCTCTGCCCACGCAGCCGAACACCGCGGCGGGCGATCCGGACGGCCGGCACGCGCTCTGGCTGGGCCCGGACGAGTGGCTCGTCGTGGGGCCTGCGGGGACCGCGCCTGCGATCGAGGCTGCGCTCCGGGGTGCCGCGGAGGGCGCGTTCGTGACCGCCACGGACGTATCGGCGAACCGGACCGCGATCGAGCTCGCGGGGCCGGACGCGCGCGAGATCCTCGCGTCCGGGATGCCGATCGACCTCCATCCGCGCGCCTTCGGGCCGGGCAGCTGCGCGCAGACGCTCCTCTCGCGGGTCGGCCTGATCGTCCACCAGGTCGCGGACGAGCCGCGCTACCGGCTCTGGGTGCGCCCCTCGTTCGCCCGCTACCTCGCCGCGTGGCTCGCGGACGCCGCGGTGGGCGTCACGCCGAAGCGCTAGCTCAGCCCGCCCGCAGCCGGGCCGCGACCCGCGCGGCGGCGTCCCGCACCGCGTCCTCGAAGACCGCCCGCGCGCGCTCGCCGGGGAACCGGTAGGACGGCCCGTGGAGGTGGATCGCCGCCACGACCTCGCCCGCCGGGCCCGCGACCGGCGCCGCGACCGAGGTGATCCCGTCGAGGTACTCGTCCGCGGTCCAGGCGACGCCGTCCCGCCGGACCGCCGCGAGGATGGCCCGGAGCGCGTCCGCGTCCGTCACCGTCCGCTCCGTGAACCGCTCGCGCGGCGACGCGAGGGCACGCGCTAGCGCCGGGGCGGCGAGCGCGGCGAGAAGGACCCGGCCGGACGAGACCGGGTGCATCGGGAGGCAGGTGCCGGTCCAGTCCCGGACGACGACCGGCTGCACGCTCTCGGCCTGGTCGAGGTAGCGCACGAGCCCGTCCTCCTCGATCGCAAGGCCCGCCGCCTCGCCCGTGGCTGCCGCCAGCGCGACGAGGACCGGCCGCGCCGCCGCGATGAGCGAGCCGGGCGACCCCGGCCCTGCCGCGAGCGCAGCGATCACCGGGCCGACCCGCCAGCGCCCATCGGCCGTCCGCTCGACGGCGCCCGCCGCGGCGAGCGCGACGAGCATCCGCTGCGCCGTGGACTTCGCGAGCCCGGTCCGCGCCGCGACCTCCGTCACCCCGGCGGGTTCGTCGGCCACCGCCCGGAGCACATCGAAGGCGCGCGCCACCGATTGCACGCTGGACAGCGGCAGGTCGCGTTCGCTAGCATCGCGCTCAGGTTCCATCACGCGGCACTGTGCCACATCGTGGAACGCAACGGGAGC
The DNA here is from genome assembly GCA_046352645.1 of Chloroflexota bacterium. Lineage (GTDB taxonomy): Bacteria > Chloroflexota > Limnocylindria > Limnocylindrales > CSP1-4 > JAFMJV01. The sequence goes on along the minus strand of JBJTJV010000367.1, from coordinate 1,897 downwards.
GACCGAGGCAGATGGCGGACGAGCAGTACGACGAGATCGATCTCTCCGCGCTCCCGGACGCGGATCTCGTGAGCCAGATGCACAGCGACCTCTACGACGGCCTCGGCGACGAGATCGCGGAGGGCACGCACATCCTCCTCGGACGGGGGTGGAGCCCGGACCGCGTCCTCAACGAGGCGCTGGTCGAGGGGATGCGCATCGTGGGCATCGACTTCCGCGACGGCATCCTCTTCGTGCCGGAGGTCCTCCTCGCGGCGAACGCCATGAAGGCGGGGATGGCGATCCTCCGCCCGCTCCTCGCCGAGACCGGTGCCCAGCGGGTCGGGACGGTCGTGCTCGGCACGGTGAAGGGCGACATCCACGACATCGGCAAGAACCTCGTCGCGATGATGCTCGAGGGCGCGGGCTTCGAGGTCGTGGACCTCGGCGTGAACACGGACGCGGACGCCTTCATCGCCGCGATCGTGGAGCACAAGGCGGACATCCTCGGGATGAGCGCGCTCCTCACGACGACGATGCCGTACATGAAGGTCGTCATCGACGAGCTGAAGCGCCGGGGCATGCGCGACGACTACATCGTCCTCGTCGGCGGCGCGCCGCTGAACGAGGAGTTCGGCATGGCGGTCGGCGCGGACGCCTACTGCCGCGATGCCGCGATTGCCGCGGAGACCGCGCGCCGGCTCGTGGAGGCGCGGCGTGCCGCGTCCGCGTGAGCGCAGCGCGGGGCCGCGCCTGACCGTCATCTCGTGGCGGGCGATCCCCGCCCAGGTCCTCGCCCGGGACGGTGAGCGGACGGAGAAGCTCGAGCTCCACCGCCGCTTCCAGGTGGCGATCGACCGGGCCGCCATGGCTGCCGGCATGAGCGCCGCATCCGACTACATCTCGCAGTGGCGCCAGGAGAGCCGGCCCTGCGGCCCGGACCTGGCGATGGAGGTCGCCGCGGAGGCGGCCCGGATCGATGCCGCGCACACCCGCGAGGTCCTCGCCGCGCTCGTCGCGGCGGGCGGGCTCGCCCCCGAGGAGCCCGCATGACCCGCACGATCCTCTCCTCGCCGCGGATGGAGGTCGCGATCGGCTTCGACGAGCCGTTCGTGCTCATCGGCGAGCGCATCAACCCCACCGGCCGCAAGCTCCTCGCCGAGGAGATGCGCGCCGGCGACTACTCCCGCGTGGAGCGCGATGCGGTCGCCCAGGTGGAGGCCGGTGCGCGGATGCTGGACGTGAACGCGGGCATCCCGCTCGCGGACGAGCCCGCGATCCTTGCCCATGCGATCCGGCTCGTGCAGTCGCTCGTGGCGGTGCCGCTGGCGATCGATTCGTCCATCCCCGAGGCGCTCGAGGCGGGGCTCGCGGCCTACCAGGGCAAGCCGCTCGTCAACTCGGTGACCGGCGAGGAGGAGCGCATGGAGCGCATCCTCCCGCTCGTGAAGCGCTACGGCGCGGCGGTCGTCGCGATCAGCAATGACGACACGGGGATCAGCGAGGACCCGGACGTGCGCTTCGCGGTCGCGAAGCGGATCGTGGAGCGCGCCGAGGACCACGGGATCCCGCGCGCGGACGTCGTGGTGGATCCGCTCGTCATGCCGATCGGCGCGATGGGCGGCGCCGGGCGGCAGGTCTTCCGGCTCGTCCGCCGCCTGCGTGACGAGCTCGGCGTGACCACGACGTGCGGCGCCTCGAACATCAGCTTCGGGCTCCCGAAGCGCGTCCACATCAACGCCGCCTTCCTGCCGATGGCGATCGCGTCCGGCCTCACGTCCGCGATCACGAACCCGATGGAGGACGAGATCCGGACCGCGATCATGGCCGCGGACGTGCTCACCGGGAACGACGCGAACGCCGGTCGCTGGATCCGCGCGAACCGCGAGCCGGTCGCCGAGGGCGAGGCGGGCGGACG
>JBJTJV010000366.1:0-16269 GCA_046352645.1 Chloroflexota bacterium | reverse complement strand
CGCGAAGAAGGCCGGCCGCGAAGCCCGCGAGGGGACCGTTGCGAGCTACATCCACGCGGGTGGCCGCCTCGGCGTCCTCGTCGAGGTGAACTGCGAGACGGACTTCGTCGCGCGCAACGACGACTTCCAGAAGCTCGTCCGTGACGTGGCGATGCAGATCGCGGGCCTCGCCCCGCTCTACACCACCGTCGAGTCGATCCCCGCGGACGCGCTCGCCGCGAAGAAGGCGGAGCTGCTCGCGGACGAGTCCCTCGCCAAGAAGCCCGCGGAGATCCGCGAGAAGATCGTCGAGGGCCAGCTGAAGAAGTGGTACTCGCAGGTCGTGCTCTACGAGCAGCCCTTCCGTGACTCGGAGCAGACGGTCGGCCAGCTCGTCACCGAGGCGATCGCGAAGATCGGGGAGAACATCCGGGTGCGGCGCTTCTCGCGCTTCCAGCTCGGGGAGGAGATGTGAGCGAAGCCGCCGCAGCCGGTGGGGCGCCCGGGGACACCCGGGCGCGCCACCGGTACGGACGGAACCTCCGCAAGAGCTCCGGAGAGGCGCTCCGCGGCGAGCGCACGTACGGGGTCGACCCCGCGGTGTGCGTCTTCGTCGCGCACCAGGTGGCGCAGCTGCGCGCCGAGGGGATCGAGGTCGCGATCGTCGTGGGCGGCGGTAACATCTTCCGCGGCCTCGCCGCTGCCGCCAAGGGGATGGACCGCGCCACGGGCGACTACAGGGGCAGGCGCGCGACCGTGATGAACGCTCTCGCCCTCCAGGACGCCCTCGAGAAGGAGGGAGTCGCGACCCGTGTGATGAGCGCCATCGCGATGAACGAGGTCGCCGAGCCGTACATCCGCCGCCGCGCGATGCGCCACCTGGAGAAGGGGCGCGTCGTCATCCTCGCGGCCGGCACCGGCAACCCGTACTTCACCACCGATACCGCGGCCGCCCTGCGCGCGGTGGAGATCGGCGCGGAGGCGATGTTCAAGGCGACCAAGGTGGACGGCGTCTACACCGCCGACCCGGTCCGCGACCCGAACGCGCGCCGGCACGATCGCCTGACGTACGCCGACGTCATCTCCGAGCGGCTGGGCGTCCTCGATGCCACGGCGGTGACGCTGTGCATGGAGAACGACCTGCCGATCGTCGTCTTCGACATGAACCGGCCGGACAACATCCGGCGGGCCGCCCTGGGCGAGCCTGTCGGCACCCTCATCGACGGAGGAGAGAACGCATGACCGACGGCGCCCGCAAGGAGATCGATGCGCGGATGGGCCGCGCCGTCGAGGCGATGGAGCGCGACTTCAACGCGGTCCGCACCGGCCGCGCCTCCACCTCGCTCGTCGATCGCATCATGGTCGAGGCCTACGGCGCGACGACGCCCCTGAACCAGCTCGCCGGGATCAGCGTCCCCGAGGCGCACCAGATCGTCATCCAGCCGTGGGACCGGAGCGTCCTCGGGGCGATCGAGAAGGCGATCCTCAAGAGCGACATCGGCGTGATGCCGAACGTCGACGGCATGGTCATCCGCCTGAACATCCCCGCGCTCACCGCGGAGCGTCGGCGCGACCTCGTGAAGGTCGTGCCCAAGCGGATGGAGGAGGCGAAGGTCGAGATCCGGAACCACCGGCGCGAGGCCACGGACGAGCTGCGCAAGGCGGAGCGTGACGGCACGATCGGTGCCGACGAGGCGCGCCGCGAGCAGGAGCAGATCGAGAAGGTGACGCACCGCTGGACCGAGGAGGTCGACCGCGCCGGGAAGGCGAAGGAGCAGGAGATCATGGAGGTCTAGTGGACCTCCGCCCGGCCCCCAGCGCCGCACCGGGTGGGTCCGCCGTCGGGCCCGAGGTCGTCGTGCCCCGGCACGTCGCGATCATCATGGACGGGAACCGCCGCTGGGCGCGCGAACGCGGCCTGCCGGAGGCGCGCGGCCATGCCGCGGGCGTGGAGGCGATCCGTCCGATCGTCGAGCACTCCATCGAGGCCGGCGTCGAGGTGCTCACGCTCTACGCCTTCAGCCGCGAGAACTGGTCCCGCTCGAGCGGCGAGGTGGGGCTGCTCATGGGGCTCCTGGAGGCGGCGATCCGCGACGAGACGCCCCGGCTCGTGGAGCAGGGCGTGCGGGTCCGGCTCATCGGCCGGCTCGGCGAGCTCGCGGACGGCACCCGGCGTGCGATCGAGGAGGGCCTCGCGGCGACCGCCGCGGGCGACCGGCTGCTCCTGAACGTCGCGTTCAACTACTCGGCGCGGATGGAGATCGTGGACGCCCTGCGGGCATGCCTCGCCGCGGGCATCGACCCCGACGCGCTCGACGAGGCGAGCATCGACAGCCACCTCTACACCGCGGGCCTGCCCGACCCGGACCTGCTCATCCGGACGGGGGGCGACCAGCGGATGAGCAACTTCCTCCTCTGGCAGGCCGCGTACGCGGAGCTCTTCTTCTGCGAGCGTTACTGGCCGGACTTCGACCGCGACGCCTATGCCGCCGCGCTCGCGGACTTCGCGGGCCGCGCCCGCCGGTTCGGCCGGTAGCAGGGCCGCCGATGCGCACGCGGCTCCTCTCCGCCGCGGTCCTCGTCCCGGTCGTGGCGGGCGTCTTCCTCGCGGGTATGCCCTGGCTCGCCCTCGGCATCGCCGCGCTCGGTGCCCTCGCGGGCCTCGAGCTCGTGCGGCTCCTCCGCGGCGCCGGGCTGCCGGTCCCCGCCTGGCCCGGACTCCTCGTGCCCCCGGCGGTCGTCCTCGCCGTCGCCTGGCCGGAGGCCCCCGACGTGCTCCCGTTCCTGCTCATCGCGGCCGCGACGATCGTGGCGGCGATGGACGCCTTCCGGCGACCGGACATCGAGGACGGATGGCGCGCGTTCTCCGGCGCGGTCTTCGTCGCGGCCTACGGGTCGCTCATCGCGGGGATGGCGGGGATCGTCGCGGCTGCGCCCGCGGTGCCGGCGGACGCACCGCTCGCGGGCGCGCTCGATGCGGGCCGCCTCTGGCTCCTCGTCTGCGTCCTGTGCGTCTGGAGCTTCGATTCCTTCGCCTACCTCGTCGGCCGGGCGATCGGCCGGGGCCGGTTCCTCAACCACATCTCGCCGAAGAAGACGTGGAGCGGCGTGCTCGGCGGCACGCTCGCCGCGGTCGCCGTCGGGGCCGCGCTCGGCTGGGCCGTGGGGGCCGGGCCGCTCGCCGGCGCGGTGGTCGGGGTCGTCGTCGCGGTCTGTGCGCAGGCGGGCGACGTCGCGGAGTCGCTCGTGAAGCGAGCCGCCGGGGCGAAGGACAGCGGCAGCCTGATCCCCGGGCACGGCGGGGTCCTCGACCGGGGCGACTCGTTCCTCTTCGCGGCGCCGGCCCTCTGGATGCTGCTCGTCGCCGGCCGCGCCTCGGGGGTGCTCGCGTGAGCGGCCGGCCCGTCCGCGTGGCGCTCCTCGGCTCGACGGGCTCGATCGGCCGCCAGACGCTCGACGTCATCGAGGAGGCGGGTCCGGAGCGCTTCCGCGTCGTGTCGCTCGCGGCGGGACGGGACGCGGCCACCCTCGCGGCGCAGGCTGCCCGCCATCGTCCGGCGCGGTCCGCGAGCGCGACGCGCGGCGATCGGGGGTCTCGCGCTCCCGCCGGGGACGCAGGCGGACGGCGGGCCGGATGCCCTCGTCCGTCTCGCCACGGACCCCGATGCGGACCTCGTCATCGTCGCGACCGGCGGCACCGTGAGCCTGCGGCCGGTCCTCGCGGCGCTCGCCGCGGGCAAGGTCGTCGCGACGGCGAACAAGGAGACGCTCGTCGCGGGCGGCCACCTCGTGATGCCGCTCGCGGAGGCACGGGCCGCCGAGGTCGCCCGGATGAGCCCCGCGGACCCGCTCGCCGACCCGCTCGGCTGGGTGCGTCCGATCGACAGCGAGCACTCGGCCATCTGGCAGTGCCTCATGGGCGAACCGCGAGAGGCGGTGGCGCGCCTGATCCTCACCGCGTCGGGAGGCCCCTTCCTCCACCGACCGGCGGAGACGATGGCGGCGATCACGCCGGCGGAGGCCCTCGGGCACCCGACCTGGTCGATGGGCGCGAAGATCACGGTGGACTCGGCGACGATGATGAACAAGGGCCTCGAGGTGATCGAGGCGCACCGCCTCTACGGCGTCCCGTACGCTCGCATCGAGGTGCTCATCCACCCCCAGAGCATCGTCCACTCGCTCGTCGAGTTCGTGGACGGGTCGGTGAAGGCGCAGCTCGGCCTGCCGGACATGCGCATCCCCAGCCAGTACCCCCTCACGTGGCCCGCCCGCACGCCGGGTCCGGCCCCGCGCCTCGACCTCGCCGCCGTCGGCACCTGCACCTTCCTCGCTCCCGACGAGGCACGCTTCCCGCTGCTCGCGATCGCCCGCGCCGCCGGCCTCGCCGGGCCGCGCGCCACGACCGCGCTCATCGCCGCGGACGAGATCGCGGTCGCGCGCTTCCTCGACGGCACGCTCGGCTGGGACGGCATCGCGCGGCTCGTCGGCGGCGCGGTCGAGCGCTTCGGCGCAGGTGACGCACCCGAGCTCGAGGAGCTCATCGCCCTCGACGTGGAGGTCCGCGCCTGGGCGGGCGCCACCGACCGGGACGGCCGGGTGGCCCACGCATGATCGACGGGCTCATCAGCGTCGTCATCCTCCTCGCCATCCTCGTGGGGCTCGTGGTCATCCATGAGCTCGGGCACTTCGTCGCCGCCCGGCGCGCGAACGTGCGCGTCCACGAGTTCGGCGTCGGCTTCCCGCCGCGGGCGCTCGTCCTCCACCGCGGCCGCGAGACCATCGTCAGCCTGAACTGGCTGCCGATCGGCGGCTTCGTACGCCTCGAGGCGGAGGAAGGGGAATCGGCGGACCCGCGCGCCTTCGTCAACGCGCGCCTGCCCACGCGCATCGCGATCCTCCTTGCGGGCGTCCTCGTGAACCTCGTCTTCGCGTGGCTGCTCTTCACGCTCATCGCGTTCCTCGGCGACCCGTCCGTGGAGGCGCGCATCCGGAGCGTCGTGCCGGATTCCCCGGCCGCCGCGGTGGGTATCCGCGGGGACACGCAGACGGGCACGGACGCCGAGGGGCAGCCCGTCTACGCGGAGGACGGCGACCGGATCGTCGCCATCGACGGGGTCCGCTTCGCCTTCTTCGACCACATCGAGACGATGGTCAGCTCCACGCCCCAGGGCGCCGTGCTGCGCGCGAACGCGGGGCGGTCCGTCGTGCTCACGCTCGCCCACGCGGACGGTACCGTCACGGATGTCCCCGTCACGCTCCGACCGCCCGCGGAAGCGGAGAAGGGCGCGCTCGGCGTGACCTTCGCGGCGCTCCCACTCGGCGAGCCGATCGCGCGCAGCCCGCTCGAGGCGGCCGCGATCGGGTTCGACCGGCTGCTCGACGCATCCACCCTCCTCCTGCGCGGCGTCGGTGAGCTGATCGCGAACCTCGCGGATCCGCAGGTCTCGGGCCCCGTCGGCATGGTCGCATCCGTGGACGTGCTGCGTACGGAGTGGCCACCGGTCTTCCTCGTCTGGTTCGTCGCCCTCCTGTCGGCGAACCTCGGGGTCATCAACCTCCTGCCCTTCCCGCCCATGGACGGCGGCCGGATCGCGATGGCCCTCGCCATCCGCGCGGCCGGCGGGCGGATCACCCCCGCGCTGGAGCGCGGTGTCTACCTCACGGGCTTCCTCGTCCTCATGGGGCTGCTCGCGTGGATCACCTTCACGGACCTACGGAGGCTGGGCGGCGGATGAGCGGCGGCGGTACGACTGCACGGCGGCAGACGGTCACGGTCCGGGTCGGCGGCATCCCGATCGGCTCGGGCAGCCCGGTCGTGGTCCAGTCGATGACGAACACGGACACGGCGGATGCCGACGGGACCGCGCTCCAGGTGGCCGCGCTCGCGCAGGCGGGCAGCGAGCTCGTCCGGATCACCGTGAACAACGAGCGCGCGGCGGCGGCGGTGCCGGAGATCCGGCGCAAGCTCGACGACCTCGGCGTGACCGTGCCGCTCATCGGCGACTTCCACTACAACGGCCACCAGCTCCTCGTCGGCTACCCGGAGATGGCGCGCGCCCTCGCCAAGTACCGCATCAACCCCGGCAACGTCGGTGCGAAGCGGCACGACGAGAACTTCCAGACGATCGTCCGGGCCGCCGTGGAGAACGGCAAGCCGGTGCGCATCGGAGTGAACTGGGGCTCCCTCGACCAGGCGCTCCTCACGGAGCTCATGGACGCGAACGCGCGCAGCGCGACGCCCGTGGACGCACGCGCGGTGATGATCGAGGCGATGCTCCAGTCCGCGCTCCGTTCCGCGGAGCTCGCCGAGGCCACCGGGCTGCCGCACGACCGGATCGTGATCTCGGCGAAGGTGTCCGGGGTCGGCGATCTCGTGGATGTCTACCGGCTGCTCGCGGGCCGCTGCGACTACCCGCTCCACCTCGGCCTCACGGAGGCCGGGATGGGGATGAAGGGGATCGTCGCGTCCGCCGCGGGCCTCGCGATCCTCCTCGACGCCGGCATCGGCGACACGATCCGCGTCTCGCTCACGCCCCAGCCGGGCGGCGAGCGGAGCGAGGAGGTGCGCGTCGCGCAGCAGATCCTCCAGTCGCTCGGCCTGCGTTCGTTCCTGCCGCAGGTCTCGGCCTGCCCCGGCTGCGGCCGGACGACGAGCACGTTCTTCCAGGTGATGGCCGAGCGTATCCAGGGGTACCTGCGGGAGCAGATGCCCGCGTGGAGCGCGCGCTACCCCGGCGTCGCGGAGATGCGCGTGGCGGTGATGGGCTGCGTCGTCAACGGCCCCGGCGAATCCAAGCACGCGGATATCGGCATCAGCCTCCCGGGCACGTTCGAGGAGCCGGTCGCCCCCGTCTTCGTGGACGGCGCCCTGCGCACGACGTTGCGCGGCGACGGCCTCGTGGACGACTTCATCGCGATCCTCGACGACTATGTCGCGCGGCGCTACGGCGGCGGGGCGGGCGCGACCGCGGGCTGAGGCCCTGCCTCAGGGCCAGTCGGGCGTCCGCCCGAGCCACGGGGCGAGGTCGGCATAGGTGGGCCGGAAGAAGTCCCGCACGCGCGCGATCGTCGCGGGGTCCGCGGGCTCGCTCCGGTAGGCGCGCCGGTTGCGGTGCGCCGGGTGGACCACCGGCGCAGGCGCCAGCCCGAGGTGCGTCCAGACGCGCGGCAGCTCCGCTGCCGGGTCCGCAAAGAGCCGCTCGCTCTGGACGACGAGGATCCGCTCCCGGGGCAGCACGGCCGCCCATCGCTCGAGCTGGCGCGCATAGAGGCCGCGCACGAGGTAGGCCCCGTGGCGCTGGGCTTCCGCCGGCGCACGCTCGCGACGCGCGGCATCGGCCGTCGTGCGGGCCGGATCGGTGTCCGCGCCGTCGTCGTCCACGTCGTCGAACCCCTCGTCGCGGACCGCCTCGAGCTCGGCGATCCGGCCGGCCTCGAGGAGAGCCAGCTCCTCGGCGGCCACCGCATCGAAGGTGCGCGGCTCCGCGCCCCGGCGGCGCCGGATGTTCCAGTGGCTCAGCGCCCGGGCCGTCGGGTCGCGCACGAGCGCGATCACGCGCACGTCCGGGAGCGCCGCCGCGACCCGCGCGCACCGCGGACGCGCGTGCGGCCGTGGTCGGCATCTGGAGCCGGTACCAGCCGAGCCCGAGGTCGTGGCGCGGACCGTCGAAGAAGTGGACCTCCCGACGCGGGAACCCGAGCACGCCGGGGTGTGCGGAGAGATGCTCCACGAGCGTCGTCGTCCCCGCGCGCGCCGCGCCGACGATGAGGAAGTCCGGCAGGACATGGCGGCGCCCGAGGAGCAACCCCGCGATCCGGCCGCGACGGCCACCGGGGGTGAGGGGGCGCTTGCGTGCCATCGGGCTGCGGGTCCCTCCGCGAGAGGTGCGCCCACGCCCGGGATGGACGTGCCGGGGCGCACGGCGTACCTTACCAGCCGGGCCCCGCGATCCCCGCCGTGCGCCCCGGCCCGGTGCCGTGCGCCCGGGGGCCTGTGGTATCCTTGGCGCAACGTAGACCGGCCGCCTGTGCAACGTGGGTGACCCCCACGTTTTTGTATGACCGGGGTCTGCCGGATCGATCCGGACGGGGAGGTGCCGTAACGTGAACCGGGATTTCATCGGTGCGCTCCTCCAGCTGAACGCGGAGAAGGGCGTGCCGCGCGAGCAGCTCGTGCGTACCGTCGAGGATGCGATCCAGTCCGCCTACCGGCGCGTCGCGCCCGGCTACGAGGACGTCTACGTCGCCCTGGACATCGACACCGGCCGGATCCGCGTCTATCGCGCCCGGCGGGTCGTCTCCGAGGTCGAGGACCCCACGATGGAGTGGACCGTGGACGAGGCGCACGCGCACCGCGCGGACGCCGAGCTCGGCGATCTCGTGGAGTACGAGGAGCTCGACCCGGACCACTTCGGCCGCGTCGGCGCCCAGATCGCCGGGCAGGTCATCCGCCAGCGCCTGCGCGAGGCGGAGCGGGACACGATCTTCGACGAGTTCGCCCACCGCGAGGGCGATGTCATCACCGGCATGGTGAGCCGCGTCGAGCCGCGGGGCGTGATCCTCGACCTCGGCAAGGCGGAGGCGGTCCTGCCTGCCACGGACCAGTCGGTGAGCGAGCACTACCGCATCGGCCAGCACGTCAAGGCGTATGTCCTCGAGGTCCGCCGGACGCCGCGCGGCCCGCTCATCCACGTGAGCCGGACGCACAAGGGCTTCCTCCGACGGATGTTCGAGCTCGAGGTGCCGGAGATCCATTCCGGAGCGGTGGAGATCAAGGCGATCGCGCGCGAGGCCGGCAGCCGGAGCAAGGTCGCCGTCGCCAGCCGCCAGGATGGGCTCGATCCGGTCGGTGCGACCGTGGGGCAGCGGGGCGGGCGCGTCCAGGCCGTCGTCGCCGAGCTCGGCGGCGAGAAGATCGACGTCATCCCGTGGTCGGACGACCCGGCCGTCTTCGTCGCGAACGCGCTCTCGCCCGCGCAGGTCGTGGGCGTGGAGATCCGCGAGGAGGATCGCGTCGCGAGCGTGACCGTGCCCGAGCGGATGCTCTCGCTCGCGATCGGCCGCGAGGGCCAGAACGCCCGGCTCGCCGCCAAGCTCACCGGCTGGCGCATCGACATCCGCTCCGACCAGGCGCCCCGCCCGGAGCCGTCCGCCGAGCCCGCGGCGGAGGTGACCGGGTCCGCCGCGCCTGCCGAGCAGGTCGCGCCGCCACCGGACGCGAGCCCGGCGGTGGAGGCCGCACCCGAGCCGGCAGGCGAGGTGGCAGCCGCTGCCGACGCCGCGGCCACGGCCGAGGCGGCTGCCACCGCCGACGCGCCGAAGCCCGCCCGGGCGCGGCGCTCCGCGACGAAGAAGGCCGACGCGGCTCCCGATCCGGAGGTGGCGTCGTAGGCGCCGCGTCCGCGGTGGCCGCACCGCGTCCTCTCGCCCCCGTCCGCACGTGTGTCGCGTGCCGCACCGAGCGCCCCAAGGCGGCGCTCCTGCGGTTCGTGCGCCGACCCGGCGGGGACGTGACCATCGATCCGACCGGCCGGATGCCGGGCCGTGGCGCCTACCTGTGCGCCGATCCGGCCTGCCTCCGGCTCGCCCTCCGGCGGTCGGCGCTCGAGCGTGCGCTCGGCGTCCGGCTGACCCCCGAGCTGCGGAGCCGGCTCGACGAGGGCGTTCCCGTCGTGCTCCAGGGAGGTGCAGATGGCGCGTAGCCGCAGCGGGACGAGGAACACGCGGGGACCCCGCAAGCCGATGCGCCGGGGGCCCGGCGGCGAGCAGGGCGGGATGCAGTCGACCGATCCGAGCGCGCGTGGCGCGATCGAGATCCCGCCGTCGATCACCGTCAAGGAGCTGGCCGATCTGATCGGCGTGAACTCCGCGGACATCATCCGCGAGCTCATCAAGAGCGGCATCTTCGCGACGATCAACCAGCCGATCGACCGGGACACGGCCGCCCTCGTGACGACCGACCTCGGCTACGAGGTCGCCGAGCCGGACGAGACGACGCCCACCGAGGCCGCCGTCGAGAGCGTCGCCGAGAGCGGCGTGAAGGAGGAGATCGCGGAGGGTGATGACCCGACGCACCTCGTCTCGCGCGCGCCCATCGTCACCGTCATGGGCCACGTGGACCACGGCAAGACGAGCCTGCTCGACGCGATCCGCAAGACGTCCGTCGCGGCCGGTGAGAAGGGCGGCATCACCCAGGCGATCGGCGCGAGCGAGGTGGAGCACAACGGCCGCCGGCTCGTCTTCCTCGACACGCCGGGCCACGAGGCATTCACCGCCATGCGCGCCCGCGGCGCGCGCGTCACGGACATCGCGGTCCTCGTCGTCGCCGCCGATGACGGGGTCATGCCCCAGACGATCGAGGCGATCGACCACGCCCGTGCGGCGCGCGTCCCGATCGTCGTCGCGCTGAACAAGATCGACAAGCCGGACGCCACCCCCGACCGGGTGAAGACCGAGCTCTCCGAGCACAACGTCATCGTCGAGGAGTACGGCGGCGACACGCCGATCGTGCCCACGAGCGCCAAGACCGGCCTGGGCATCGACGACCTTCTCGAGACGATCCTCATCACCTCGGACGCGCTCGTGGACCCCAAGGCGGATCCCCGGCGCACGGCCGTCGGGACGGTCGTGGAGGCCGAGCGCGACAAGGGCCGCGGCCCGATCGCCTCGATCCTCGTCCAGACGGGCACGCTGCGCGTCGGCGACATCGTCGTCGTCGGCGAGACGTGGGGCCGCGTCCGTGCCCTGGAGAACAGCCACGGGAAGCGCGTCCCCAAGGCGGGGCCGTCGTCCGCGGTCGTGGTCCTCGGCCTCTCGGACGTCCCCGCGGCGGGCGACATCCTGCGCGTCGTCGGCGACGAGAAGACCGCCCGGACCACGGTGGAGCAGCGCCGCGAGGCGCAGACCGCCCGCCCCGAGGGGACCGGCCGGGCGACGCTCGAGGACCTCTACCGGCAGATCCAGGCGGGCCAGACCAAGGAGCTCCGGATCATCCTCAAGGCGGATGTCCAGGGCTCGCTCGGCGCGGTCACGCACGCGCTCGGCCAGCTCCAGACCGATGGCGTCCGGATCAACATCCTCCACGAGGGGACCGGCGACATCACGGACAACGACGTGAACCTCGCATCGGCGTCGGATGCGGTCGTCGTCGGCTTCAACACGAAGGTCGTCGGCACGGCCCGCCGGGCCGCCGAGTCCGAAGGCGTGGAGATCCGCCTCTACGACATCATCTACAAGCTGACCGAGGAGATGGATGCCGCCCTCCGGGGCATGCTCGAGCCCGAGGAGGTCATCGTCACCGAGGGCCGGGCCGAGGTCCGCCAGATCTTCAAGGTCGGCAAGACCACGCAGATCGCCGGCTCCTACGTCACGGACGGCCGGATCGTCCGCGGCGGGGCGCGCGTCTACCGCGGCGGCAAGCTGATCGCCACGGACAGGATCGACTCGCTCCGCCGCTTCCGCGACGATGTCCGGGAGGTCGCGACGGGCTACGAGTGCGGCATCGGCCTCTCGGGGTTCCACGACTTCTCCGAGGGCGACATCATCGAGTGCTTCACCACCCAGATGGTCTCGCGCGCCGCGCGCTCCTGATCCCGTGAGCGAACGGACGGAGCGGCTCGACGAGCTCTTCGCGCAGGAGATCGCCGCGATCATCGCGCGGGAGATCGCCGACCCGCGGGTGGGCTTCGTCACGGTGACGAAGGTCGAGGTCGCCCCCGACCTCCGCCATGCCACGGTCTGGGTCTCGGTCATCGGGGATGCCGCGACCCAGAAGGCGAGCCTGCGCGCCCTCGGACGGGCGATGCCGTTCGTGCGCCATCGCCTGGGCGCGCTCCACCTCCGGCGGATCCCCGAGCTCCACCTGCGCCACGATGACTCGGTCGAGCGGGGCACGCGCGTGCTCCGGCTCATCGAGGAGATCGAGGACGGGAGCCCGGGAGAGGCCGTGCCGGAGCTGGCGGCGCTCCCCGCGCCGGTGACGAGCCGTGGCACCCCCGAGCCCGCGGCACCGCGTCGGCGCACGCGTCGGGGCCCTGCGGGGGCAGCGCCCGGTCGGCCGGGCGGGAATGCCGGTCGCGGCTCCGCGCGCGCGGGCCGCGGGACGCGCGAGGGTCGTGGCGCCCGTGACACGGAGGAGACGGAGTGAACGCATCCCTGCCCGCGATCAGCCTCCATGCGCTCACGGCGGCCGACCTCGCCGCGGTCCCGGACGCGGTCGTCGCGCGCCTGCGGTCTGCGCGCCGCGTGCTCACCGTCTGCCACAAGGACCCCGAGGCCGATGCGCTCGGGTCCGCGCTCGGCCTTGCCCTCGCGCTCGAGACGCTCGGCATCGCCGCGACGCCCCTGTGCGCCGATCCCGTCCCCGCGATGTACGGCTTCATGCCGGAGATCGACCGCTTCCGCCAGGACCCCGACCCGTCCCTCGACTACGACCTCATCGTCGTGGGCGACTGTGGCGAGCTCGCCCGCGTCGGCCCGGTGCTCGAGATGCACGCGGAGCTCTTCGGCCGGGTCCCGATCGTGGACATCGACCACCACGGCTCGAACACCGGCTTCGGCGTGGTCGACTGGATCGACCCATCCGCCGCGGCGACGTGCGAGATGGTGACGCTCCTCCTGCCGCACCTCGGCGTCCCGATCGACGCGCGCGGCGGCACGATCGCCGCCAACCTCATGGCGGGCGTGGTGATCGACACCGCCACCTTCGCGCACCCGAACGCGACGCCGCGCACGCTCCGCGTGGGCGCCGAGCTGCGTGCCGCGGGCGCGCCGCTGTCGGACATCTCGCGGCGCATCTACCGCACCAAGCCCACCGTCCAGCTGCGGCTCTTCGGACGGGTGCTCGACCGGCTCGCGACCGCCGCGGACGGCCGCATCGTCTGGTCCGTGCTGGCGGACGCGGACCTGCGCGAGACGGGTGCGACGCCGGAGATGTCCGAGGGCCTCATCGACCTCCTCGCGCAGTCGGAGGAGGGCGCGGTCGCGATCCTCTTCAAGGACCAGGGGAGCCGGACGCGCATCAGCGTCCGGACGCGCGACGGCGGCGTGGATGCGATCGCGCTCACGGGGCGCTTCGGCGGCGGCGGTCACGCCCGCGCGGCCGGCGCCCCGCTCGAGGCGCCGATCGCGAGCGCCCCGCCGCCGGTTCTCGCGGTCGCCGGGGGGCGCGTCGCCGCGCGCGGGGGGGGGGGATGACCGAGCCGCGCCCGGCCGCGCCCGCGGGCCCGGAGGGCATCCTCGTCGTCGGCAAGCCGGCCGGTCCGACGAGCCACGATGTCGTGGCGATCGTCCGGCGCCTCACCGGCGTCCGCCGGGTCGGGCACGGCGGCACGCTCGACCCGTTCGCGTCGGGCGTCCTGCCCGTCTTCCTCGGGCACGCCACGCGGATGGTGGAGTACCACCTCGGCGATACCAAGGAGTACCGCGCTGTCGTCGTCCTCGGCGCGACCTCCACCACGGATGACCGCGACGGCGAGATCGCCCCGGTCGCCGCGCCGCTCCCGGGCGAGGCCGAGGTCGCGGCCGCGCTCGCCGCCTTCCGCGGCACGATCTCCCAGGTGCCGCCGGACCACAGCGCGGTGCACATCGGCGGCCGCCGTGCGTACGAGCTCGCCCGGCACGGACGCAAGCCGGAGCTGAGCCCGCGGACGGTCACGATCCACGCGCTGACGCTCACCGGCTGGGACATCCGCGACCCGGAGCGGCCGGCGGCAACCATCGAGGTGCGCTGCTCCGCGGGCACGTATATCCGGGCGATCGCCCGCGACCTCGGTGCGGCGCTCGGCTGCGGCGGCTACCTCGGCGCGCTCACCCGGACCGCGAGCGGCCCCTTCCGCCTCGACGACGCGCATCCGCTCGACGCGGTCCGCGCCGCGCTCGCCGAGGGCCGCGCCGCGGAGCTCCTGCTGCCCGCGGACACGGGCCTCGATGCCTGGCCGCGGTTCGCGCCGGGCCCGGAGATCCTCGCCGCTCTCTCCCGCGGCCAGATCGTCCGCCTGCGCGGGCCGCTCCCCGAGCCTGGTCCGGGCGGCCTCGTGCGCGTCACGGACGCGGACGGTCGGCTCGTCGCGATGGCCCGGATCGACGAGGGGCGCCTCCGGCCGGACAAGGTCTTCCTCGCACCCGGCGGCTGACCCGATGCGCGTGGACGGCATCGACGCGCTCCCCGCGGGGATCGCGATCGTCACCACCGTGGGCGTCTTCGACGGCGTCCATCGCGGGCACGCCGCGGTGGTCGACGCGCTGGTCGCGTGCGCGCGCGCGGAGGGCGCAGTCCCCGTCGCGATCACCTTCGACCCGCACCCGCGGGCGGTCCTGACCGGTCGGCCGCCGGACCTTCTGTGCAGCGTCGCGGAGCGCGTGCGGCTCCTCGCCGCGCTCGGCGTCGCGCTCGTGGTCGTGGAGCCGTTCACCGACGCCCTCCGTGCGCTCAGCGCGGACGCGTTCATCGACCGGGTGGCGGCGGGGCGGACGCTCCGCGGTCTCGTCATGTCGCCGGAATCGGCCTTCGGTCACGACCGTGCGGGGACCCGCGACGCCATGGCAGCGCGCGCCGCGCGCGAGGGCTGGCGCCTTGTCGACGCGCCCCTCGTGGAGGAGGCCGGGGAGCGGATCTCGAGCGAGCGGATCCGCCGCCTGCTCGACGCCGGTGACCTCGCTGCTGCCGCGCGGCTGCTCGGCCGGAGCGTCGCCTGACGGGCCCCGCACCACAGCCGGCTGGACAACACGGAGACGTGTGCTATCCTCCGGCGGATAGACAAGTGTCATGGATGGTTGGAGGACCAGGTGCCGCTCACGCGGGAGACGAAGGACAAGGTCATCACGGAGTTCGCGACGGTCGAGGGTGACACCGGGTCGCCCGAGGTCCAGATCGCGCTCCTCACGGAGCGCATCACGGGCCTGACGGAGCATCTCCGGGCCTATCCCAAGGACCATCACTCGCGCCGCGGCCTCCTCAAGCTCGTGGGCCAGCGCCGCCGGCTCCTCGCGTACCTGATGCGCAAGGACAACGAACGGTACCGCTCGGTCATCGCCCGGCTCGGCCTGCGCCGCTAGCGCGCATCGGCGGCCGCCCGGCGCGGCCGCGACCCACCGAGCCCGCGGCCACGCCGTCCACGCGGACGGCCGGAACGACGGGCAAGGTCCGTCCTGCCTCCGCATGGAGGTCAGATGGCGGTCACACAGCTCACGACCGAGCTCGGCGGTCGAACCCTTACGATCGAGACGGGGCGCATGGCCCGGCTCGCAGGCGGCGCTGTCACCGTGCGCTACGGCGACACCCTCGTGCTCGCCTCGGCCAATCGGTCGGATCCCCGCCCGGGGCTCGACTTCTTCCCGCTCACGGTCGACTTCGAGGAGCGGATGTACGCCGCGGGCAAGATCCCGGGCGGCTTCATCAAGCGTGAGGGACGCGCCTCCGAGGCGGCGATCCTCGCCGCGCGCCTCACCGATCGCCCGATCCGGCCGCTCTTCCCCGAGGGCTACAAGGACGACGTCCAGGTCGTGATCACCGTCCTCTCGACGGACCAGGAGAACGACCCGGACATCCTCGGCACGATCGCCGCGTCCGCAGCGCTCACGATCAGCGAGATCCCGTTCCTCGGCCCGATCGGCGCGGTGCGGATCGGACGGATCGACGGGAAGCTCGTCGTGAACCCGACGTACAGCGAGCTCGCGGAGTCGGACATCGACCTCGTCGTCTCCGGCACGCGCGACGCGATCATGATGGTCGAGGCGGGCGCGAAGCTCGTCAGCGAGGACGTCATGGCCGAGGCGATCCTCTTCGGCCACCGCGCCCTCCAGCCGCTCGTCGACCTGCAGGAGGAGCTCCGCGCGCAGGTCGGGAAGGCGAAGCGCATCCCCTTCATCGAGCCCTCCACCGACTCGGTCGTCGACTTCCTCGGCGCGCTCGAGGGCGGGGCGTCGTTCGTCGTCTTCGACGTCGAGACGACCTCGAAGGACGCGCGCTTCGGCGAGCTCGTCGAGATCGCCGGCGTGCGCATCGCGAAGGGCAAGGTCACGGACCGCTGGTCGAGCCTCGCGAAGCCGTCGCGCCCGATCGTGGGCGCGCAGGTCCACGGCCTCACGGACGCGGATGTCGCGAAGGCGCCCGCGCCCGCGTCGGCCGCCCGCGCCTTCCTCGACTGGGCGGGCGACGCGATCCTCGTCGGCCACAACGTCGGCTTCGATATCGGCTTCCTCCAGGCGGCGCTCGCCGACGGGACCCGGATCGAGCAGGGTCGCTACCTGGACACGCTCGCCCTCGCCCTCTAGCGCGCCGAGGAAGTCGAC
>JBJTJV010000365.1:0-3766 GCA_046352645.1 Chloroflexota bacterium | reverse complement strand
GGGGAGGCACGCGATGTCGTCGACGACCGGGAAGGGGACGAAGGTCCCGTACCGCTGCAGCTTCTGTGGCAAGAGCCAGGAGCAGGTCCGGAAGCTGATCGCGGGCCAGGGCGTCTACATCTGCGACGAGTGCATCCACCTCTGCCAGGAGATCATCGAGGAGGAGATGCTCGAGACGCCGCGCGCCAAGCCGGCCGTCGCGAAGCTCCCGAACCCGCGCCAGATCAAGGACGCGCTCGACCGCTACGTCATCAGCCAGGAGCGGGCGAAGCGGGTCCTCTCCGTCGCCGTCTACAACCACTACAAGCGGATCGACGCGGGCAGCCGGGTCGACGAGGTCGAGCTCCAGAAGGCGAACGTCCTCCTCGTCGGGCCCACGGGGAGCGGGAAGACGCTCCTCGCCCAGACGCTCGCCCGGGTCCTGGACGTGCCGTTCTGCATCGCCGACGCGACCTCGCTCACCGAGGCGGGCTACGTCGGCGAGGACGTGGAGAACATCCTCCTCCGGCTGATCCAGGCGGCCGACTTCGACATCGCGCGAGCCCAGCGCGGGATCATCTACATCGACGAGATCGACAAGATCGCCCGCAAGGCGGACAACCCGTCGATCACCCGGGACGTCTCCGGCGAGGGCGTCCAGCAGGGGCTCCTGAAGATCCTCGAGGGAACGCTCGCGAATGTGCCGCCGCAGGGCGGCCGCAAGCACCCGCACCAGGACTTCATCCAGATCGACACCACGAACATCCTGTTCATCTGCGGCGGCGCGTTCGAGGGCCTCGAGCGGATCGTCGAGGACCGGGTGGGCCGGCGGGCCATCGGCTTCGGGGCGGACGCGACCGGCGACCGGGTGGACCGGGCGCGGATCCTCGAGGAGCTGATGCCCGAGGATCTCCTGAAGTTCGGGCTCATCCCGGAGTTCGTGGGGCGGCTGCCGGTGACGGTGACGCTGACCGCGCTCAGCCAGGCGGACCTCATGCGCGTGCTGACCGAGCCCCGCAACGCGGTGACGCGCCAGTTCCAGAAGCTCCTCGGCCTCGACAAGGTGGAGCTCACCTTCACCGATGGCGCGATCGCGGCGGCAGCGGAGCTCGCGCTCGGCCGGAAGACCGGCGCCCGGGCGCTGCGCTCGATCGTGGAGGAATCGCTCCTCGACGTGATGTACGAGATCCCGGAGCGGACCGATGTGCGCAGGTGCATCATCACCGAGGAGACGATCCGCGCGGGGCGCGCCCCCCTTCTGCTCACGAAGGCGGAGGTCGACCGCGGCGTCGACGAGACGAACTACGCAGAGCGCGTCGAGCAGGGTGCCTGAGCGCGCCACGCTCGACCCCGAGGCCGAGAGATGACCGACCAGCCGACGACCCCCGCCGCCGACGCGGCCGCATCCGCGATGGGCCGCGCCTACCGCCCCGCGGAGTTCGAGCCCGCCATCTACCAGCGCTGGCTCGACGCGGACGTCTTCGCGCCGGATGGGGCGGGATCGCGGGCGCTCTCCGATCGCCCGTCGTTCGTCGTCATCCAGCCACCGCCGAACGTCACGGGCTCGCTCCACCTGGGCCATGCGCAGCGGAGCGCGGTGGAGGACCTCATGGTGCGCCACGCGCGCATGCAGCGGCGGCCCACGCTCTTCCTGCCCGGGCTCGACCACGCGTCGATCGCCGCGCAGGTCGTGCTCGACCGGATCATCGCGCGGGACGGCGAGACGCGGGCCTCGCTCGGGCGTGAGCGCTACCTCGAGCGCATGTGGAGCTTCGTCGAGGAGACGCGCACGGTGATGCTCGACCAGCAGCGGCGCGTGGGCGCTTCGCTCGACTGGAGCCGGCTTCGCTTCACGATGGACGTGGTCTCGTCGCGGGCGGTCCGCGAGGCGTTCGCGCGCCTCCACGCCGACGGTCTCGCCTACCGGAGCGAGGCGCTCATCAACTGGTGCCCCAGCTGCCGCACGAGCCTGTCCGACCTCGAGGTGATCGCGACCCCCGAGACCGGTACGATCTGGACGATCCGCTACCACGTCGTGGATGGCGCGACCGGGCTGCCGGTGCCGGGCGCATCCGTGCTCATCGCGACGACCCGTCCGGAGACCCTCCTCGGCGATACCGCCGTCGCGGTGCACCCGGAGGACGCCCGCTACCGCGACCTCGTGGGCCGGCACGTGCGCATCCCGTTCACCGGGCGCACCGTGCCGATCATCGCGGATCCGGTCGTGGACCCGGCGTTCGGCACGGGCGCGGTGAAGATCACGCCCGCCCATGACCACGACGACCACGCGACCGGCGCGCGCCACGGGCTGCCGCTCATCGACGTGATGGAGGACGACGGCCGCATCTCCGCCGCGGGGGGCGCCTACGCAGGGCTCGAGCGGTACGCGGCGCGCACGCGGATCCTCGCGGACCTCGAGGCGGACGGCGACCTCGTCGCCACGAAGGCGCACGAGATGGTCGTGGGTCGCTGCCAGCGCAGCAACGACATCGTCGAGCCGCGCCTCAAGACGCAGTGGTTCATCCGGACGCGCCCGCTCGCCGAGGCCGCGCTCGCCGCGACGCGCGGGGGTCGCACGCGGATCCTCCCGGAGCGGTTCGAGAAGGTCTGGGAGCACTGGCTCACGGAGATCCGCGACTGGAACGTCAGCCGCCAGCTCTGGTGGGGCCACCGGATCCCTGCCTGGACCTGCCCGGACGGCCATGTCACGGTCTCGGCGGACGAGGCCGGCCCGTCCGCCTGCGGGACGTGCGCTGTCCCGGCCGATCGCCTCGTCCAGGACCCGGACATCTTCGACACCTGGTTCAGCAGCGGGCTCTGGCCGTTCTCCACCCTCGGCTGGCCGGATGCGACCACGGACCTCGCGCGGTTCTACCCGGGCTCGGTCATGGAGACGGCGTACGACATCATCTTCTTCTGGGTGGCCCGGATGATGATGCTCGGCATCCACCTCATGGGCGATGCCCCGTTCTCCGTCATCTACCTGTCCGGGCTCGTCCGCGACCCGTACGGGCAGAAGATGTCGAAGACGAAGGGGAACGTGGTGGACCCGCTCGAGGCGATCGATGCCTCCGGCGCGGACGCGCTTCGCTTCGCCCTCATCCACGGCGCGGCGCCCGGTAACGACCAGCGCTTCAGCGCGGAGAAGCTGGAGAACGCGCGGAACTTCGCGAACAAGCTCTGGAACGCCGCCCGGTTCGTCCTGGGTGCGCGGCCCGCGTCCATCCCGGCGGATGCGCCACGGGTCGCGCCCGATCCGTCCGCCCTCGGGCCCGCGGAGCGCTGGCTGCGCAGCCGCGTGGCGCAGACGGTCGCGGATGCGGACGGCGCTCTCGCGGACTTCGCGTACGGCGAGCTGACGCGCGTCCTCTACGACGGGATCTGGGGCGACTACTGCGACTGGGCGCTCGAGCTCGCCAAGGTCCGCCTCGCGGACGCGGGGCGGCCCGTCGCGGAGCGCGAGGCCACGTGGTGGGCCCTCGTCGAGGCGCTCGACACGTACCTGCGCCTGCTCCACCCGGTGATGCCCGACATCACCGAGGTGATCTGGGCGAGCCTCCCGCGCGGCGCGGAGGACCCGGAGCTGAGCGCGGTCGCCGACTGGCCCGCGAGCCCGCCGGCGGACCTCGCTGCGGCTGCCGCGACCGCCGAGCTGATCGAGCTCGTCCGGGGGGTCCGGAACGCGCGGGCGGAGGCCGGGCTCGACCCCGTCGCCTGGCTGCCGGTGAGCGCGGCGATCCCGGACGACCTCGCGCCGGTCTTCACGGAGCTCCGGCCGGAGCTGGAG
>JBJTJV010000364.1:0-9985 GCA_046352645.1 Chloroflexota bacterium | reverse complement strand
GTCCGACCCCCCGGCCCGACGGCCCGCCGCCCGCCTCCGGAACGGACGGGAACGGTGACCCAGCCCATCGCCTCGGCGCCGCGCAGCAGCCCGGCGGACCTGCGCGCGAACCACCACCGCGACGTCGCGGGCGCGCTCGGCATGGGCATCACCATGGCGCTCGTCTCCGGCCTCCTGCCGGGTGCCGCCCGCAAGGCCGGCATCGACCCGGTCGGGCTCGCGGTGATCGCCGCCGCCCCGTTCCTCGCGAATCGCCTCGGCGTGTACGCCGGCCGGACCGGCCCCTGGAGCACGCGTGGCTTCGCGCTCCTCCGGGCGGGCGGCGCGCTCCTGCTCGTGCTCCTCGTCGTGCTCCCCGTGCCCGGGTCGATCGCGGGGATCGTCCTCGGCTACTGGCTGACGATCGCCTTCGGCATCCCGATCCAGCACCGCATCTGGGGCGCGATCTACCCCGTGGCGACGCGCGGCCGCTACCTCGGTTTCGTGATCGCCGGCCGCACTGCGGCGGGCGGCGTCGCCGCGCTCGTGGGCGGCCTGCTCGCGGACCGGATCGGCGGCTTCGGCGCGATCGCCATCGCGGGCTGTGCCGGCGCGCTCTGCGCCCTCGTCACCGCCGGCATCCGGGCGCCGCTCCCCGCCGGCGCGGGCAGCTTCTCCGTGCGCGAGACGTGGCGTGCGTACCGCGACGTGCCTGCCCTCCGACGCGTCGGCTGGGCGCAGGGCTTCTACGGCGGTGGCCTGATCGCGGCCGGTCCGCTCTACGCGCTCGTCCAGGTGGACCGGCTGGGGCTCTCGCTCGCCCAGATCGGCACGATCGCCGTCGTCGGCTCGATCGCCGCGACCGGCTCGGGGCTCGCCTGGGGACGGATCTCCGACCGGCGCGGCGGCCTCGCGATCATCCAGGTGGGGACGGTCCTCGGCGCGCTCTCCCTGCTCTGCTACGCATTCGCGCCGAGCCTCGTCGTCCTCTGGCTCGCGGCCATCCTCGTCGGGCTCGCGAACGCGGCGATGGAGACGGGCTGGCCGAGCCTCGTCGCGGATCACACCTCGCTCGCGGATCGTGCGAAGGCGGTGGCGGGGCTGAACGCGCTCACCGGGGCCCGCGGCCTCATCGCGCCGTTCATCGGGCCGGTCCTCGTCCAGGCGGGGGTCCTGAGCGTGACGACCGCCATCGTGCTGTGCTCGGTCGCGACGGCCTTCGGTGCCTTCCTCTACCTCGGGATGCGCCCATCCGGCGAGCCGCGCGGCTGGGTCGTGCGGGCGGACGACACCGCGCATCGCGCCGGCCGTCGCGCCCGCCGGCTCTTCGGCTCGCACCACGAGCCCTGATCGGCGCCGCCGTACACTCCCGCCATGCCCGCCCGCCCGTCCATCCTCGTCACCCGACCCGTCCCCGGCGATGCGCTCGACCTCCTCCGCGCGGACGCGGACGTCGAGGTCCGCCCGCAGCGCACCGCGCCGCCGCGCCACGAGCTCCTCCGCGCCGTCGCCGGGCGCGCGGGGCTGCTCGTCGTGGGCGACCGCGTGGACGACGCGCTCCTGGACGCGGCCGGGCCCGGCCTCGTCGGCGTCGCCCAGTTCGGGGTCGGCTACGACAACGTGGACGTCGCGGCCTGCACGCGGCGCGGGGTCGCCGTGGGCAACACGCCGGGCGTCCTCTCCGGCACGACCGCGGAGATCGCCTGGGCGCTCATCCTCGCCACGGCGCGCCGGGTGACGGAGGCCGAGCGCCTCGTCCGCGCGGACGGCTGGGGCGCGGCGGGATTCGGGGCGCTCATGGGCGTGGACGTCGGCGGCGCGACCCTCGGCATCGTGGGCATGGGCCGGATCGGCCAGGAGGTCGCCCGGCGCGCGCTCGGCTTCCGGATGGAGGTCCTCTACACCCAGCGCACCCGCCTCGACGCGGCGCTCGAGCGCGAGCTGAACGCGACGTACGTGCCGTTCGCCGAGCTGCTCGCACGCGCCGACTTCGTCTCCATCCACGCGCCCGCGACCCCGGAGACCCGTCACCTCATGGACGCCGCCGCCTTCGCGCGCATGCGCCCCGGCGCGATCCTCATCAACACGGCGCGGGGCACGCTCGTGGACCAGGACGCGCTCCTCGCCGCGCTCGATTCCGGCCGGCTGCGCGCCGCCGGCCTCGACGTCACGGACCCCGAGCCGATCCCTGCCGGGCACCCGCTCGTCGGCCGGGATGACGTCACGATCCTGCCGCACATCGGGTCGGCGACGCACGCGACGCGCGCCCGGATGACGGAGATGTGCGTGAAGAACCTGCGCGCCGCGCTCCGCGGCGAGCGGATGCCGTGGGCGGTCGATCCCGCGGTCTACGACCGGACCGCCTGAGCGCGGGCCGCCGACGGGGAGGGTGACGATGGCCGGCCGCTACGTCCTGGGGATCGACACCTCGACGACCGCGACGAAGGCGATCCTCGTGGACGCGGACGGGACCGTCGTCGCGACGGCGAGCTCGGAGTACGCGGCGGAGACCCCGCAGCCCCTCTGGAGCGAGCAGGACCCGCGCCTCTGGTGGAGCGGGACATGCGCGGCGATCCGCGGTGCGCTCGCCGCTGCCGGCGCCACGGCGGACGACGTCGCCGCGGTCGGCATGGACGGCCAGATGCACGGCATGACGCTCCTCGACGCGGCAGGGGCGGTCCTGCGCCCGGCGATCCTCTGGAACGACCAGCGCACGGCGGCGGAGTGCGACGAGATCCGCGCCGCCGTCGGGCGGGAGCGGCTCATCGCGCTCACCGGCAACGAGGCGCTCCCCGGGCTCACCGCGCCCAAGCTCCTCTGGGTCCGCCGCCACGAGCCGGACGTCTGGGCGCGGATCGCGCGCGTGCTCCTGCCCAAGGACGCCGTCCGCTGGTGGATGAGCGGCGACGCGGCCGCGGATGTCTCCGACGCGTCGGGCATGGGCCTGCTCGACCACCGCGCGCGGACGTGGTCCGGGGAGGTCCTCGACCGGCTCGGCATCCCTGCCGCCTGGCTGCCGCGGCTCGTGGAGGGCCCGGAGGTGACGGGCGTGGTCTCGGCCGCCGCGGCCGCGGAGACCGGCCTGCGCGCCGGGACGCCGATCGTCGGCGGTGCCGGCGACCAGGCGGCGAACGCGGTCGGGCTCGGAATCGTCGATCCCGGCCCGCTCGCGCTCACGCTCGGCACGTCGGGGGTCGTCTTCGCCGCCGCGGACGCGCCGGTCCACGACCCGGACGGCTGGTTCCACGCCTTCTGCCACGCCGTCCCGGGCCGCTGGCACCTCATGGGCGTGATGCAGTCGGCCGCGGGGAGCCTGCGCTGGCTCCGCGATGCGATCGCGCCCGGCGTCCCGTTCGAGACGCTCGTGGCCGAGGCGGCCGCGGTGCCGCCCGGCGCGGACGGCCTCCTCTTCGCGCCCTACCTCTCCGGCGAGCGCCATCCGCACCCCGACCCCACGATCCGCGGCGCCTTCGTGGGCCTCACCCTCGGCCACGGCCGCGGCCACCTCGTCCGTGCCGTGCTCGAGGGTGTCGCCTTCGGCCTGCGCGACAACCTCGACCGGATCCGCGCGATCGGCGCGCCGGTCACGTCGGCGCGGATGTCCGGCGGCGGCACGCGCTCGGACACGTGGCGGGGGATCCTTGTGGACGTCCTCGGGGTGCCCCTCGCGGGTGTCGCGACCGCGGAGGGGGCGGCCTTCGGTGCCGCCGTCCTTGCGGCGACCGGGGCCGGCTGGTATCGCGATGTCGCCGTGGCCGCGCGCGCGATGGTCCATCCGCTGCCGCCGGTGGAGCCAGGGCCCGGCGCCGCGCGCTACGCGGAGCTCCACGGCCTCTTCCGGCAGCTCTACCCCGCCCTGCGCGGGATCTCCGCCGACCTCGGGAAGGAGCGTCCATGAGCACCACGACCACGCCCGTCACCGTCCACGGGATCGCCGGCCTGCGCATCGCGGGCGAGGGGCTCGCCGTCACGGTGACGACCGCCATCGGGCCGCGGATCCTCGGCTTCGCGGGGCCCGACGGCCGGAACGTCCTCGCGGACCTGCCGGACGCGCGCATCTCGCTGCCCGGGCTGCCGGACTACCGCCTCCTCGGCGGCCACCGCCTCTGGGGCACCCCCGAGGTGCCGGAGGTGACCTATCGCCCGGACGACGCGCCGGTCACGGTCACGGACGTCCCGGGCGGCGTCCTCCTCGCAGGGGCGCCGGATCCCGTCCAGGGGGTCGCCAAGTCGATCCGCGTCACGCTCGCGGACGGCGCGCTCCACCTGGAGCACGGCCTGCGCAACGTCACGGATGCCCCGCTCGAGACAGCCGCCTGGGCGATCACGCAGGTCCCGCCCGCCGGCGAGGCGTGGCTGCCGGTGACGATGGGCGACCTCCACGGTCCCTACCTGCCGAACCGCGCCCTCGTCCTGTGGCCGTACAGCGCCGTCGGCGACCCGCGCCTCGTCCTCGGCGACGACATCGTGCGCGTCCGCGGCGTCGCGGGTGCCCCGGGCCGGGTGAAGATCGGCACGCAGCGCCGGCGTGGCTGGATCGCCTGGCGCGATGGGGGCACGCTTCTCCTCGTCGAGGCGGCGGAGGAGGCGGGCGCCTTCGGTGACATGGGCGCGAGCCTCCAGTGCTACAGCTGCGGCGACTTCGTGGAGCTCGAGACGCTCGGGCCGGTCGTGACGCTCGCGCCGGGCGCGTCGGTCACGCACAGTCAGCGCTGGCGGCTCCTTGCCGTGGACCCGGCGGCGAGCCCGGACGCGATCGTCGCGCAGCTCGGCCTTGGTTCGGGGGCCAGGCTCAGCCGCTGAGGGGCGGGCCGCCGGCCGCCCTCCGCCGGTCGGCCTCCGCCGGCCGCGGTCCGCGCCGGGCGACCCCGCGCTACTCGCGGTCGCGCTCCTTCTCGTTGCGCACGACGAGGACGGGGACGGAGGCGTTCCGGATCACGTGCTCGGACGTGCTCCCGCCGAGCAGCCGCCCCATCGCCCCCCGCGCCGCCGTGCCCACGACGATGATGTCCGCGCCCTCGTGCTCGGCCGCGGCGACGATCGCGTCCCCGGCCTCGCCCTCCCAGATGATCGACCGCGCCTCGAGGCCCCACTCGGTCGCGTGATCGAGGACCGTGTCGATGCGGTCCTGTGCCTCCTCGATCTCGTCCTCGTCCTCCGACGAGGACCGGCGACTGGGGGGTTCTGCGTCAGCGTCCTCGGATCCCTCCGTCGTCCCCTCCGGCACGACCGTGAGGATGAGGAGCGTGGCGCCCGTGTCGTGGGCGAGGTCCAGGGCGGCTTCGACGGCCGGGTCGTCCGATCCGTCGGTGGCGACCAGGACCGTCCGGAAGCGTGTCATCGTCTCCTCGCTTGCCGGTGGCGCACAGCGGTCGGCGCATCCGGACGCCCGCTATCCTCCCGCATCCGCGCGCATCCGTCGAGAGCGTCCCGTCCGGGCGGGTCCTGCCGCGCGCTGCACGGCCCGTCCCCGGGGGCTACCATCGCGTTGACCTCCTCCCTCGCGGAGCCGCGTCGACCCCCGTCCTGCGGAGCACAGCCGGATCGATGCCGAACCTCCCGATGACCCGCCCGAGCCTGCCCCGGCCGGTCCGCCTGCGCTCGACGCGCACGACGGCGGAGCCGGAGGCGGAGCGCGCCGTCCCGCGCCAGGAGATCGCCGCGGCCGGCCTGCGCTGGATCTCCATCGAGCGCCCCACGCAGGCGGACGGCGAGTGGCTGCAGCAGACCTTCGACTTCCACGCGCTGGACATGGAGGATGTCTTCTCCCGCAACCAGCGGGCGAAGCTCGACGTCTACGACGAGTACCTCTTCCTCGTCATCCAGTTCCCGGTGTACGAGAAGGCGCGCCGCCGCCTGATCTCCGCGGAGCTCGACGTCTTCATCGGCCCGGACTACCTGATCACGCTGCCCAACCACCCGATCCCGCCGGTCGAGGCGCTCTTCGAGCGGCTCTCCGAGCGGGACGACCTGCGGGAGGCGGCCTTCGCGCGCGGCTCGGGGTACCTCCTCTACCGCATCGTGGACGCCTGCGTGGACGCGTCGTTCCCGATGCTCCGCAAGATGGGCCTCAAGCTCGACCAGCTCGAGGACGACATCTTCGAGCAGGAGCGCTCGTCGGAGATCGTGCGCGAGCTGAACGACATCAAGCAGGAGATCATCGCCTTCCGGCGGATCGTCCGGCCACAGCGGACGGTCTTCCGCGACCTCGAGCGGACGAAGAGCCGCTACCTCCAGATCGAGGACGAGATCGACGTCTACTTCGATGACATCTCGGACGCCGCGGCGCGCATCTGGGACCTCCTGGAGAACTACAAGGAGGTCATCGATTCGCTCGAGGCGACGAACGAGAGCGTCCTCTCCCACCGGCTGAACGATTCGATCCGCATCCTCACCGGCTTCTCCGTGCTCCTCCTGCCGCTCACGCTCACCGCGTCGATCTGGGGGATGAACGTGCCCGTCCCCGGCCAGGAGCAGGCGCTCGCCTTCCCGATCCTCCTCCTGCTCATGGCGGGCGGCCTCGGCCTCCTCCTCGTCCTCTTCCGCAGGCGGGGCTGGCTGTGAGCCGCACGCCGCGCAGGAAGCGGGGCCGCCCGCGCCCACGGCCGGCGCGCCCGCGCCGGAGGCGGCCGTCCCAACGCCGCCGGCCTTCCGCGGCATGGGGGCGCCGAGCCTGCCGTTCGTGGTCGGGCTGATCGGCGGGATCGTCCTCGTCCTCGTGCTCGTCGCGAGCGCGTCCGCGCTCCTCGTCTTCGCGATCGGCGCGGCGCTCGCCTTCTTCCTCGTCCCGGTCGTCGGACGCCTCGAGCGGCGCGGCATGCCGCGCTTCCTCGCGGCGCTCCTCGTCGTCGCGCTCCTCGTCGTCGCGACGATCGCGATCCTCCTGCTCGTCGCATACGTCGTCATCGAGCAGGGGACCGCCTTCGTGGCGAACCTGCCCACGTACATGGCGCAGATCCGGGCCGGCATCGCCTCCCTCCAGCTCCCCGCGTGGCTGGAGTCCGCGATCGATTCCACCGGCGCCGCAGCCGCCGGCGGTGCGGCCGCGGTGGATCCCGCCGCGATCGCGACCGGGCTCCTCCAGGGCGTCCTCGGCGCGGTCGGCGTCCTGTTCAGCTTCTTCCTCCTGCCCTTCTTCCTCTTCTACCTCCTCAAGGACCAGCCGCGGATGGCCGCGGGCTTCTACCGCGCGGTCCCCGGCCCCTGGCGCGCCGACGTCACGCAGGTGCTCTCCATCGCGCACCGTGACCTCGCGACCTTCGTGAAGGCCGAGCTGATGGTCGGCGCGATCCAGTGCTGCATCGTCGCCACGGGGAACGCGCTCATCGGCATCTTCGTGCCCGGTGCGCACGTGATGCTCACCTTCGCGCTCCTCCTCGGGCTCTTCGCCTTCCTGTTCGAGGCGATCCCGCAGATCGGGCCGATCTTCGCGTACATCCCCGCGCTCCTCCTGTCGCTCACCGCGGGGCCGGAGACCGTCATCGCGGTGGGGATCTTCTACTTCGCCGCCTTCAACTTCGAGGGCTCGGTCCTCGTGCCCGCCTTCCAGGGCCAGATGATCAGCTTCGGCGGGGCGACCGTCCTCGTCGTGATCACCATCGGCTTCGCGCTCGCGGGGATCATCGGCGCGATCGTCGCGCTGCCGGTCGCCGCGATCGCCCGCGACACCTTCGGCCACTTCTTCCACCGCGCGCAGGAGCTCGCAGCGGGTCCGGCGGACGCGGCGATGCCGGGTGCCGATGCCGTCCGCGCCGCGCCATCACCGGAGAGGGGGACCACGTGAGCACGACCCGCCGCCTGACGATGGCCCAGGCCCTCGTCGCGTTCCTGCGCGCGCAGCACGTCGAGCGCGACGGCGAGAGCAGCCGCTTCTTCGCGGGCGTGCTCGGGATCTTCGGCCACGGCAACGTCGCGGGGATCGGCGAGGCGCTCGAGGCGGAGGCGCTCGGCCGCGGCCCGGACGCGCTGCGCTACCTGCAGGGCCGGAACGAGCAGGGCATGGTCCACCTTGCGGCGGCCTACGCCAAGCAGCAGCGGCGCCTGCGCACGTACGCCTGCACGACCTCGATCGGCCCGGGCGCCACGAACATGCTCACCGGCGCGGCGATGGCGACCGTGAACCGGCTGCCCGTCCTCCTCCTGCCGGGCGACATCTTCGCGACCCGGCGCGTCACCCCCGTGCTCCAGCAGCTCGAGCGCCCGGAGAGCCAGGCGACCTCCGTGAACGACGCCTTCGCCCCGCTCTCCCGCTACTGGGACCGGATCGACCGGCCCGAGCAGCTCGTCACCGCCCTGCCCGCGGCGATGCGCGTCCTCACCTCTCCCGCGGATACGGGCGCGGTCACCCTCTGCCTGCCACAGGACACGCAGGCCGAGGCGTGGGACTACCCGACGGAGCTCTTCCTCGAGCGCACCTGGGTCGTGCCCCGCGCCCGGCCGGACCGGACGCTCCTCGCCCGGCTCGCGGACGCGCTCGTCGGCGCGCGTCGGCCCATGATCGTGGCGGGTGGCGGCGTCCCCTACAGCGGCGCCGAGGACCTCCTCGCCGCGTTCGCCGCACGCTACGGGATCCCGGTCACGGAGACCCAGGCCGGCAAGGGCGCGCTCGCCTGGGACCATCCGCTGAACCTCGGCGCGGTCGGGGCGACGGGCGGCTCAGCGGGGAACGCGGTCGCGCGCGACGCGGACCTCGTGCTCGCGATCGGGACGCGCCTCTCCGACTTCCCGACCGCCTCGTGGACCGCGTGGCAGGACCCGGACGTCCGCTTCGGGGCGATCAACGTGGCCGAGATGGACGCGGCCAAGGCGCGCGCCATCCCCGTCGTGGCGGACGCGCGGGCCGCGCTCGAGGAGCTCGACGCGCTCCTGGCCGCACGCGGCTGGACCGGCGTCGCGCCGGAGCGTCGCGCGCACCAGGAGGCGCTGCGTACCGCGTGGAACGCCGAGGTGGACCGGGTGCTCCGCCTCGCGACGCCGCGCCACGTCTCCCAGCCCGAGGCGATCCGGCTCGTGAACGAGGCGGCGGGCGCGGACGGGATCGTCGTGTGCGCCGCGGGCTCGCTGCCGGGCGACCTGCACAAGCTCTGGCGGACGCCCCGCCCGGGCGGCTACCACCTCGAGTACGGCTACTCCACGATGGGCTACGAGGTCGCGGGCGGCGTCGGCGTCGCGCTCGCCGCGCCGGACCGGCGCGTCCACGTCCTCGTGGGCGACGGATCGTGGCTGATGCTCTCGGCGGAGCTCGCGACCGCCGTCCAGGAGGGGGTCGACCTCACCGTCATCCTGCTGGACAACCACGGCTTCCGCTGCATCCGGAACCTCTCGAACGCCTGCGGCGGCGACGGCGGCTTCCAGGACTTCCGCTACCGCGACCCGGCCACCGGGCGGCTCACCGGCGACGTCCTGCCGCTCGACTTCGTGGCGGGCGCGCGCAGCCTCGGCGCGCACGCGCTCACGGCCCACAGCCCCGCCGAGCTCGCGGCCCGGCTCGTCGAGGCGCGCACGCTGCGCGGACCCGTCGTCATCGTCACCGAGACCGATCCGTCCGTCGGCGTGCCGGGCTACGACAGCTGGTGGGACGTGCCGGTCGCCCAGGTCTCGGAGCGCGCCGAGGTGCGCGCTGCCTACGCCGACTACGCCCGCCACCTGCCGCGCGAGCGGAACCTGCCCTGACCGCAGAAGGAGGACCCACCCCGATGCCCACGCTGCGGATCGCGAGCGCCCCCTGCTCGTACGGCGTGGACGAGGTGAGCCGCGAGGATGCCTGGGTCCCCGAGCCGGACGAGTTGCTCGACTGGATGCTCGGCTCGGGCTACGCGGGCACGGAGATCGGCCCGCCCGGCTTCCTCGGCGTCGGCGCGGAGGTGCGTGCGCGCCTGGAGCGCCGGGGCATGGCCCTCGTCGGCGCGTTCCTGCCGCAGGCCTTCAGCCGTGCCGAGCGCGCCGCGGACGACCGTGCCTGGCTCGCCGAGCCGCTGCGCCGCATGCGGGCGGCGAGGCCGGAGCG
>JBJTJV010000363.1:0-7788 GCA_046352645.1 Chloroflexota bacterium | reverse complement strand
GGCACGGCCGGGGGCCGGCGGCACGGCCGGGGGCCGGCGGCACGGCCCCCCGTCAGCTCCCCGCGACTGTCCCGATGCGCACGCCGATCGCGGGCGCGAGCGAGCGCGCGAAGGTCGCCGTGAGGTGGTGCTGGTCGCGGTAGCGGATCATGCCGCCGGAGATCGCCGCGCAGGCGGTCGGGCCACAGAGCTCCGCCGTGAGATCGACCACGGTGCCGCCCGCACGGGCGGCCGCCTTGCGCTCGCGGACCGGGACGCCGCCCGCGGTCGCGCCGATGCGCGGGATCGCACAGCGCCGGATGTCCGACCGGTTGGCGGCCAGGCAGTCGGGGATGTCCTTCCACGAGTACGGGACGTCCACGATGACGACCTTCCGCCCGGGGATCTCCGCGAGCGCGGCCCCGATCCCCCGCCCCTGCGTGGCGGGATCGCCCGCATCCGGGTCGGTCGAGCGCATCCAGCGCCCCACCGCCGTGATCACGAGGTCCGGCCCGAGCGCCTTGAGGCGCGCGATCGCGTTGCCGACATAGGTCGTGCATTCGCGATACGACCGGCCGAGGTTGTACGAGTGGACCGCCTGGCGCGTGAACGGGCAGCTCACCTTCACGAACGTCACGAGCCGCCAGCCGCGCGCGAGCGCGAGCGCCTCGATCGCCGGGAAGAGGTGCGCGGCGTGGGAATCGCCGACGAGCGCCACGATCGTGCCCGCGGTCCGCACGCCGTAGACGCACGTGCGCGGCACGGTCGCGGGCTCGAACGCGAGGCAGCCGTCGCGACGGAGACGCTCCTCGTCCGTCGCGGCCCGCGTCAGCGCGGGGCGGACGTCCGGCGGCAGCGGCACCTTGGCCGCGGCGCTGCCGGCGAGCGGCCACGCGAGCGCGACAAGGAGCGCGGCCACGAGCGCGGGGAGGGCACGGCCGGGGACGCGGCACGGGAGCGCGGACGCACGCCCGGGCGCACGGCCGCGCGCTACCCTTCCCGCGCGCGTCGTCCACCCACCGGTCGCCATCCGTGCACGGTAGCGGTATCGTCGACGACATGCCCCGCTACGAGCACGTCTGCGCCGCCTGTGCGACCGCCTTCACGCTGACCCGCGCGATCGCGGACCGCGACCTGCCTGCCGCCTGCCCCGCCTGCGGCGCCGACGCCCCGCGCGTCCTTTCCGTCCCGATCGTGGCGCAGGCGGCGCCGCGCCAGGCGAACGGCGCCCTCGCCCGTCCTGCGAACGCGCCGCCCAAGCCGAAGCGCTACCACGAGGGGCACAGCCACGGCCCGGGGACGCGCCTGCCGGGGAGCTGAGGGTGCGCGCCGCGCAGCCACGACCCGCAGCTCCCCGTCCGCGTGCCCGTCGGCACTCGTGCGCGGCGCCCGTGCGTGCGAGGCTGTGACCATCCGGCCCCCTCGGCCCGGAGGTCTCCGATGCGCGCACATGTCGTTCCCACCGTCCACACCGACCCGATCCTCGCCCGGATCGTGAACCCGATCGTCGGCGCGCTGCTCCTGCGGCCGGTCCGCGTCGTCCACGGTCGGCGCCCCGGCCGCGAGATCCGCGTCCCCTTCGACGGACCGTTCGTCTGGCGCGGTGCGCGCTACCTCGTCTCGCCTCGCGGCGAGACGCACTGGGTCCGCAACCTGCGCGCCCGCGGCCTCGGGCTGATCGAGACGCGTGCCGGCACGGAGGCGTTCCAGGCGGAGGAGATCGGCGGCGAGGAAGCCGAGACGATCGTCACCGCGTACGCCGAGCGCGTCGGCGGCTGGAACCGGACGCTGCTCCGGCGCCACCCCGGCCCCGCCGACCACCCGGTCTTCCGGATCGACCCGCCGATCGACCTCGACTGACCACCGCGGCCCGACCGGCGCGCGGCGGACCGCGCTACCTGCGGACCTTGCCGCCCGGCCGGCTGACGCAGTCGTAGAGACGGTCCGGGTGGCCCGGGCGGCAGAACGTCACGTGGATGTGGTCGTCGTGCCCGGGCGCCCAGCGGACGTAGCGCGTCCCCTTGAGGCGGGGGTCGTTGAAGGCGATGAGCAGGATCCGCTTGCCCGCGGCGCTGCGCACCGCGTTGACGATCTGGCGCGTGTCGCCCGGGTCGTAGATGCCCGTCCGGTAGTCCGTGCCGGTCGCGCACTGCCTGCCGTCGTCGCGCGCCGGCCGGATGTCCGCCTCCATGCCACGGTGGTGGAGCCGGTGGCCCGGGAGCCTGCCGCCGAAGCGGTAGCTGAGGTCGCCGATCGCCATCGGGCGGCCGGTCCGGCGGTGGAAGATCCGCGATGCCTCCTCGATCCAGGCGATGACCGACGAGGTCGCCCAGTTCGCCTCCGGGCCGTTGATCGTGCTGTAGTCACACAGGCTCTTCAGCGCGAAGTTCGGGCGCTCGTAGTGCCACGCGAGGACGCGCCAGGTGCGCTGGTCCACGACGCCGGACTGGCGCAGGCCCACGGAGCGCTGGAAGCGACGGACCGCATCGACCGTCTTCGGCCCGAAGACGCCGTCCGTGGGCAGGTTCCAGCGCATCTTGCGATTGAGCGTCTCCTGCAGCCCCACGACCGCCCAGCCCGTGTCGCCACGGCGGATCGTGCGCGTCAGGCGGACCCAGGTCCGCTGGTCGAAGAGACCGGTGTCGCGGATCCGGTGCTCGCGCTGGAAGGCGCGGAGCGACCACTGGGTGGACGGCGTGAAGTCCGCGGTGAAGCGCACGTAGCGGTCCCGCGAGCGCAGCAGGTACTGCGCGAGGAGCATGTTCGTCCCGATGTCGAAGCGCCCGAGGATCGGGAACTCCGCGATCCGCGCGACGCGGACCTTGCCCCCGCCACCCCGTGCATCGGCGACACCCGCGGTGCCGGCAAGGAGGACGATCTGCAGCGCGACGAGCCCGACGACGAGCGCGGCCCGTGCGCGGCCCCGCGACCGCGCCGTGTGCGTCCGGACTTCGAGCGGCACGGCGCCACCCATGGTCATCCGGGGTTCTGCCCTTTCCATGGTCCTGTCTTCCCTCTCACTGTCACCGGGCCTCCGCGCGATGGCGGACGCACCGGGGTCGCAGGGCACGACCGCGGTCCACAGGCCGAGGCACCGGGACGCGGAGCTGCCGCGTCCTGGCCGGGATCCGCCACAAGGGCACAGTGGCGGATCCCCGGAGACGTGCCCCGAGAGGCACTTCCCCTTCGACCGGGTGGCGGAGGATAGCCGAGCCCCGCGCGCGAACGCAACCCCCGGCGCTGCGCACCTTCCGGCGGGGGCCGGGGGTACCGATGGGGGACCCGCGACCGGCCGGCCGCCTACCCGCGGGTGAGCAGACCGCTCGCGAGGACGAGCACCCCCGTCGCGACCCCGAGCGCGGCCGCGGCCACGGCGAGGAGCGCGCGCCCCGACCGTCCGCGCCCCACGACGGCCGCGAGACCGGCGAGCACGCCCGCGAGCGCGACGATCGACAGGCCGAGGACCGCCTCGTTGCTCCGCGCGGACGCGAGCGTCGCGGCATCCCGCGCGGCGTTCTGCTCCGCGACCAGGCGCGCGAGCCCCTCGTTGCCCGTCCCGATCGCGGCGCGCGCGTACGCGTCGAGGGGACCCTCCGCGGGCGGCAACGCCGCCATCTCCTCCACGAGCGTCGCCAGGCCACGGCCGGCCTCCGTCTCCGCGACGCCGATGGCGTCCTCGGCCGCGCTGCCCGCCTCAAGGGCGACGAGTCGCCGCGCGCCGCCCTCGAGCATCAGCTGCGTCGCACGCTGGAGGTTGAGGAAGCGGAAGCCGAGGAAGGTCTGCGACGCGACGAGCCGCGTCGTGACGTCCGCGGCGAGCTGGGCCGCGACCGCGTTCGCCCGTGCCTCGCGCTGCCCCTGGACGGCCTGGACGAGCACGAGCGCAGCGGCGACGATCGCGACGAGCCCGAGGAGGAGCGCCATCAGCCGCTCCCGCCGCGTCCCCGCCTCGATCTCCGCGAGGGTGTCCGGGTCGATCATGCGAGGAGTCCCACGACGACGGCGGACACCCCGGCCGCGCCGAGGACGACCCAGCCGGTCGCGAGGAGCGGCCGGCGGAACCGGCGCCACGCCTGGGCGAGCGCGCCCGCGAGGAAGACGCAGGCGATCGGGATCGTGAGCGCGAGGAGGAGCTGCGAGCGGGCGGCAGCCCGGTCCCCGTCCGCGAGCGCCGCCGCCGGATCCGCGGCGATCTCCGCGCCGAGCGCCGCACGGGCATCCGCGAGGACGCGGGGCAGGTCGTAGGCGCCGGACGGGAGGAGGTAGACGGGATCGGCGAGGATCCGGAGCGGGCTCTGCCCGGATGCGCCGATCGTGGCGACCTGGTCGTGGACGCGCGCCTCCACCTCGAGGGCGACGACCACCTCGGGCGCCGCGTCGGTCATCGCCGCGCGGAGCCGGTCTGCGCGCAGCCGGGCGGACGCGACCATGAGCGCCTGGTCGGCCTGGGCGCCGTAGACGTCGCGGACGTCCGCGAGACGGAGGGCGCCGCGCTTCTGCTCGGTGCCCACGGCCGCGGTCCAGGCGCTCGTCGCGTCGCTCGCGTAGAGCCCGGCACGGGCGCTCACGGCCGCGGCGAGGATCGCAGCGAGCGCAAGGAGGATCGCGACCGTGCGGCCCCCGCCGGTGCGCTCGGCCGTCGTCACGGCGCGCGCCGGGCGACCGGGGTCGCGGGGAGGTCCGCGGGGACGTCCACGTCGCGGAGCGTGGCGCCGTCCGGGTCGAGCTGCCGCCAGGTCGCGGCCGGGATCGTGGCGGCCCCGAGCGTGAGGAGGAGGGCGCGGAGGGAGCGGGCACCGTCACGGAGCAGCCCCTCGGCGGCGACCACGGCCGCGTCGCGGTCCGCCGCGAACGGCAGCGGCACCCCATCCTCCGCCGCGCCCGTGGCCGCGAGCTGCGCGGCCCGCGGCGTCGGCAGCCCGTCCGCGGCCGGCATGCCGACGCGCGCGGCGAGGAGCGCCAGCACGTCCGGCACGAGCGCCGGCTGGTCGCCCGCGACGACGACGAGCGCCGGATGGTGCGCGGCCCACGCGCCCGCGAGGAAGCCCGCGAGCGGACCCGCGTCCGGCATCCCGTCGCGCACGACACGGAGCCAGGGGCGCACCTCGGCCGCGGCGTGGACGGCCCGGACGCCCGGCGGCACCGGCCCGCTCCCCTGCCCCGGCGCGCCCGCGGTCCCGGGTACGGCGTCCGCGGC
Source organism: Chloroflexota bacterium (assembly GCA_046352645.1). Lineage (GTDB taxonomy): Bacteria > Chloroflexota > Limnocylindria > Limnocylindrales > CSP1-4 > JAFMJV01. Next base: position 2,612 of record JBJTJV010000363.1, on the reverse strand, counting down.
GATCACGACGACGACCTCGTCCGCGACCGTCGCGAGCGCGTCGATCGCATGCTCCACGAGGGGGCGGCCGGCAAGGACGGTCGCGAGCTTGTCCGACCCGAAGCGCCGCGACCGCCCGCCGGCCAGCACGATCCCGGTGATGCCGCTCTCCACGCGTCCGAGGATACGCGCCCGTGCGTCCCCCGGCCCGATGGCCCGGACGCGGCTCCCGGCACGGCACGGGCGGAAGGGCCGAACGGACCTGCCTGCGGCCCCGCCCCGGCCGGTACGGTGACGGCACGATGACCACCCGCCATGCCCCCGCGCCGCCCCGCAGGCCCCCGGCCGACCGGGACGCGGCGGCTCACGATCGCGACCGATCCACGGGAAGGAGTCGCGGCATGACCACGCCTGCGCAGATGCGCGTCATGGCCGCGCGGCCCGCGCTCCTCGCCGACCGCTCCACGCACTACTGCCCGGGCTGTGGCCACGGCGTGATCCTCCGCCTTGTCGCGGAGGTGCTCGGCTAGCTGGACCTCGGGGCGCGGACGATCGCGGTCGCGCCCGTGGGCTGTGCCGTCTTCGCGTACGACGACCTGCGCGTGGACTTCGTGGAGGCGCCGCATGGGCGGGCGCCCGCGGTGGCCACCGGGATCCGGCGCGTGCGGCCGGACGCGTTCGTGCTCACGTACCAGGGGGACGGCGACCTCGCCGCGATCGGCACCGCGGAGATCGTCCACGCGGCGGCGCGCGGGGAGCGGATGACGACCGTCTTCGTGAACAACGGGATCTACGGGATGACCGGCGGCCAGATGGCGCCGACGACGCTCCTGGGCCAGCGGACCACGTCGAGCCCGGAGGGCCGCGACCGGATGCGTACCGGCTTCCCGCTCCGGATCACGGAGATGCTCGGGCTCCTGCCGGGCGTCGCGTTCGCCGCGCGCGGCTCGCTCGCGGATGCCGCGGCGATCGGGCGGACGAAGGCGCTGCTCCGGCGTGCCTGCGCGGCCCAGCCGGCGGGCGCGGGCTTCGGGGGCCAGGGCCTCCTCTTCGCCGCGGAGGTCCATGCGCACGCGGGGCTCGCGCGCGGCCACGAGGCCCTCTGGATCCCCGCGTACGGTCCCGAGATGCGCGGCGGCACCGCGAGCTGCACGGTGATCTGCGCGGACGGCCCGATCGGGTCGCCCGTGGTGGACCGCTACCAGGTCGCGGCGCTGCTCAACGCGCCCTCGGCCGAGCGCTTCCTGGCGCGCGTCGCGCCGGGCGGGATCGCGGTCGTGAACGCGGATCTCGTCGGGGACGTGACGCCGCCCGCAGGGGTGAGGATCCTGCGCGTCCCGTGCACGTCGATCGGTCGCATCGGCGGGGACGAGCGGATGACCGCGATCGTCGCGCTCGGCGCGCTCGTGGCGGCGATCGACGAGATCGACCCCGACGCCGTGGAGACCGCGCACCTCCGGCTCGCGGCCGAGCGCCACCCCGGCCTGCGCGAGGGGAGCAGCGCGGCGTTCCGCGCCGGCGTCCGCGCGGCCCGCGGGCAGCTCCGCGCGGAGGACGCAGCCGCACCCGGCGAGCACGCGCCGGCCCTCGTGACCGCCTGACGCGGCGCTCGCACCCCGCGCGGCGCACGCGGCGCGGCCCGGCGGGCGTCGCCCGGTCAGGCGTCGAGGTCGATCCGCTCCGCCCCGGTGTACACGTTGAAGCCGTCGTCGCGGAGGAACCCCACGAGCGTCATGCCGACGCGCTCGGCCGTGCGCACCGCGAGGTCGGTCGGCGCGGAGACCGCGGCGAGGAGGCCGAAGCCCGCGATCGCCGCCTTCTGGACGATCTCGAAGCTCACTCGCCCGGAGACGAGGAGCACCTCCCCGTGGAGCGGCACGGCGCGCTCCCGGATCGCCACGCCGACGAGCGTGTCCAGCGCGTTGTGGCGGCCGACGTCCTCGCGGACATCGCGGAGCGTGCCGTCCGGCAGGAAGCGCGCCGCCGCGTGGAGGCCGCCGGTGCGGGCGAAGACCGCCTGGGCGGCGCGCATCGCGGCCGGGAGCGCGAGGATGACGGAGCGGGCGATGCGCGGCCCGGGCGGGAGCACGCCGCAGCGCTGCGCGACATCGTCGATCGACGCCTTGCCGCAGATGCCGCAGCTGGCGGTCGCGACCGTGGTCCGCGCGGCGACCGCGCCCGCATCGAACGGCACCGGCAGGCGGACCACGACGGCGTCGTGCGGCTGGGACATCCGCGTCGGGTCGCCGAAGGTGCAGGTCGCGTCGGCGAGCGCCGCGGCCGTGGCGAGCCCCTCGGTGAGGAGGAAGCCGAGCGCGAGCGCCGCCTCGTCGCCGGGCGTGCGCATCGTCACGGCGACCTCCACGGGCGCCATGCCCGGACCGGCGGCGAGGACCTGGAGCGGCTCCTCCCCGGCGAGCCGGTCCGGGCGCTGCTCGGCGTGCGAGCCGCGGACGGCGAGGACGGAGAGGCCGGGCGCGGCCGCGGGGATCGGCTCGGGGGCAGGCACGGGGGTGGGCCCGGGGGCGGCGCGCACGGGGGCGCGGGCGACGCGCCCCGGCGCGCCGGCCTCGCCGGCCGCGGCGCGCCCGCCGCGCAGCGCCCGGGCCCGCGCGCCGGGGGGGAGCCGCGCC
>JBJTJV010000045.1:0-2454 GCA_046352645.1 Chloroflexota bacterium | reverse complement strand
GCCATCGAGCCGATGGTCACGCTCGGCACGCACGAGGTGCGGGTGCGCGGCGATGGGTGGACCGTCGAGACCCGCGACGGGTCGCTGGCCGTGCAGTGGGAGCACTCGATCGCGGTGACCGCGGACGGGCCGCGCATCCTCACCGTGGGTGCGCACCCGGCTGCCGATGAGCTCTTCGGCGCGGGCACGACCCCGGCCACCGGGGGGTTGCCGTGAAGCGCGCGCATCTGATAGACTCCGCTTTCGTGCGCCGGGAGTACCCCGGCGCATCGCGGCCGTCCGGCGGCAGGGATGCCCGGGGCGAGACGCTGCGAAGAGCCAGAGAAGTGCGGAGCTGACGCCGGCCTGTGGGAAAGAAGGATGCGATCGAGGTCGAGGGGACGGTCATCGAGCCGTTGCCCAACGCCATGTTCGCGATCGAGCTGGAGAACAAGCACCGCGTCCTGGCGCACATCAGTGGCAAGCTGCGGATGAACTTCATCCGCATCCTCCCGGGTGACCGGGTCCGCGTCGAGCTGTCGCCCTACGACCTCTCGCGCGGGCGGATCACCTATCGACTCAAGTGATGGAGCGATCGTGAAGGTCTCGGCATCGGTGAAGTCGCGCTGCGAGCGGTGCAAGATCATCCGCCGGCACGGCACGGTGATGGTGATCTGCTCCAACCCCAAGCACAAGCAGCGTCAGGGCTAGGAGGAGCGGTGGCACGGATCGCGGGCGTCGATATCCCGCGCGAGAAGCGCGTCGAGATCGCCCTCACCTACATCTTCGGCATCGGTCTGCCGACCAGCCAGAAGATCCTGGCCCAGACGAACATCAACCCGGACACGCGTGTCCGCGACCTCACGGAGGACCAGGTCGGTCGTCTGCGTGAGGTGATCGACCGGCGGTACAAGGTCGAGGGAGATCTCCGCCGTGAGGTCGCGCTGAACATCAAGCGCCTCCAGGAGATCGGTTCGTACCGCGGCCTGCGCCATCGGCGCAACCTGCCGCTGCGCGGCCAGCGGACCAAGACGAACGCCCGCACCCGGCGCGGCGTCAAGAAGACCGTCGGCGCCAAGAAGAAGAAGTAGAGCGACCACCCACGGCGGGTCCTGCGTGCTACGGCGCGTCGGGCCCGCACCCCGAGACAGGAGCTGAGAGCCGAGCATGGCCGAGCGAAAGCGCGCTGCGAAGGTGCGGCGCCGGGAACGGTAGCACGTCCCGGTGGGGCACGTCCACATCCAGGCGACCTGCAACAACACGATCGTCACGATCACGGACACCACGGGTGCGACGATCGCCTGGGGCAGCGGTGGGCTGGCCGGCTTCAAGGGCTCCCGGAAGAGCACGCCCTACGCGGCGGCGCTCTCCGCCGATGGGGCTGCACGCCGCGCCGCAGAGCATGGCAAGCGCCAGGTCGAGGTCTTCGTCAAGGGTCCCGGCGCGGGCCGCGAGCAGGCGATCCGGTCTCTCCAGGCCGCCGGGCTCGAGGTCACCGCGATCACCGATGTCACCCCGATCCCCCACAACGGTTGCCGCCCGCCCAAGCGGCGCCGCGTCTAGGACGTACCGATGGCTCGATACACCGGACCTGTCTGCCGCCTCTGCCGCCGCGAGGGGATGAAGCTTTTCCTCAAGGGCTCGCGGTGCTACACCAAGAAGTGCTCCTTCGAGCGTCGGGCGACCCCGCCCGGACAGCACGGCGTTCGGCGCCGGAAGATGTCCGAGTTCGGGACGCAGCTGCGCGAGAAGCAGAAGGTGCGCCGCGTCTACCAGGTGATGGAGCGGCAGTTCCGCCGCTACTTCGACGTCGCCGAGTCGCGCCCCGGCGTCACCGGCGAGAACCTCCTGCGCCTCCTCGCGACGCGCCTGGACAACGTCGTCTTCCGCATGGGCTATGCGACCAGCCGCGCGCAGGCACGGCAGCTCGTGGCCCACGGGCACTTCGCGGTGAACGGGCGGGCGGTCACCGTCCCCTCGATCCAGATGCGCGCGGGAGACCGCGTGGAGGTCCGCGAGGTCAGCCGGAAGTCCGAGTACTTCAAGGCGGTCAAGGAGTCCCTCCGCTCCACCCAGCGGCCGGATTGGCTGACCGTGGACGCGGACAAGCTCTCCGGCTCCGTGAGCGCGCTGCCGCGCCGCGACCAGATGCCGCTCGAGATCGACGAGCAGCTCGTGGTCGAGTACTACTCGAGGTGATCGTCAACCCATGATCGAGATCGAGAACGAGGTCACGGGCGCACAGCTCGAGGCCCTCGACGCGACCCAGGAATGGGGGCGCTACGAGGCAAGCCCGCTGCAGCCCGGCTACGGCGTGACGATCGGGAACGCGCTGCGTCGCGTGCTCCTGTCGTCCCTCGAGGGAGCCGCGGTCACCTCCATCCAGGTGCGCGACGTGTACCACGAGTTCAGCAGCATCCCGGGCGTGAAGGAGGACGTCACCCAGATCGTCCTCAACGTCAGGAAGATCCGGCT
>JBJTJV010000362.1:0-10943 GCA_046352645.1 Chloroflexota bacterium | reverse complement strand
GCGGCGCCCGCCGGCCCGCCCGGCGGCAGGGTGCGCAGGCGCGCGCCCCCGGCCCGTCCCCCACGGCCCTCGCGGCCGCCATCCGCGCGCCGATGCCGATGGCCACGGCCGCGAGCCCGCGGGCGAGGGGGAGGAGCTGCCCGGGCAGCGTCACGGCGTACCAGGGTGCGGGCCCGAGGATGCCGAAGAAGGTGGGCGAGACGAAGGTGCACACGACGAACGCGAGCCAGGCGATGCCGAAGGCAAGGAGCGCGCTCCCCTGCCCCCGGCCGGTGAGCCCGAGCGCGACCCAGAGCGCGACGCAGCCGGCCGCGAGGTGGAGCGTGTCCTGCACCGGCCCGGTCACGATGAACGGGTTCCCGCCGGGATGGCCGAGGATCGGATTGGGCAGGAAGCCCGCCAGCCCGACGACGATGAGGACCACGCCGACGACGAGCGCGAACCGGCGGGGAACCTCCGGATCGGCCGCGGACGCACGGCGCCGGGCGGCGCTCACTCCTCGTCCGCGCCCCCGGCACCGGCGCGGATCGACTCCACGACCCCCGCATCCGCGAGCGTCGTGGTGTCCCCGAGGGTCCGCCCCTCGGCGACGTCCCGCAGGAGCCGGCGCATGATCTTCCCGGACCGGGTCTTGGGCAGGTCCGGGGTGAAGAGCAGGTAGCGAGGCCGGGCGATGGCGCCGAGGACCTTCGCCACGTGCTCGCGCTGCTCCGTGGCGAGCGCGTCGCTCGTGACGATGCCGGACTTCGTCGTGACGAACGCGAAGATCGCCTGGCCGGTGACCGGGTCCTCCTTGCCCACGACCGCGGCCTCCGCCACGGACGGGTGGTCCACGAGGGCCGATTCCACCTCGATCGTGGAGATCCGGTGGCCGGCGACGTTCATCACGTCATCCACGCGGCCGAGGAGCCAGAGGTAGCCGTCGCTGTCGCGCTTCGCCCCGTCGCCTGCGAAGTACATGCCGGGGAAGCGCCCCCAGTACGTCGCGCGGTAGCGGTCCGGGTCGCCGTAGATGCCGCGGAGCATGGACGGCCACGGGCGCTTGAGGACGAGATAGCCACCGGAGCCGAGCGGCACGCTGTGCCCGTTCGCGTCGACCACGTCCGCCTCGATCCCGGGGAGCGGGAGCGTGGCCGATCCGGGCTTCGTCGTGGTCACGCCGGGCAGGGGCGTGATGAGGATCGAGCCGGTCTCCGTCTGCCACCAGGTATCCACGATCGGGCAGCGGCCGCCGCCGATGTTCTGCTGGTACCAGAGCCACGCCTCCGGGTTGATCGGCTCGCCGACCGACCCGAGCAGCCGGAGGGACGAGAGGTCGTGCTTCGCGGGAAGCTCCTCGCCCTGCTTCATGAAGGCGCGGATCGCGGTCGGGGCCGTGTACAGGACGGTGACCTTGTAGTCCTCGATGATCTGCCACCAGCGGTCCCAGGCCGGCGTGTCCGGAGCGCCCTCGTAGAGCAGCCCGGTCGTCCCGTTCGCGAGCGGGCCGTAGACGATGTAGCTGTGGCCGGTGACCCAGCCGACATCGGCGGCGCACCAGTAGACGTCGTCCGGCTTGATGTCGAAGACCCACGCGTGGGTGACGCTCGCGCCGAGGAGGTACCCGGCGGTCGTGTGCATGATCCCCTTGGGCTTCGCGGTCGTGCCGCTCGTGTACAGGAGGTAGAGCATGTGCTCGCTGTCCACCGGCACGGGGGGCGCGTCGGGCGCCTGGCGGTCGACGATGTCGTGCCACCAGACGTCGCGCCCCGGCGTCATGCGCGTCCCCGGCAGCGCGTCGCCGACGCGGCGCACGACGAGGGACTTCTCGATCGTGGGGGTGCGCGTGAGCGCCTCGTCCGCCGCGGTCTTGAGGTCCACCGGCTTGCCGCGCCGCCAGCCGCCGTCGGCGGTGATGAGCAGCTTCGCCTGGGCGTCGTTGATGCGGTCCGCCAGCGATTCGGCGGAGAATCCCCCGAAGACGACCGTGTGCGGCGCGCCGATCCGGGCGCACGCGAGCATCGCGATCGGCAGCTCGGGGATCATGGGCATGTAGATGGCGACGCGGTCGCCCGTCCCGACGCCGAGCTCGCGCAGCGCGTTCGCGGTCTTCTGGACCTCCGCGAGCAGGTCCGCGTAGGTGAGCGTCCGGGTGTCGCCCGGCTCGCCGATCCAGTGGTAGGCGACCTTGCCGCCGAGCCCCGCACGGACGTGCCGGTCGAGGCAGTTCTCGCTGACGTTCAGCGTGCCCCCGACGAACCACTCCGCGAAAGGGAGGTCCCACTTCAGCGTGGTGTGGAAGGGCGTGGTCCAGTCGAGCCGCTCGCGCGCAAGGCGGGCCCAGAAGGCCTCGGGATCGCGCTCCGCCTCCGCGTAGAGGTCGGCCGTCGCGTTCGCGCGCGCCGCGAACGCCGGGTCGGGCGGGAAGCTCCGGCCCTCGGACATGAGGTTCATGATCTCGGCGTCCCCGCTCGCGGGGCGGTCGGTGGTCATCCGGCTCTTCCTCTGGCGGGGTGCGGCGCACCCGTGCTACGCGGGCATTCTACCGGTGCGCGCCGTCCCCGGTCTCCGCTCCCCCACCGCCCGTCCGGCCATCCTCGGCGACAGCGGCGCGCGCCACGTGGAGCGCGAGCGCCAGCCGATGCCGCAGCTCGGCGGTGACCCGCCAGCGATCGGCCGCGCGGACCCGACCCGCGATGCGGAGCGTCACCCCCTCCGCCTCGAGCTCGGTCGTCGCGAGGTACGCGGGTGGCACGAGGATCGCGTCCGCCCAGGCGGGGTCCGCGGCGAGCTCCGCGCCGACGCGGTCCATGATCGCGATGGTGTCCGCGATCGCGACCTCGGGCACCCGGGGGATGTCCACGATCGCCATGGCATGGACGCGGGTGAGGTTGGCGACCGAGCGGATCATGCCGTTGGAGATGACGTGGACCGTGCCGGTCGCATCCCGGAGCGTGGTGCGTCGGAGCCCGATCTCCTCCACCTCGCCCTCCACCTCGCCGATGCGCACCGTGTCCCCGGTGGCGTACTGGCTCTCGAGAAGGATGAGCGCCCCCATGAGCAGGTCCAGGACGACGGCCTGGCCCGCGAACGCGAGGGCTGCGCCGATGACGCCGAGGGCGGCGATCGCCGACCAGAGGTCGAACGCACCGAGGACGGCGATGACCACGGCACACCCGATGGCGAACCGCACGCAGCCCGCGATGAGCTGCTCGACGGTGGCCGCGCGCTTGGCGACCTCGTCCGCAGCCAGGCGCCCGCCGAGCGCGACCCCCTGCGCCCGGAGGAGCGCGGTCACGACGCGTCGGGAGACGGGTCGGCTGAGGCGCCAGAGGAGCGCCGCGACGAGGATGGCGACGACGAGGATGAACCAGGTCGACTGGACCCAGGCGAGGGGGTCGGCAGCGGCGGTCGTGGGCATCCCCGCGGCAAGCAGGCCCGCGCGCGGCGGGCCGACGGGCCTCTAGCCCCGGCCGCCGGCCGACCCGAGGGCGCGCGCGCGCGCCTCGAGGGCCTCGTCGAGCGCGGCCGCGAAGCCGTCGATGACCTCCTCCACGACCGCGTCCTCGTCGTGCGCGACGGACATGAAGAGCGGCTCGCGCGAATCCGGCTCGGGGACGAGCCCGTGCCGGCGCATCGCGACCGCGACGTCGTCGTAGAGGTGGTGGTCCGTGTCCGCCCAGCCGCGGTAGTCGTCCGGCAGCGTCTCGGAGAACATCACGCCGAACATCGCGGGCACGCCCGTGAAGACGTGCGGCAGGCCGCGGCGCGCGATCTCCGCGCCGATCCCCGCCTGGACCGCGCCGGGCGGCGCGGGCCAGCCGCGCGAGGGCGTCCGTGTCACGGACGATCCGCAGCACCGCGGTGGCCGCCGCGGCAGCGACGCGGTTCCCCGCATACGTGCCGCCGTGGCTCACCTTGTCCGGCAGCACGGACATCACCTCGCGGCTGCCGCCGAAGGCTGCGGCCGGATAGCCGTTGCCCATCGCCTTCGCGTAGGTGGCCAGGTCCGGCGTCACGCCGAAGAGCTCCGCCGCACCGCCGCGCGCCACGCGGAAGCCGGTCTTCACCTCGTCGAAGATCAGGAGGGCGCCGAACTCCTGCGTCATCGCGCGGACCCCCGCGAGGAAGCCCGGCCGCGGCAGGATCCCCTGCGCGTTGCCGAGCATCGGCTCGATGAGCACCGCCGCGATCCGGTCGCCCTCGTCCTCGAAGACGCGCCGGAGGGTGACGAGGTCGTTGTAGGGGACGGGGATCACCGTCTCCTTGATCGCCTCGGGGATGCCGCGTCCGTAGGTCAGCTTCACGGGGTTCGCGCGGTCGCCGAGCTCCGACACGTCGTTCGGGGCGACGCTGATCAGGGCGTAGTCGTGGACGCCGTGGTACTGGCCCTCGAACTTCACGATCTTGTCGCGCCCGGTGTAGCCACGGGCGACACGGATCGCGTGCATCGTCGCTTCCGTCCCCGAGACGGTCATCCGGGCCATCTCGCAGAAGGTGAGCTCGCAGATCAGCTCGGCGACGGAAACCTCGTCCTCCGAGGTGAGGCTGAAGCTCACCCCGCGGCGCATCCGCGCGCTCACGTGGTCATCGATGCGCGCATCCCCGTGGCCGAGGATCGTGGTGCCGTAGCCCATCCGCAGGTCGACGTACGCGTTCCCGTCCAGGTCCCAGATCCGGGCACCCTCGCCCCGATCGATGTAGACCGTCTCCTCGCCCCATGCGCGGAAGTTGCTGCTCGCTCCTCCAGGCAGGGACCGTGAGGCCCGCCTCCACATCTCGACCTGACGGTCGCGCTGGACGGCGGGACGGGTGGGGTACGCGATCGACACGACGGCGCCTCTGCTGCGGATTCCGCACCTCGGAGCGCCCCTCACGGCGAGAATCGCACTCCGGGTGCCCACAGGATAGGCGAAGCGCAGCAACGCTGGCAAGTCACCCCGTCGGCGCAGGGGTCACGCGGGCGCCCGCGGACCCGCTCTCTCAGGACCGGGGCGCGACCCAGTCGGGCAGCTGCGCGCGGAGCGTGGCGAGCGGCAGCGAGCCATGCCCGAGGACGGCATCGTGGAAGGCGCGCAGGTCGAAGCGCTCCCCGTCGCGCGCGGCGATCGCGGCCCGGAGCGCCTCGATCTCCCGCTGGCCGGTCATGTACGTGAGCGCCTGGCCCGGCCAGGTGATGTAGCGGTCCGTCTCCGTCTCCGCCTCGAGCTGCGAGAGGCCGGCTGCCTCGCGCAGGAGCGCGATGCTCCGCTCCCGCTCCCAGCCGAAGGCATGGATGCCCGTGTCCACCACGAGCCGGGCTGCGCGCCACGCCTGCGCCTCGAGCATCCCGAAGCGCTCGCGGTCGTCCGCGTAGAGCCCCATCTCGTCCGCGAGGCGCTCGCTGTACAGCCCCCAGCCCTCCGCATAGGCCCCGCCCGCGATGCGCGACCCGAAACGCCGGAAGTCCGGCAGCGCGGCCTGCTCCCCCTCCAGGGCGATCTGGAAGTGGTGGCCCGGGACGGCCTCGTGGAAGGTCGTGGACGCGAGCCGGTGGATCGGGCGGGAGGCGGGGTCGAACGTGTTCAGGTAGTAGATGCCGGGCCGGGACCCGTCCGCGGCGGGCGGGATGTAGAAGGCGGGTGGCGCCTCCTGCTCCTGGTGTGCCTCGACCGCACGCACCTGCACCGGGGCGACCGGCAGGCGCCCGAACCAGCGCGGCGCGACCGCGGTCGTGCGCGCGATCTGACCTTCCGCGAGGCGGACGAGGTCGACGGGATCCGTCGCGTGGTTCGTCGGGTCCGTGGCGAGCGCGGCGCGGAGCGCGGAGACGTCCGGGTGCCCGAGCCGCCGTGCGATCGCCTGCATCTCGTCCGCGATCGCGGCGATCCGGGCGCGCCCGAAGTCGTGGAGCGCCTGCGGCTCCTCCGGCAGCGACGTGAAGGCGAGGATGGCGAAGCGGTAGAGCGCGTCGCCATCGGGCAGGTGGCAGAGGCCGTCGCCGGCGCGTGCGGCGGGGCGGAGGCGCTCGAGCGTCGCAAGCCAGCGCGCGAGCGCGGGGCGCACGTGGACGGTGAGCGCCTCGCGGATCGCCGCCCGGTCCGCCTCGGGCAGCTCGGGGTGCGCGGCGAGCAGCGGCTCCGCGTCCACGGGGCTCTCCACCATCCGCCGGACCTGCTCGATCGACCGGGCGAACGCGACGGGCGCGGGCATCCGACCGGCGGCGTGGCCGGCCTCCACGTTCGCGATCGTGGCGTCCATGAAGGCGGGGTAGGCGGCGAGCCGGGCGACGAGCCGCGCGACGCGCTCCGGTCCGTCCACGCGCTGGACCCGGGCGAGGTCACCCGGCAGCGTCTGGGGGCCGGCGAGCTGGTCGACCGCGTCGAGCTCCCAGAGGCGGTGCGCGTGCCAGCCCTCGCGGATGGCGCAGACGACGCCGATGATGTCGAGCGTCACGCGCTCCTCGACGCCGAGCCCGGCCGGGTCGATCGCGGCCGCCTCGGCACGGGTGCGCCGGAGGAGCTCGACCTCGCGGGCGCGGCCGGCGGGCGAGGGGTCGTCGAGGCGGTCGGCGCGCGTCTCGTCGCCGAGCATCGTCGCCCAGACGGGGCTGAGGTCGAGGAGGCCGGCCCAGAAGCGGTCGGCAAGGGCGTCGACGGGTGTGGTCGCGGGCATCGGGCAGCGCTCCTGGTCGCGGGGCGCCGCGTCCCCCGGGCGCCCACTGCGCGGAGGATAGCGCCCGGCGTGCGCTCCCCTACCGGAAGAGCGGCATCTGCCCCCCGTCACGCTCGATCTCCGGGTCGAGACCGATGAGCGTGGAGAGGTCCGCGACGTGGGGGTCCGCCGCGGCGCAGAGGCGGAGGAGATGGTCGGACTTGAGGATGTGCCAGTTGTCCTCCTCCATGCGCCGACGGAGGAGCGGTGAGCGCTCGAGCTTGAGCCGGACGAGCTCGGTCCGCTCGGGGGGGATGACGAGGAAGCGCACGAGGGTGTCCGTGGTGGGGATCCGGCCGCCGCGCCGGGTGACCGGGTCATCGAGCATGGCGGTCCACTCGACCTCGAAGAGCCAGGTCGCACGCCCGCGGACGTACCAGATGCAGTCCACCGCATCGAGCGCGTCCGGCGGCCCGGGGTGGACGAGCGGGAGGTAGACGCGCTTCTCCGCGTCCGTCAGCAGGTCGCCGAGCGGCCGGTCGTCCACCACGCGCCGCTGCTCGCGACGGGCGATCCAGATGCGCATGCCGAGCCGACGGCCGAGGTCCGCGAGCTGCGCCACGAGCGCGCCGTGCTCGGCGTGCCGGGCCCGCAGGAGGTCGAGCGCGCGGAGCACCCCGTCCGGCCCCGGGTCGCGCACCGCATGGCTCTCCAGGCAGGCCCGCACGATCTCCTCGTCCGGCGCGTCGTAGCCGCGGAACATCCCGGCGATCCGGTCGTAGAACGCCCCCTCGGCGATGCCGTCCGTCGTCGTCAGGAGGCTGAAGACCGCCCACTCGATGCGATCGGAGAGCGGTGGACGCGCCTCGGCGATCTCCCGGTCGTCGCGCAGCCACCAGCGCCCGGGCTCGAGCTCCACGAGGCGCGGATGGTCCGGCCGGCGCAGCTCGTCGCCGATCACCTTCAGGACGAGCCGGACCGGGTCGGTCGCCGTGGGGTCCGCGGCGTCGCGCGACGCGCTCGCCGCCGCACCGCCACGCGCCGGCCCAGCCTCGGGCGCACCGGGGCCGGGGGCCGCGAGCCCGCGTCCGACGGGCGGTGGCAGGACGCCCGCGAAGGGCTCGTCGCCGGCGTCGGCGGCCCCGTCGGCACGGTCCCCCTCGCCGACCCCGGAGCGCGTGGCCGGATGACCACCGCGGACGCTCCGTGCCGGGTCGCGCCAGGAGCGCACGCCGGGCGCCTCGGGGGTGGCGGCCGCGGCCGGGTCCGTCGAGCTGCCGATCCCCTCCCGGGAGCCCGCCGCGGCGCCGTCCGCACCCGCAAGCCGGGCGAGGTGCCCGAGCCGGTCGAGCCCCACGAGGATCTCGCCGAGCAGGCGCTCCTCCCGGGCCGGCTCGCCGCGTGCCCGGAGCGCGGCGACGGCGGTCTCCGTGACCGCGGCGCGGACCGTGCGCAGGGAGAACGGCGCGTCCGGCTCCGGCGCGGGCAGGTCGGGGTAGCTCCGGTCCTCGTCGTCCGGTGCGTCCGGCGGCCGGAACTCGAGCGTGCCGGCGATCTGGTCACCCGCCTCGGCGAGCAGCGCGTCGGAGAGCCGCAGCCCCGCGCCGACGCCACCGAGGACGCCCGCCACGAGCCCGCCCTGCCCTGTCGGATCGAGGAGCAGGACCACGCGTCCGTCCGGGGCGAGCACCTCGCGGACGATGCCGAGCGAGCGGCGGAGCGCGACGGCATCCCACGCCCACTCGCTCCGCGGGATCGCGCCGAAGAGCCCGTCGAGGGGGAGCGTGGCGGCGGCGTCGTAGCCGAGGACGAGCGACGTCGCGAGGTAGGCGAACCCGAGGGTGTCCGCGGTCCAGTGGAGCGGCGGCTGGGTGAGCACGAGCCGGACACGGCTCGCGGCGCGGCCGCCCGCGTTCGGCGGCAGGCGCGGCGCGACGCGCGGGTCGGTGATCGACCCGTGGGCGAGGACGACGTTCGCGCTGCCGTCGAGCAGGGCGGCGAGGTCGCGGCCGTAGCGGGCATGGTGGTAGCCGGCGGGCGTCCCGTCCATCCGCTGGACGAAGGCACGCACCGCGCGGAACCCCTCCTCGAAGAGCGACCAGAGGTCGCGCTCGCGGTGCTGCCGCGGGACCGTCGCCCGCAGGTGCCCGCCGCTCACGCGCGGGCTCCCGATCCGGCCCTGCCAGGCGTTCAGCCTGCTCGCGGGGAGGATGCAGTGGACGAGCGCGAGGCGGAGCGCCGCCTGGATGGAGGGGGCACGCAGGTCGCCCTCGATCCGGTCGATGAGCGCGGCGATCGCATCGAGGGCGCGGGGCGTGTACAGGTCGAGGAGCTCGCCGGGGAGCGCGTGGTCCGGCGACGGGATCGGGAAGCGGCCGAGGAGCTGGTCGCGCGCCGTGCTCTCCGCCGCGATGGCGCGCGCCCGCGCGCGGTCCTCCGGCGAGAGCGCGACCGGACGGAGCTCGCCGCGGGGGATCCGGCAGTGCGGACACCGGACGAGGCGCCGGGACGGGACGTCCGCTTCCGCCTCCCAGACGAGCTCCTCGATCCGCGCCGGGTTGCCGCAGTCCGGGCAGGACGTCTGGAACGCCTGCTCGATCGAGCTGCGCAGGCCGGTGCCGCCGCGCGAGGCGTTCGCCAGGGCGGCCATCGTCGCGTCGAGGTGGCGCAGGTCCGGCGGCCGGAGCACGAGCTCGGCGAGGAGGCCGGTGAGCGCGCTCGACTCGATGGTGTAGGCGCGGCGGAGCCGGTCGACGGCGCTCCGCGCGACCCAGCCCCCGCGGCCGTGGAGCTCGAGCACGATGTCGCCCGTCCCGGTCCGTGCCTCGATCTCCGCCGCGACGAGGTCCGCGGACGGCGCGGGCGCAAGCCGCTCGAGCGCAGCGAGCGATGGCCCCTTGCGGGGTCGGATCAGGGAGGAGAGGGGGACCGCCATCCGGGGGTCCTGAAGGTACGGCCCGGCGGTCGACCGATCCGCCCCGGCGCGTGGCCGAGCCGATCAGTCCTCGTCGAGGTCGTCCTGCTCCTCGGAGACGAACGCCTCGTCGTCGGTGACGTCGGCGGGGAGGACGGACGCGATGTCCTCGATCTCCTCGTCCTCCTCGTCGAGCTCCAGCTCCTCCTCGAGCTCCATCTCCTCGCGCACGAGGGTCCCCTTGGTGTAGGGGCGGAGGTCGGAGACCTTGGCGGCGGTGGGGAACGAGACCTTGCCGTAGTTGCGGGGGTCCTGGTAGACCTCGTGGATGATGATCCGCACGTCCTTGTCGCCGAGGCTCGTGACGCCCGCGGCGTACTTGTTCCCCTCCGCGATGAGCTTGATCAGACGTGCTGCGACCCGCGGCTCGACGATGCCGATGGCGACGCCGTTGGAGACCGCGCGGAGGCGCGGCCCGTCCGGCACGAGCTCCACGGCGTCGCCGGGGTTCACCTGGGCGAGATCGCGCGGCGAGGCGAGCGTGCGCGGGTCGAGGTGGGCGAAGCCGGTCTTGCCGGTCTCCTCCACGAAGATGGAGACGGGCGCCTTGCTGCCGGGCCTGGCGGGGACGGTGCGCTTGCCCGCCTCGGCGAGGAGGACGCGCAGGCGGGCGATGTTCCGCTCGGCGATCCGGTTCGTGGGGTCGATCGCGAGCGCCGCCTGGTAGTGCTCGCGGGCCGTGGCCAGCTCGCCGAGCTCCCAGAAGGCCTTGGCAAGGCGGTTCTCCGCCTCCGTGTCCGGGCCGAGCTCGAGGATGCGCTCGTTCACCCGGGCGGCCTCCGCCCAGTCGGCCGCGGTGGCCGCGGCGATCGCCTGCTCCACGAGCTGGCGCTTCAGGCGGGTGGTGGTGAGGGCGTTCGCGGGCGCGGTACCGTCGGTCAGGCTGTTGAAGCTCATGGACTCCTCGGATCCGGACGCGGGTCCGGTGCGGTCGGCACGCGAGAGCAGCCGCCGGTGTCGTGGGCGAAATCGGAGTGTAGCACCCCGACGGATCGGCGCGGAAGCCCCGGGGTCAGGCGACGGCCACGCGGTCGCGGCCGGCCGCCTTCGCGGCGTAGAGGGCCGCGTCGGCACGTCGCACGACGGCGACGGGATCGTCATCCGGCCCCGCGAGCGCCGCACCGACCGAGACGGTCACCCGCCCGGGGACCCCGAGCGCACCCGCATCGAGCGTGCCGACGACCCGCCGGAGGCGGTCCGCCACCTCGGCCGCCTGGTCCGCCGACGCGCCCCGGAGGATCACCGCGAACTCCTCGCCGCCGTAGCGGACCGCGCTGTCGCCGCTCCGGAGGGCGCCCGCGAACGCCCTCACCACCACCCGCCTGAAGCGCCAGCTCGTGGAGCAGGCGATCGCCGC
>JBJTJV010000361.1:0-3444 GCA_046352645.1 Chloroflexota bacterium | reverse complement strand
GCGCGAGCAGGGCACGGGCCGCGGTGAGCGCGGTCATCACGCCCGCCGATGCGTTCTGCACGAAGACGAGCCCGCCGGCATCCGCGCCGAGCCAGGCCGCGAGCTCGGCGCGCACCGCGGCGAGCCTGCCGGGGAGCTCGACCGCGAGGAAGCCGACCGGGTCGCGCTCCATCCGGTCGCGCCATCCGGCCTGCGCCGCGAGCACCGGCGCCGGGCAGGCGCCGAAGGACCCGTGGTTCAGGAACGCAAGGTCCGGGTCCAGCCGCCAGAAGGCGGCCCGCTCGGCGGCGGCCGTCTCGGGCGGCGCATCGGACGCCGGGCCGCCCGGTGCCGCTGCCGGACGGCCGGGGGCCGTCATGCCGCTGCCGGGGAGCCCGGGCGGATGCCCCGGCGCCGCCGCCGCCATTCGCGGACCGAGACGGTCGCGAGGGTGATGACGGTGAGCGGCAGCACGAAGACGGTCATCGCCGTGGCGAGTGTGTCCGTGACCGGGTGGCCGCT
Organism: Chloroflexota bacterium; assembly: GCA_046352645.1. Taxonomy (GTDB): domain Bacteria; phylum Chloroflexota; class Limnocylindria; order Limnocylindrales; family CSP1-4; genus JAFMJV01. Next base: position 2,943 of record JBJTJV010000361.1, on the reverse strand, counting down.
CGCGCCCATGATCAGCCAGGCCGTGTAGAGGACGGCGTATGCGAGGAGGAGGACGCCCTCCCAGCGCCGGACCTCGTGGCCGGTGAAGAAGATCGGCAGGCATGCGATCGCCACGGCGGTCATCACCGCCATGTCGAAGCGGATCGCCTCCGCGGGAACGGCGAGGCCGCCGGGCGCCAGGATGCCGCCGACGCCGAGGACCGCGAGGAGGTTGAAGATGTTCGACCCCACGACGTTCCCGACCGCGATGTCCCGCTGGCCGCGGATCGCCGCGACGACCGTGGTGATGAGCTCGGGCGTGGACGTGCCGACCGCCACGATCGTGAGGCCGATGACGAGCTCCGAGACGCCCATGGAGCGTGCGAGGCCCGTGGCCCCGCCGACGAGGATCTGCGAGCCGACGACGAGCAGCCCGAGTCCGATGACGATGAGCAGGACCTGGAAGGGGGTGCTGTCCGTCCGCTTCGGTGCGAAGGCCTCGCGATACTCCTCCTCCGCCTCGCCATGCTCCTCGCGTCCCGCGCGGATCGTGACGATCGTGTACGTGACGACGCCCGCGACGAGGACGACGCCGTCCGGGAGCGACAGCGTGCCGTCCGAGGCGAGGAACCAGGCGAGGAACGAGACGCCGACCATGATCGGCACGTCCGCGATGACGAGCCGGGACGAGACGACGAGCGGTGCGATGACCGCGCCCGCACCGAGGATGAGCAGGACGTTGTAGATGTTCGAGCCGACGACGTTGCCGACCGCGACCGCGCCATTCCCGGTGATCGCGGCTCCCGCCGAGGCGGCGAGCTCGGGCGAGCTCGTGCCGAAGGCGACGACGGTGAGGCCCACGACGAGCGGGCTGATCCCCACCGCGATCGCGAGCTTTGCCGACCCGCGCACGAGGAGCTCGGCGCCGGCGACGAGGATGACGAGCGAGACGACGATCGCGAGGAGGTTCTCCACGGTGTCCTTTCGTGCTATGGCCGGGTGGCAGACGGGTGCGGGCGCGGCCGGACGTGCGGCGGCGCTCAGCGCCGGAGGCGCGCGAGCCAGGTGCGGGCGTGCTCGAGCCGGACGGCGAGATCCGTGGCGGTCGCTTCCGTGATCCGGCCGATCCCGGCCTTGCGGTTGAGCTCGGCGTTGACGGCGGCGTGGGAGAGACCGGTCACCCAGGCGATGTCCCGGGCTACCTGCGCATTCTGGTCCCTCAGGCGATCCTTCACCTGTCGGCGCGTCAGCCCGGGCCATGCCGCCGCCAGGGCGGCTTCCACGGGGGGCGGCGGCGCGAGCTCGATCTCGATGCCCGCGTCTCCGGCATCGGCCCAGGCGTCCGGCAGGGGGTCGTCCCACGCGCTGACGGCGTCGGCGCCGTCGAGCGCCACCGCGGAGAGCGCGGCGAAGAGCGACAGCTGCTCCGTGGGGCCGCCGTCGCGCGGGGCCATCCCCTCGGGAGGTGCGTCCGCGGCCGCGTCGCGCCGGAGCGAGTGGCGGCGCTGCTCGGCGATGCCGGAGGCGCGGATCCGCAGACGCGGGTCGTCGGGGATGTAGAGCCACGCGCGCTGGTCGCGGATCCCCGGGATCCAGCGGACGAAGCGCCCGACCGCCTGGCGGAAGAAGAGGTCCGTGGTCACCGTCGTGGCGTAGACGCCGACGCGCAGGCGGGGGATGTCCACGCCCTCGGAGACCATCCGTACCGCCACGAGCCACGGGTCCGCCGCGGTCGTGAAGCGGGCGATCCGATCGGACGCGTCCGGGTCGTCCGACGTGACCACGGTCGCCTCGGTCCGGAACCGGCCGCGGAGGATCCCGGCCACCTCGCGGGCGTGCTCCTGGTCCATCGCGATCACGAGCCCGGCCGCGTCCGCGTGCGTGCGCCGGATCGAGCGGAGCCGGTCTGCCGCCTCGCCGAGGACGGCGGGCAGCCATTCGCCGTCGGCGGAGAGCGCGGTCCGGAGGCGCTGATTCGCGAGGTCGGTGGCGAGCGGGTCGTCGAAGGTGGCGCTGTGGACCACGCCGTCGGGGGCGCTCCACTCCATCTCGCCCCCGGTGCGCGGGAAGTAGACCGGCCGGACGACGCGCCCGTCGCGCAGCGCGTCCCCGTAGCCGTACTCCACGTCGGGCACCGCCTCATCCGCGTCGTAGCGCACGAACGGGATCGCGCGCGTGTCGCTCCGGAACGGCGTGCCCGAGAGCGCCAGGCGACGCGCCGCGCCCGCGAAGGCGACGCGGAGCGATTCCCCCCAGGCCTGCTCCTCGCCCGCGTGGTGGACCTCGTCGAGGACCACGTAGGCGCCGCGCGCCAGCGGGGCCAGCGCCTCCGCGCTCGCGGCGACCTGCTGATACGTCGTCACCACCCCGTGCATGTCCGCCGGGAGGCCGCCCGCGGCCGGCGTCCATGCCGGGTCGAGGTGGAGGCCGAGGCGGGTGGCGGCCTCCGCCCACTGCACCCGCAGGTGCGCGGTGGGCGCCACGATCACGACGCGCGCACCCCGCTCGGCGAGCGCGACCCGGAGCGCGGCGAGGGCAAAGGTCGTCTTGCCCGCACCGGGCGTCGCGACCGCGAGGAAATCGGGCCGGTCGACCTCGCGGAAACGCGTGAGCGCGGTGTGCTGCCAGGGGCGAAGACGGACGCTGCGGGACATCGGCCTCGTCGTACGTGGGAGGTGTGGAGTCTACGTCCTTGGGCGGCGGCGACGGCCCGGCGCTACCCTCCGCCGGTGCAGACCGTGATGCCGCACCGCGGCGGGTGCCCGTGACCGCCGCCGCCGACCCGGGCCGCGCCCGTCCGCTACGCCGGGGTCGGCCGCGTCATCTCCTCCGGGCGGCATCCCTGCTCGTCGTCGTCCCGCCGCTCGTGATGGCGCTGCCCGGGTCGCCGTTCGCGTTCAACCTCCTCAAGTGGGTGGCGGTGCTCGCCTGCACCGTCGTCCTCGGCCTGCTCCTCGTCCGGAC
>JBJTJV010000360.1:0-2144 GCA_046352645.1 Chloroflexota bacterium | reverse complement strand
CTCTACTACATCTCCACGCCGCCCGGCGACCGGTGGGCCGCCGCCGGCCGCCCGAACATCAGCCCGCACGTCACCCGGATGGGGGTGGACGTGGACGGCGCGTTCGCGGAGTACGTCCTCCGCCCGGTCGGATCGCTCGTCCGGCCGCCCGCGCCCGTCCCGCCGGAGGTCCTCGCCGTCCTCACGGACGCGGTCGCGACCCCGCTCCACGGCCTGAAGCGGGTCGCCCACCTCCGGGCGGAGGACGTACTCCGCGAACGCGCCGTCCACGTCCACCCCCATCCGGGTGACGTGCGGGCTGATGTTCGGGCGGCCGGCGGCGGCCCACCGGTCGCCGGGCGGCGTGGAGATGTAGTAGAGCGCGACCTGGTCGCCGGGCGCGCGCCCGGTCACCCCGTCGCCGAGCGCATCGACCCGGCCCGCCGCCTCGTGCCCCGGCACGATCGGCCAGGGGACCTTCGCCCCGAAGCCGCCCTCCTGGAGGAAGTGGTCCGAGCCGCAGACGCCGCAGGCCTCCACGCGGACCCGGACCTCGCCGGGGCCGGGTTCGGGGATCGGGCGGGTCGCCATCCGCGCCGGCTGCCCGACCCCGGGCAGCTCGGCGACGCGCATCGTGCGCGGGCTAGCGGCCATCGTCGGCGACGCGCACCGCGCCGCCGCGGACTGCGACCCCCTCGAGCTCCACGAGCATGCCCGGGAAGACGAACCCCACGACGACCGCGGTCGAGGCCGGGTACGGCTCCCGCAGGTACTCCGCGCGGATCGTCTTGAACTCCGCGTACTGCGCAGCGTCGGAGAGATAGGCGTTCAGGCGGACCATCGAATCGAGCGAGGCGCCCTGCTCCCGGAAGACCCGGTCCAGGTTCTCGAAGGCCTGGCGGCACTGGGTCGCGAAGTCCGGCGCGCGGAAGCCGCCCTCGGGGAGGAACCCGGCCTGGCCGGACGAGAAGACGAGGTCGTCCACGCGGACGGACTGGCTGAAGTGGAGCGCGCCCTGCCAGGGGAACGCGAAGCCCGTGACCTTCGGTGTCACCACGTGACGAACCCTCCTGCGACGTTGATCGTCTGGCCGGTGAGGTACGAGGACCGTTCGGAGAGCAGGAAGCAGATCACCTCCGCTGCCTCTTCCGGGGTCCCCGCGCGGCGCATCGGCGTCGCCGCCAGCCGCTCCGCGTTGAGCGCCGCGGGCGTCATCCCGCGGATCGGTGCGTTGAGTGCGAGGAAGCGCTCCTGCATCGGGGTGTCGATGATCCCCGGCAGGACCGCGTTCACGCGCATCCCGCGCGCCGCGTGCGCGGTCGCGAACGAGCGGGTGAGCGACATCACCCCCGCCTTCGCCGCGGCGTAGACGGTCACCTCCGGGATCGCGCCGGTCTTGCCGGCGACCGAGGCGAGGGTGACGATCGCGCCGTGGTCGGGGAGCCGCGGCGCGAACGCCTGGAGGAGGAAGAAGACCGAGCGGAGGTTCGCGTCCACGAGGCGGTCCCAGTCCGCCTCCGTCACGGTCTCCACCCGCTGGCCCTGGGTCTCCCCATGGGCGACGACGAGCCCGTCCGCCGGGCCGGCTGCCGCGAGGAGCCGCTCCCGGTCCGCCGCCTGCGTCATGTCGCCGCGGAACGCGCCCGCGCCTGCGGCCGCGATCGCGGCAAGGCCCGCGTCCGAGCGGGCGACGCCGACGACCTCCGCGCCCCGGGCACGGGCGAGCCGCGCCGTCGCGAGACCGATCCCCGACCCGGCCCCCGTGACGACGATCCGCCGCCCGCCGAGCTCCCCGTCGCCCATCGGGCTCAGTACATCAGGAAGCCGCCGGAGACGTTGATCGTCGAGCCGGTGATGTACGACGCGTGGTCCGAGGCGAGGAAGACGACCGGTCCCGCGCAGTCGATCGGCTCGCCGACGTAGCCCAGGGGCGTCTGCTTCTTCATGTTCTCGTAGATCTCCGTGGGCAGATCCGTGAGGAGCATCGGGGTGTGGATCTGGCCGGGCGAGATGCAGTTCACGGTGATCCGGTGTGCGCCGTACGTCCGCGCGAGGCCGCGGCTCATCGTCGTCACGCCGCCCTTCGTCGCCGCGTAGGGGAGCGAGCCGCCGAAACCGCCCGTCCACCAGCCCTGCGAGCTGAAAAGGATGATCCGGCCACCCTG
>JBJTJV010000359.1:0-6918 GCA_046352645.1 Chloroflexota bacterium | reverse complement strand
CGCTACGCCGGTCCGGCTCCCCGATGGAGGCCGAGGTCCGCTGCTACGGGCCCGGCGGCGCCCCGAAGGACAGCCGCTTCACGTTCGCATGGGGTAGGTGACCCTCCGCCCCGCGCGCTGACCGACCGCGTCCGGCCCGCGCCGCTCAGACGCGCAGGCGCTCGCCCTTGGGGTCCACGAGCGGCTCCGCGGAGACGGTGGCGCCGAAGCGCACGCCGAGGTGCTCCACCTCCGCGCGCATCCCCACGCGGGCTTCGGGCGGCAGCCACGCGTACGCGATCGGCCTGCCGAGGGTGTAGCCCATCGCGGCGCTCGTGACGTAGCCCGCCGCGCGCCCGTCGAGGAAGACCGGCTCCCTGCCCAGGACCACCTGCTCGGGCAGGTCGAGGACGAGCGGCATGAGCCGACGACGCACGGTCGCGTCGTCGCGCCCCACGAGGGCGTCACGGCCCACGAAGTCGCCCTTGTCCATGCGCACGACCCAGCCGAGGCCCGCCTCCCACGGATCGTCCTCGGCGCTCATGTCCGTCCCCCAGAGCCGGGAGCCCTTCTCGAGGCGCAGGCTGGCGAACGCGCTCCGGCCCGCGGCGATGATGCCGAGGTCGTGCCCGGCGCCCATGAGGAGGTCCCAGAGGGCGAGGCCGTGGTCCGCGGTCGTGTACAGCTCCCAGCCGAGCTCGCCGACGTACGAGACGCGCAGGGCCGTGACGGGGATGTGCCCGAGCGTGAGCTGCCGTGCCCGGAAGTAGCGGAAGCCCGCGTTCGTGAGGTCCGCGTCGGTCAGCCTGCCGACCACCTCGCGCGCCCGGGGGCCCCAGATGCCGATGCAGCAGGTCCCCGCGGTGGTCTCGCGGACGGTGACCGAGCCGTCGGTCGGCGCGTGGCGCAGGAAGCGGTCCACGTCGATCGGGCCGTTCGCGCCGACCTGGAAACGATCGGCCGCGAGCCGCGCGACCGTGAGGTCGGAGAGGATCCCGCCCGCGGCGTCGAGCATGAGCGTGTAGACGACCGTCCCGACGGGCCGGTCCACGTCGTTCGTCGTCATCCGCTGGAGGTACGCCGCCGCGCCGGGTCCGGCGACCTCGATGCGCGTCAGGGGCGTCAGGTCGTAGAGGGCGACCCCGTCGCGCGTCGCGCGTGCCTCGGCGCCCGCGATCGGCGACCAGAAGCGCGACGCCCACTCGCCCCGGCCCGGGACCGGGGTGCGGGCGAGGAGATGCGCGTTCGCGCCGTACCAGTGCGGCCGCTCCCAGCCGCCTCCCTCCAGGAAGTACCCGCCGAGTGCGAGCTGGCGGAGGTAGAAGGGGCTCGTGCGCAGCGGGCGGGGCCGCTCCATCGGCTGGAGCGGGTGGATGACGTCGTAGACCTCGATGAAGTTCTGGCTGCCGCGCGCCTCCACGAAGGCGGGCGCGGTCTGGTGCGGCTCGAAGCGGTGGAGATCGAGCTCGTGCACGTCGAGCGTCGCGTGGCCCGTGACGAGCAGCTCCGCGGCCGCACGTGCGACACCGGCCGAGTGCGTCACCCAGACCGCCTCCGCGACCCAGAAGCCGCGCACCTCGCGCGATTCCCCAAGGAGCGGGAAGCCGTCCGGCGTGAACGAGAAGATCCCGTTCAGCCCCTCGGCCACGGCGGCCCCGCGGAGGGCCGGGAAGAGCTCGGCCGCATCGGCGAAGGAGGGGGCGAAGTGCTCGGGAGTGAACGGCAGGCTCGCCGGGTGCTTCCCGGGCTCCGGGCGGGCGAGCGTGGCCGGGTCGATCGGGAAGGGCGGGTGCGCATAGCTGCCGACACCCATCCGGTCGCCGTGCTCGCGGAAGTAGAGGTCGCGATCCTGGTCGCGCAGGATCGGCCGGAGGTCCTCGATCTCCGGCGGCGCGGCGATCGCGGCGAGCGCGGGGAGCGGGGTCGTGCGGACGTACTGGTGCGCGAGCGGCAGGAGCGGGATCGGCTGGCCGACCATCGCCCCGACGAGCGGCCCCCACAGCCCGGCGGCACAGATGACGATGTCCGCGGGGATCTCGCCCTTCTCCGTGACGACCGCGGCGACGTGCCCGTCCGCCGTCCGGATCCCCGTCACGGTGTGGTCCCCGAGGAAGGCCGCGCCGCGCTCCATGCTCCGCCGGCCCATGAGCTCCACGATCCGGAGCGCCTTCGCGAGGCCATCCGAGGGGGTGTGGAAGCCGCCGAGGATGCGGTCGCGATCGAGCAGCGGGCTGAGCCGGACGCAGGCGTCGGGGTCGACGAGCCGGCTCTCGATCCCCCCGCTCGTCAGCCAGCCGTGGCGGCGGGTGAGGTCACGCAGCCGCTCGGGCGTCCGCGCGACCTCGAGCGCGCCGACCTGGCGGAAGCACCACTGGCCGTCGAGCGACATCGGCGTGTACTTCTCGTCGGTCTGGCGCGCCATCGTGGCCATCGTCCGGCTGCCGTTCGCCTGGAAGACGAGCCCGGGCGCGTGGGACGTGGAACCACCGGCGGCCCAGAGCGGCCCCTGGTCCACGACGGTCACGTTCGTCCAGCCGCGCTCGGTGAGCTCGTCGGCGATGCCCGCCCCGACGATCCCGGCACCGATGATCACGACCCGCGGTCCACCGGCCATCGCACCCTCCCTCGTCATCCGCGGCACGGCACGGCACCGCCACCCGGATGGTAGCGGGCAGGCAGCCCCGGCGTGCCCGTATCCTCCGGGCATGGAGAGCACCGAGACACCGCCGATCGCGCTGACCCGCCTGACCGACTGCGGCGGCTGTGCCGCCAAGCTCGGTGCGGACCTGCTCGCGGACGCGCTCGCCGGCCTCGGTGCGGAGGTCGCGCCGGACGCGCTCGTGGCGGGGCTGACGCCGCCGGATGACGCGGCGGCCTGGCGCATCTCGGACGACCTCGCCATCCTCGGCACGCTCGACTTCTTCCCGCCGCTCGTGGACGACCCGGAGACCTTCGGCGCCATCGCCGCCGCGAACGCGGTCTCGGACGTCTTCGCGATGGGCGGCCGGCTCCTCTTCGCGCTCTCGATCGCCGCCTTCCCGGAGGAGCTCCCCCGGGACGCGGCCGCGGCGATCCTTGCAGGAGCGTCGGCGACCGTCCGCGCAGCCGGCGGCGTCCTCGCGGGCGGCCACACGATCCGCGATCCGGAGCCCAAGTACGGGCTCGCGGCGATCGGCGTCGCGCACCCGGACCGGCTCCTGCGCAAGGGCGGCGCACGACCGGGCGACCGGCTGCTCCTCACCAAGGCTCTCGGGACGGGCCTGATCGTCTCCGGGGGGCGCCAGGGGCGCACGGACCCCGCCGACCTCGCGGCCGCGATCGCGCAGATGCGCACGCTGAACCGCGCCGCGTCCGAGGCGCTGGTGGCGGCGGGGATCCGCTGCGCCACGGATGTCACGGGCTTCGGCCTGCTCGGTCACGGCCTCGAGGTGGCACGTGCCTCCGGCGTCGGGCTCGCCTTCCGCGCGGCGGACCTGCCGGCGCTGACCGGCGCGCGCGCGCTCGCCGAGGCGGGCGTGGAGACCGGGGGTGCGGGGCACAACCGCCGCTTCACGGCGCCCGCGCTGCGCGTGGCGGATGGCGTGGAGGCCGTGGACGTCGTGCTCGCCCATGACCCGCAGACGTCGGGCGGGCTGCTCGCCGCCGTGCCCCCCGGGGCGGTCGCCGGTCTGACGGCGGACCTCGCCGCGCGCGGCGTCCCGGCCTGGTGGGTCGGCGAGGTGGTGGCAGGGCCTCCGGGCGTCGCGCTCGTCTGACGCGGACGCAGCTCGGCCCGGGTGCCGTGCAGGCTGCCGGGGCCGAGCTACCGGTGGGCGCGTGTGCGCCGCGGGGTCAGGCGGGGATGCAGTCCCCGTCGAAGGCGATGTCGTTCGCGTGCTTCGCGTGCCCCTTGTTCGCGAGGCCGCCCGGGACGGTGACCTGCACGTACTGTCCCTCCGCGGCGTCCCAGTGACAGATCGTCGTCTTCACCTGCTTCGCCGCACCAGCGGGGAAGGCGACCACGGCGGCAAGTGCGATCGTGGCGAGGACCGCGGCGACCCGGCTCGTTCTGCGCATGGGTGCTCCTTCACATCGGCCGGCTCCCCGGTGGGCCGGCAAGACGTCACCCTATCCACCATCCACACCCCGCCCCATGGGCCAAAGGTCCCGTGGTGCCCCGGCATCCGCCTCGAATGCGAGCGCGACTGGCAGGCGGGTGCGGCCACCACCCGCAGACTGGGCTAGACTCCGCCCCGGTGGACGGGACCGGGCGACCGCCCGGGGACGGCCCGCCGGCAGGGGAACGAACGTGAAGCCGTACGTCCGTCTCACCCAGCCGCTCGTGCGCGACGACCGGTCGAGCGATCTCCGCCCCGCCTCGTGGGAGGAAGCGCTCCATCGTGCCGCCGCCGGGTTCACGGCCGCGAAGGCGGCCCACGGACCCGCAGCGAACGGGGTCTTCAGCTGCTCGAAGTCGACGAACGAGGTCAACTTCGCGGTGCAGAAGCTCGCCCGGGCGGTCCTGGGGACGAACAACATCGACAGCTGCAACCGCACCTGACACGCACCGAGCGTCGCCGGTCTGGCGACCGTCTTCGGTCTCGGCGGCGGGACCAGCTCCTATAGGGAGATCGAGGAGAGCGATCTCATCGTGCTCTGGGGCAGCAACGCCCGGGAGACGCACCCGATCTTCTTCCACCACGTCCTGAAGGCGGTGCGCCGCGGGGCGCGGCTCATCGTGGTCGACCCGCGCCGGACGAGCTCGGCGGAGTGGGCGGACCTCTGGCTCGGCCTGGACGTGGGGACGGACATCGCGCTCGCGAACGCGGTCGGGCGGGAGATCATCGCCGCGGGCCTCGCGGACGACGACTTCATCCGCCGCGCGACGATCGACTTCCACGCCTACCGCGCCACCGTGGAGCGCTACACGCTCGCGGAGGGCGAGCGGATCACCGGCGTCCCCGCGGACGCGATCCGGGAGCTCGCCCGCGCCTACGCCACGGCGGAGAAGGCGATGCTCTGCTGGACGCTCGGGATCACCGAGCACGTGGTCGGCGTGGACAACGTCCTCTCGCTCATCTCGCTCTCGCTCCTCACCGGCCACGTCGGCCGCTACGGCTCGGGGCTCGCCCCTCTCCGCGGCCAGAACAACGTCCAGGGCGGCGGCGACATGGGGGCGCTGCCGGACCGGCTCCCCGGCTTCCAGCACGTGGAGCGCGACGAGGCGCGCCGGAAGTTCGATGCGGCCTGGGGCGTGACCGTCCCCCCGAAGCGCGGCTGGAACCTCTCGCTGATGTTCGAGGCGATGGAGCGGCGCGACCTGCGCGCGCTCTGGGTCGTGGGCGAGAACCCGGCCCAGTCCGAGGCGGACACCCACCGGACGATCGGCCTGCTCCGCGGCCTCGACCACCTCGTCGTCCAGGACCTCTTCCTCACGAAGACCGCGCAGCTCGCGGACGTCGTCCTGCCCGCCGCCTCCGCGTGGAGCGAGACCGAGGGGACGGTGACGAACTCCGAGCGCCGCGTCCAGCGGATCCGCAAGGCGGCCGAGCCACCCGGGGAAGCGCGCGACGACCTCGCGATCGTCTTCGACCTCGCCCGTGCGCTCGGGTCGGACTGGGGCGCCCCCGATGCGCGCGCCGTGTGGGACGAGCTGCGCTCCCTCTCGCCGCTCCACGCGGGGATGAGCTACGACCGGCTGGAGGCGGGCGACGGCCTCCAGTGGCCGTGCTACGACGAGACGCACCCGGGCGAGCTCTTCCTCCACGCGCGTCTCTGGGAGACCCCCCGGCGCGGCCACCCGGCGCCGTTCCTGCCCGTGGAGCACCAGCCGCCGATCGACCCGCTCGACGCGGACTTCCCGATCCGGCTCACGACCGGCCGGCGGCTCGAGTCGTACAACACGGGCGTCCAGTCCGCGGGCTACCGCTCCCCCCTGCATCGGGGTGAATCGGTGGACATGAGCCCCGAGGACGCGGAGCGCCTGGGGATCGCGGACGGCGAGCGCGTCCGGGTCGTCTCGCGCCGCGGCGCGGTGGAAGCCCCGGCCCGGATCGATCCCGCCCTCCGACCCGGCCTCACGTTCATGACCTTCCACTTCCCGGACGACGTCGCGGTCAACCTCCTGACGCTCGATACCTTCGACCCGAAGTCGGGGACGTCGGAGTTCAAGGCGACCGCGATCCGGATCGAGAAGCTCCCCGGGAGCGTGGGCGCCGGCACAGGGTCGCCGGGCTAGACTTCCCGGCATGGACCTCCACGTCGTCGCGCCGCTCGCCTCGCCCGCCGAGCGGGCGGCGGTGGACGCCCTCCTCGACCCGCTCCTCGGGCCGCCGACGACCTGGTCCGGCGGCGCGCGCGCGATCGGCGCGGACGGACGAGCCGCGCGCGGCGGGCGTGCCGCCCGGGAGCGGCGCGATCTCCTCCTTCCGGCGCTCCACGCGCTGATGGATCGGGTCGGCTGGATCAGCCAGCCCGGCCTCGGCTACGTCGCCCGCCGCCTCACCGTGCCGCCCGCCGAGGCGTACGGCGTCGCGACGTTCTACGCGCTCTTCAGCACGACCGAGCGGCCCGCCGCGGTGATCCATGCCTGCGACGACATCGCCTGCCGGGACACCGGGGGCGAGGCGCTCTGCGCGGACCTCGAGCGGCGCTTCGGGCCCGCGGGGCACCCGGCGCCGGGCGCACCCGCGACCTGGCTCCGGAGCCCCTGCCTGGGGCGCTGCGAGCTCGCGCCCGCGGCGCTCGTCACCGTCGCGGGCGAGCGGCCGCGGGCGCTGGAGATCGCCCCCGCGGACGCGGTCGCGATCGCGGCGGCGCTCGAGGGCAGCGCGATCGCGGAGCTTCCGCCCGCCGCCTCCCTCCCCCAGGTCGGGTCGCCGGGTCGGCGCCTGACCGCGCGGATCGGCGTCGCGGACCCCGCCTCGCTCGCGAGCTACCGCGCCCACGGCGGCTACCGGG
>JBJTJV010000044.1:0-3345 GCA_046352645.1 Chloroflexota bacterium | reverse complement strand
GAGGTGCCGCGCGACCCGGCCCGTGTCGCACATCCGGCGCCATCCGTCCACGGTGAGCTCGAGCCGCCGCCGGGGCCCCACCGGAACGTCGCCCCACTCCTCGAGGTCAGCGACCTCCGGGTCTGGTTCCCGATCCGCCAGGGCGTCTTCCGCCGCCGGACCGGCTGGATCCGTGCCGTGGACGATGTCTCCTTCACCGTGGCGCGTGGCGAGACGCTCGGCCTCGTCGGAGAGTCCGGGAGCGGCAAGACAACGACCGGTCGGGCGATCGTGCGGGTCAACACGCCGATCGGCGGGACCGTCCGCCTCGACGGCGACGACCTGCTCGCGCTCGACGGAGCCGAGCTCCGCAGCCGCCGCCGGCGTTTCCAGATGATCTTCCAGGACCCCTACGCATCGCTCGACCCGCGCCAGACCGTCGGCGAGATCATCGGGGAGCCACTCGGGATCCACGGGCTGCCGGCCGACGGCGATCGAACGCGCCGGATCCGTGAGCTGCTCGAGCTTGTGAACCTCGATGGGCGATTCGCGAACCGCTACCCACACGAGTTCAGCGGCGGCCAGCGGCAGCGCATCGGCATCGCCCGGGCACTCGCGGTGGAGCCGGAGCTGATCGTCTGCGACGAGCCGATCTCCGCGCTCGACGTCAGCGTCCAGGCCCAGGTGATCAACCTCCTCGGCCGGCTCCAGGCGGAGCTCGGCCTGACGTACCTGTTCATCGCCCACGACCTTGCCGTCGTCCGCCACATCGCCGACCGGGTCGCGGTGATGTACCTGGGCAAGCTCGTCGAGATCGCGCCGGTGGACGACCTCTTCGCCGCGCCGCGCCACCCGTACACGATCGCGTTGCTCTCCGCCGTCCCGGTGCCCGACGCGGACCGTGAGCAGGAGCGGCGGCGGATCATCCTCCGCGGCGACATCCCGTCGGCTGCGGACCCGCCCACCGGCTGCAGGTTCCATACCCGCTGCTGGCTCCACGAGCGCCTGGGGCGCCCCCGGGAGTGCGTGGACATGGACCCGGCGCTCGACCCGCTTGCCACGGCTGCCGGGCACCGCGGCGCCTGCCACTTCCCCGAGGCCGCCGCCGAGCAGGCAGCGGGCGCTGCGGCCGCGCCGGGTGAAGGGCCCGTGACCGAGGCGCTGCCGGCCTCCGGCTGAGCACGGCGCGGCTAGGCGGGAAGCTCCCGGAGCACGTCGCGGGCGACCTCGAGGGTCCGGTCCACGTCCGCATCGGTGTGCGCCGCGCTGACGTGGTTCCGCTTCAGCGCCGTCGGGACCATGAAGATCCCGCGCTCGGCCATGGTCCGGCGGAACCAGGTGTCGCGGGCCGTGTCGTTCGCGAGCAGGTCCTCGAAGCAGCCGATCGGCCCGTCGAGGAAGTACGGGACGAAGACCGACCCGAAGCGCCCCATGGTCATCGGGATGCCGAGCTCCCGGGCGATCGCCAGGATGCCGTCGCCGGCGCGCTCCGCGAGGCGGAAGGTATGCGCGTGCACCGCGCCACCCTCGAGCACCTCGATCGTGGCGAGCGCTGCCGCGACGGACGCCGGATGCCCGTTGTACGTGCCCGCGAAGACGACGCCGCCGCCCGGGCCGAACCGGTCCATCAGCTCCGCCTTGCCCACGAGCGCCGCGATCGGGTAGCCGTTCGCCATGGCCTTCGCGAACGTGGTGAGATCGGGGGTGACGCCCTGCAGCTTCTGGAAACCGCCGACCGCGTGGCGAAAGCCCGTGATCACCTCGTCGAAGACGAGGACCGCGCCATGGGCCGTCGTGAGCTCGCGGAGCCGGGCGAGGTAGCCGGGCTGCGGCAGCACGACGCCGATGTTGTGGGGGATCACCTCGACGACGACCGCGGCGATCCCGCCCGGATGGGTGGCGAGCGCGTGGGCGACCGCATCGGCGTCGTTGAACGGGACGACCACCGTCTCGGCTACGGTCGATGACAGCATCCCGGCCGACATGGGGTCATGGCGACCGATCCGCTCCGGCGGGGTGATGACGTTCATCAGGACTGCGTCGTGCCACCCGTGGTATGTCCCCTGGAACTTCAGGATGGCGGTCCGGCCGGTGACGGCACGTGCGAGCCGGAGCGCCGCGAAGGTCGCCTCCGAGCCGGAGTTCGTGAGCATCACGCGCTCCGCCGACGGGACGTGGCGAGCGATCGTCTCCGCGAGTCGCACCTCCATCTCGGTCACACCCGCGCCGATGATGTCCACCGTGTCGACCGTCGCCTTCACCGCCGCGTTCACGCGGGGATCGCAGTGGCCGAGGATGATCGGCCCGAAGGCGGCGTGGTAGTCGAGGAGCCGCCGTCCGTCCGCGTCCGTCAGATACGCCCCGGAGGCCTCCGCGATCGAGAACGGCCAGGGCATCACCCGGTTGATCGAGTTCACCCCGCCCGGGATCACCGCGCGTGCGCGCTCCGCGAGCGCCTCCGTCCGCGTCGTCGTCTGCACGTCGCTCCCTCACCCTGCGTCGCCTGGGGACGCATCGTAGCCGAGGGGCTGACGGGGTGGGCGTCGATCTCCGCGCCCGCGCGGCTAGAGTGCGCACATGGCACGTCCGCGGAAGCCGCGCATCGATCTCGGCCCCGCCGCGGCGCCGGTCGCGCACGGCGAGCTCTGGGAGGGGATCGCCGATTCGCTCCGCGGGATGATCCTCGCCGGGGCGATCCCCGCCGGCGCCCCGCTCGTGGAGGGCGATCTCGCGGCGCGCTTCGGCGTGAGCCGCGGGCCCGTGCGCGACGCGCTCCGCGAGCTCGCCCGCGAGGGCCTGGTGGCGGACCTGCCGCGACGCGGGACCGTCGTCTCCACGCTCACGTTCGCGGACCTGCGCGAGGTCTACGAGGTGCGCGAGGCGCTCGAGGTCGCGGCGGCCGAGCTCGCGGTGACACGGGCCGGCGCGGACGACCTCGCCGCGCTCGCGGCAGCCGCGGATGCGATGGAGGCTGCCTGGGCTGCCGGGGTCGACTACCCGGAGAGCCTTGCCCTGGACCTTGCGTTCCATCGATCGCTCGTCGGCCTCGCCGGGAACGGGCGCCTTGCGGCTGCGTACGCTCAGATGGCCGCCCAGACGCGCCTCCTCGCCGTCGGCGCCGCGGACGTGAACCTGCGGCTCCGACGCGCGCTCCGGCCCTCCGCCCACCGCGACATCAGCGCGGCCCTCGCCGCGCGCGACGCCGCGGCCGTCCGGGCCGCGGTCGTCGCCCATTACGCGTAGGCGCGCGAGCGGCCCATCCCCGGCGGCGGGCGCGACCCGGACGTCGACCCGGACGCGGGCGCGTCCGGGTCGGGGAGGGCAGCGGCAGGCTGAGCGCCCGCCGGGGGGCGCGGGCGCCCCCCC
>JBJTJV010000358.1:0-15007 GCA_046352645.1 Chloroflexota bacterium | reverse complement strand
GTCGCCTGTACTTCACCGACCCGGGCACCTACCGCCCTTCGGACCCCGATCCCAGCTACATCTTCGCGCTCGATCCCGATGGGACCGGCCACGTCGTCGTCGCTTTCCCGACGCCGGTGTTCCCGAACGGGATCGCCGTGCAGGACGATGGTTCGATCGTCTGGGACGAGTCCTACACCGGCCACGTCCGCCGTCGCCGGCCGGACGGCACGATCGAGGACCTGGGGCGCATGCCCGGGGCCAACCCGATCCTGGACGGGATGAAGATCGGCGGCGACGGCTCGCTGTACGTGACGGACATCACCGGGGCGGGGATCCACGTCCTCGACCCCAACGGGACCGTCCGCGAGTTCATCCCGTGCGGGAGCGCCGCGACGAACTGTGCCTTCGACGGCACGTCGCTGTACATGACCGACGCAGGCGTCCCGGCCGACAGCGCCGACCCATCGTTCGGGGGCGCTCTGTGGCGGATCGATCTCGGCAGACCCGGCCAGCGGCTTCACCCCGGGAGCATCCGATGAGCCCCGCGCGAACACCCTTCCGTGGCATCGACCTTTCCGGTTCGGTGGCGCTCGTCACCGGCGGCGGGTCCGGGATCGGGCGCGAGACCGCCCTCTGCCTTGCCGACGCGGGTGCGGACGTCGCGATCCTCGACGTCAACGGAGCGGCCGCGGAAGGGGTTGCTGCGGAGGTGCGGTCCATAGGTCGCCGCTCCGCCGCGTGCGCGGGGGATGTCGCGTCCGAGGAGGTCATGCGCTCGGCATTCGAGGCTGCTCGGACGACGCTCGGCGACTGCGACATCGCGGTCGCCTGTGCGGGGATCCTCGGCGACTACCAGCCGATCGGCGAGACGAGCGTCGATCACTTCGACCGGGTGATGGAGGTGAACGTTCGCGGATCGTTCCTGACGATCCGCGAGGCGATCCCGCAGATGCGGCGCCGGGGACGTGGCGCGATCGTGCTCCTCTCGAGCCTGGACGGCCTGCAGGCAGAATCCGGGATGGCCTCGTATTGCACGTCGAAAGGGGCGCTCCTCAATCTCGCGCGCGCTGCATCGCTGGACCTTGCGCGCGAGTCGATCACCGTGAACGCGGTCTGTCCGAGCGTGACGATCACGCCGCTGCTCGAGGGGCGCCTCGCAACGCTACCGGATGGCGACGCCGTCCTGGCCTCGTACGCAGCGAAGCACCCGCTGGGGCGAGTGCTCGTCCCGCGCGACATCGCCGCCGCGATCGCGTTCCTCGTGTCGCCGCTTGCCACGGGCATCACCGGGGCCGCGTTCCCCGTCGATGCCGGCAAGGGGGCGACGTGGGACCATTACGCGACGCCCCCGTGGCTGAAGGGGTGACCGGGGTGCCGCGCCCCGACCTCCGGATCGGGGATCTCGGCCAGCTGGCGAGCGCACGCCAGATCCGGCTGGGCGACGGGGTCGAGGACGGGGTCCGCTGCATCGACGTGCGCGTCGCGGGTGGGATCCACGCTCTCGTGCTCGCAGACCGGGGGCTCGATATCGGGCCGGCATGGGTCGCCGGAGAACCTCTCACCTGGCAGTCGCCCACCGGCATCGTCCACCCATCCTACTATCGCGACGACGTCTTCCTCCGCTCCCTGCACGGAGGCCTGATGTTCACCGCCGGACTCCAGAACGTGGGAAGCCCCAACGTGGACGAGGGCGTCGCGTACGGCCACCATGGCCGGATCTCCAACCTCCCGGCGACGAACATCACGGCAGAGGTGGAGGAGGACGAGGCTGGGCTCGCCGTGGTGGTTCGCGGATCGGTCCGCGAGGAGCCGCCGTTCGGCGTCGACCTCCTTCTCCGAAGGACCCTGCGGTTCCGTGTCGGCACACCGGAGCTCGACCTGCGGGACGAGGTCCGGAACCTCGGGCATACCGCAGCACCGCTGTTCATCCTCTACCACTGCAACATCGGCTACCCCGTCGTCGAGGCGGCGTCACGGATGATCGCCCCTCCTGCCGATGTCATCGGGTGGGACGAGGTGTCGCGGGATGCGGAGGCCGAGCACGCCGCGTTCGTCCCGCCGGACCCCGATTTCCCGGTCCAGGTCTTCGAGCACCGCATCCGCCCGACCGCGCCCGACCGGGTCGCGGTCAGTATCGTCAATCCCGATTACCCTCCAGCCGGGTCGATCGGCATCGAAGTGAGCTGGAGCCGTCGTCAGCTGCCCCGCCTCTGGCAGTGGCGGAACCTTGCTGCGGGCTTGTACGTGACCGGGATCGAGCCGGCGAACTGCCTCCTTCAGGGTCGTGCAGCCGCTCGGGCTGCCGGCGAGATCCCGATGATCGACCCCGGGGAGACGAAGGAGTTCGGAGTACGGTTCCGGGCAGGCGTGGGCCCCGCGGCGCTCGCGCTTCTCCCGTGACCACCGATGGGCGTGGTCGCCAGGGATGACCACGCGGACCGGGTCGATCGCACGCCGCGCCTGAGGAGAGCGAGATGGAGTTCCTGCTGCACATCACCGTGACCTGGCCGCCGGACGGCGACCCGGACGAGAAGGCGCGCCGGATCGCCGGCGAGGCCGCCCGCGCGCGCGAGCTCGCCGCCGCGGGGATCATCAAGCGGGTCTGGCGGATCCCCGGCCAGTGGGCGAACTGGGGGCTCTGGGAGGCGCCGGACGCGACCGCGATCCACGAGGCGGTCACCTCGCTCCCGATGTGGCCGTACCTCGATGTGGAGGTCTACCCGCTCGCCGCCCACCCGAACGACCCCGGAGCGCAGAAGTGACGACCCCCCAGGACGACGACCCGATCGCGATCCCCGCGGGCTACGTCACGAACCTCTTCGACATCGCGGGCCGGGTCGCGGCGATCACCGGCGCGGGCTCCGGCCTGGGCCGGGCGATCGCGATCGGCTTCGCGCAGGCCGGCTGCGAGGTCGCCCTCCTCGACGTGAACGACGACGGGATGGCGGAGACGGCGCGCCTCGTCGCCGACGCGGGACGGAGCGCCTCGATCCACCACGTGGACGTCACCCGGAAGGCGGACATCGAGGCGGCGGCGGAGGCGATCGCGCCCCGCCACGGCCGGATCGACATCCTCGTGAACAGCGCGGGCACGGCGTTCCGCTCGCCCGCGGAGGACTACCCCGAGGAGAAGCTCGACCTCATCCTCGACCTCAACCTCAAGGGCCTCTACCTGTGCTGCCAGGTCTTCGGCAAGCGGATGCTCGCCCAGGGCCGGGGCAGCATCATCAACATCGCCTCGATCGGCGCGTTCATCGCCTATCCGTGGTCGTCCGCGTACGTCGCCGCCAAGCACGGCGTCGTGGGCGCCACGAAGGTGATGGCGCTCGAATGGCGCGACCGCGGTGTGCGGGTGAACGGGATCGGCCCCACGCTCATGGATTCGCCGCTCACGAAGATGGCGGCGACCACGACCTCGCTCACCGCCGACTGGATCCGCGGCCGGATGCTCCGCCCCCGCCTCGGCCTGCCGCGGGAGCTGATCGGCGCCGCGATCTTCCTCGCCTCGGACGCGTCCGAGCTCGTCACCGGTCACACGATCATGTGCGACGACGGCTACCTCACCGCATAGGAGCGCAGACCCCCAGATGGCAGACGTCGATCGCATCACCCGGGTCCGCGCGGTCCGGATCCTCCACGAGCTCGCCGTCCCGATCGTCTTCGGGACCTGGATCATGCGCCACCGCGAGTTCTTCCTCGTGGGCGTCCAGGCGGAGAGCGGCCTGACCGGCTTCGCCTACGGGCTGACCCGGGACGGCCCGCTGCCGGAGCTCGTCCACCGGACGATCGCGCCGCAGCTGGAGGGCGAGACGTACGAGGATCCCGACCGGCTCTTCCACAAGGCGCTCTGGGCGAACAACGCGGTCCACGCGGCGGGGATCGGGATGCGCGCGCTGTCCGTGGTGGACTGCGCGATCTGGGATCTCGCGGCGAAGGCCCAGGGCGTGAACATCACGACGTTCCTCGGCGGCGAGCGCCGCCCGATGCCGGTCACCGGGATCGTGGGCTACCCGCCCTCGATCTCGCCCGAGGAGACCGTCGCCCAGATCGACGGCCTCTGGAAGGCCGGCTGGCGGCGCTTCAAGCTGCCGATCGCGCCCACGCCCGAGCGCTCGCTCGCCCGCCTCCGCGCCGCCCGCGAGGCGTTCCCCGACGCCTGGCTGGGGATCGACGCGAACTTCTTCCACAAGACGAGCGCGGACGCGATCGTCTTCGGGAAGCAGCTCGCCGCGCTGGACATCGGCTGGTTCGAGGACATCGTCCCGCCGGGTGACGCGCAGATGGTCCGGGAGATCCGCGACGGCATCCGGCCGACCCCGGTCGCGATGGGCGACGAGCAGGGCGGCTCGTACCACCCGCAGGCGCTCCTGAAGTTCGATGCGGTCGATTTCAACCGGGTCGATGCCACGACGAACGGGGGGATCACCCGCCTGCGCGGGATCCTCCGGCGGTGCACGGACCACGGGAACCGCGTCGCGCCGCACATGTTCCCGCACATCCACTCCCAGGTCCTCGGCGCGCTCGGCTACACGGACGCCCCGATCGAGTGGGGGATCCCCGGCACCGGCGTCCACCCCATGGACGACACGCTGATCCAGCCGGTCGTGCGCGACGGCGTCATGGAGCCGCTCCCGGACCTGCCCGGGTTCGGTACCCTCGTGGACCCCGCCTGGATCGCCGCCCAGCGCGAGGTCGAGGACTCCCGCGGCCTGCTCACCGACCTCTAGGAGCACCACCCCGTCATGGCGCAGATCCTCAAGCCCCACCACATGGGGATCCAGGTCCGGGACCTGGACGCGTCCGTCCGCTTCTACCGCGACGTCCTCGGCTTCGAGCTCGTCTTCCAGTGGAACCCGCAGGCGGAGTACATCCGGACGATCACCGGGTATCCGGGGGCGGACATCCACGCGGCGATCCTCCGCCTGCCGAACAGCGAGGTCTTCCTGGAGATCCTCGAGTACCGGAACGTGGAGAAGGAGCCGGTCGACACGCGCACGGCGAACCCGGGCACCGCGCATCTCGCCTTCTTCACGGACGACTGCGACGGGCTCTTCGCGGAACTCGTGGAGCGCGGCACCCGCTACGTGAACCCGCCGGTCACGCCCACGATCGGCCCGAACACCGGCGGCCGCGCGGTCTACATGATCGACCCGGACGGGATCCGGGTGGAGTTCATCCAGACGAAGCGCTCCTTCGGCGAGTTCAGCCAGGACGAGGCGGCCAAGGTCACCGGCGGCAAGGGGAGCTGAGCGCGATGGAGCGGTACGGCGTCTGGCACTACAGCTTCACCGTCTCGGACCTCGATGCGGCGATCGCGTTCTACCGGGACGTCCTCGGCTGGACGCTCGTCCATCGGCAGGTCCAGCACAACGAGTACACGGCGCGGCTCGTGGGCTACCCGGGGGCGGACATCGAGGTCGCGCAGCTCGCGATCCCGGGCCAGCACCGCGGGATCTCCACCCATGACATGGAGCTCGTCCACTACCGCTACCCGGCGGGCGTCGCCCGCCCGATCGAGATCAAGGATCCCGGCGAGGGCCACATCGCGATCGCCGTGGAGGATGCGGACGCGGAGTACGCCCGGCTCGTCGCGCTCGGCGTCCACTTCTTCTCGCCGCCGAACGAGATCACCGCGGGGGTGAACGTCGGCGGCAAGTGCTGCTACTTCCGGGGCTTCGATGGCGTCCACCTCGAGCTCCTCCAGCCGCCGCCCCACCGGATCGCCGCCTGGCGCGCGGCACGCGGCGCGGCCGGGTGAGCACGGACGCGGGCGGTCCTGCCGGCCGCGCTCCGATCCGCGTCGGGCTGCTCACGCCCTACTTCAGCTTCTTCGAGCAGCGCTTCCCCGCCGACTACCGCGCCTCGCTCGAGGCGTACGCGGGCCGCCTCGCCGACGCGCTCGGCGCGTATGGCCTCGCGGTGGTGCCGTCCGGCCTCGTCCACTCCGCGGAGAGCGCGGACGAGGCCGCCCGGCGCTTCGGGGACGCGACGATCGACGTCGTCGTCGTCGCCGCGACGATGGCGGCCGCGCCGGGGTGGGGGAGCCGGGCGCTCTCCGGCTACGACGGCCCGATCGTCATCTGGGACGACCGCCGGCTGGCACGGCTGGAGTCGGAGGCGGATGAGGTCGAGGCGACCCGGGCGTCGAGCATCCTCGGCTCGGTGATGCTCGCGAACGTCCTCGGGCGAGAGGGGCGGACCTACCTCACGGTGACGACGGACGCGGGTGACGCCGCGCCGGTCGCGCGCGCCGTCCGCGGTGCCGCCGCTGCCGCCGCGCTCCGCGGTGCCCGGCTCGGCCTGCTCGGCGGGATCCTCCCGGGCTACGGCGACGTCGTGCTCGACGATGCGACCGCGGCGGCCCTCGGGATCGAGCTCGTCCCGATCGGCGATGACGCGATCGCCGATGCGCTCGCCCGTGCCGCGGACGGCCCGCTCGCCGCGCTCCCCGACGGCGTCCACGTGGAGCCGGACGCCGCGCCGCTCCTGGAGCGGTCGCTCCGCGTCCACCGGTTCCTGCGCGCCATCGTCGCCGGCCACCGGCTCGACGCGCTCGCCCTGAACTGCCACTCGCCCGCGCTCCGCAACGGCGAGGAGCTCGGCGTCGTCGGCTGCCTCGCGTCCACGCTGCTCTGGGGGGAGGGCCTCCCGGTCGCCTGCACCGGGGATGCCGCGACCGCCGTGGCGCTCATGGTCGCGGCGCGGATCGCGGGCTCCGCGCAGTACTGCGAGGGCTACCTCGTGGAGAGCGAGACCGGCGAGCTGATCGTCTCGTCGTGCGGGATGGCCGACCTCTCGCTCCGGCCCGCGGGCGTCCCCGCGCGCCTCTGCCCGAACGAGCTCTACCCGGGCCGCCAGGGCCTCGGCATCGCCGCCCGCTTCCCCTTCGACGCCGGCCCCGCGACGATCGTCGGCTTCGGGCCGGCCACCCCGACGCTCCCGGCGCGGCTCGTCGTCGCGACCGGCCGACTCTCCGGGCGCGGCTTCGCCCACCTCAACGGCCCGAGCGGCTCGATCGGCTTCGACCGGCCCGGGGGCGGGTCCGCGAGCCGGGAGTACATCGATGCGGGGCCCGCCCATCACCTGGCGCTCGTCCACGGCGACCGGACCGAGGAGCTCCGGGCCGCCGCCCGCTTCCTCGGGGTCTCCCTCGTCGAGATCCACGCCTGACCGGCCGCCTCGCGTACCCTTCCTGCCCATGGACGAACGCACGACGATCGGTGACGCGCTCGGCGCGGCGCTCGCCGCCTATGACACGCTCCAGTCGGTCGGCGAGACGATCGAGGACGAGTGGACGTACGTGACGGACCTCGCGGGCGCGTGGCGGGCGCGCATCGGCGTCGTCGCGGCGGCCCGGGCCGCCGAGCCCGCAGGCGCCGCGGGCCCCGCGATCGCCCGGGCGATCGACGAGATCGGCCGGATCTCCGACCCGCACCGCGCGATCGACTGGCTCTCCACCTTCCCCCAGGTCGTGCTTGTCGCGGTGGGGGAGGCGCCGTGAGGTTCCAGGACGCGGCGAAGGACGCCCGCGCGGTCGTCTACGCGCAGATCCAGGCGGAGCCGCTCGTCGCGGAGGCGGCCACGCTCCTCGCGGACGCGACGCCCGCGGAGCGCGTCCTCGCGCGCGCCGTGATGAACGGCGAGACGACGGACGCGGATGGCTGGCGGGCCACCTTCCCGACGCTCTTCGGCCCCGCCGTGGAGCCGGGCGCGCGTGCCCGCGCCGACGCGATCCTCGCCTGCTCCCTCGCGGTCGCGGAGCGCGGCGACCAGGTCCGCAGCCAGGTCCGCGGCGCGATCGTGGAGGCGCTCACCGAGCTCCTCCTCGCCCGGCGCGTCGGCGCCGCGAACGTCCGGCGCGAGCGGCGCATCCTCTTCGACGGCGTCCCCGCGGAGATCCACCCCTACGACGTCACCATCGAGCGACCCGGCGGGTCGGCCGCCTACGACTGCAAGTGGGGCGCCCGGGGCATCGGCGCGGACGTCCT
Source organism: Chloroflexota bacterium (assembly GCA_046352645.1). Lineage (GTDB taxonomy): Bacteria > Chloroflexota > Limnocylindria > Limnocylindrales > CSP1-4 > JAFMJV01. The sequence continues at coordinate 7,037 of JBJTJV010000358.1, read as the reverse complement.
CCACCAGCTCGACGACGCGCGCCGCCATGCCGCGGACGAGGGAGAGAAGCTCCGCGTCGCGCTCGTCATCTTCGACGCGGCGCGCTCCTGCGCGGTCCGGCTCGCGCGCCAGACCGCGCCGCGCGGGGGCACGGGCCTCGTCACGCTCGAGACGATCGGCAGCCTCGCGGGGGCTCCCGCCCAGCCCGCCGCGACCCCACCATCGGAAGGAGCCGGCAGATGAGCCACGACCACGGCCACGCCGCCGACCACGGCCGCGCGCACGCCGCCACCCCCGTCGACCGCACGCCCGCGGACCCGGCGCATCCCCTCGCCGGCCGCGTCGCGCTCGTGACCGGGGCCGCGCAGGGGATCGGGCGGGCGATCGCCGAGGAGCTGGCCGCGCACGGCGCGCGCGTCGTCATCGCGGACGTGGACGCGGGCGCCGCGGCCGCGCCCGCCGCCCGCCTCCGCGCGGCCGGCCGCGATGCGCATCCGCTCTGGCTCGACGTCACGGACCCCGATGCGGTCGGCCCGTCGATCGGCGGCATCGACAAGGTCTACAAGCGCCTGGACATCGTGGTGAACAACGCGGGCGTCGCGGGCGTGATGCCGCTCGTGGAGATGTCGTACGCAGAGTGGCGCCGCGTCCTCTCCGTCAACCTCGACGGCGCCTTCCTCGTCACCCAGGCCGCCGCGATGATCATGCGCGACCAGGCGCCGGACGCCGGCTGCCGGGGCCGCATCGTGAACATCGGCTCGGGGGCCGCGGACGTGGGCCGCCCGTACCTCGCCGCCTACGGCGCGAGCAAGGCCGGCCTGCGCTCGCTCACCGCCTCGTCCGCCGCCTTCTATGGACCCGAGGGGATCGCCGTCACGCTCGTCTACCCCACGACCGCGGCGACGGGCATGTGGGAGGGGATCGGCACGCGCCTCGCCCCGCTCGAGGGCCGCTCGCTCGACGAGGAGACCGCGCTCCGCGCCGCCCTCACCGGCCGCCTCCAGGACCCGGCCGAGGTCGCGGCCGTCGTCCGGCGCATCGTCGCCGCACCCGGCATGGCCTACGCGGGCCAGCTCGTCTGGACGGGGCCGCACGGGAGCACCCTGTGAGCGCGCCGGACCGGCAGCCGTACCTGCCGCTCACCGCGACCTTCGGCGACCCCGACAGCGCCGCGATCTGGTCGCCCGAGGCGACGATCGCCGCGTGGTGCGCGGTCGAGGTCGCGCTGGCCCAGGCGCAGGCCGAGCTCGGCGAGATCCCCGTCGCGGATGCGGCCGCGATCGTCGCCTGGGCGGACCCCGGGCGCGTCGGCGCGGAGGCGATCCGCGATGGCGCACGCACCGTCGGCTATCCGATCCTCCCGCTGCTCGGTGCGCTGCGCGCGGACGCGCCGGCGGGCGTGGCCGCCTCGCTCCACTGGGGCGCCACGACGCAGGACATCATGGACAGCGCGCTCGCCCTCCAGCTCGCCCGGGCGATCGACCGCTCCGACGTCCTCGTCGTCGAGCTCGGCGATGCTCTCGCGCGCCTGACCGAGGTCCACCGGGCGACCCCGATGGCGGGCCGCACGCACGACCAGATCGCGGTCCCCACCACGTTCGGCGCGAAGCTCGCGGTCTATCTCGACGAGCTCCTGCGCCACCGGGCGCGGCTGCGCACGGCGCGTCGCCGGACGGCGGTCGTCTCGCTCTTCGGCGCGGGCGGGACGGCAGCCGCCCTCGGGCCGCGCTCCGCCGCCATCCGCTCGGGCGTCGCGCTGCGCCTCGGGCTCGCGGACACGGGCATCCCCTGGCACGTCGCGCGGGACGCGATCGCCGAGGCGGGCTTCGCGCTTGGCGCGGCAGCAGCGACCGCGAGCCGCCTTGCCAGGGAGATCGTGGCGCTCTCGCGCTCGGAGGTCGACGAGGTCCGCGAGGCGGGCGGCCACCATCGGGGTGCGTCGTCCACGATGCCCCAGAAGGTGAACCCGATCGCGTCGGAGACGATCATCGGCTTCGCGCTCCAGGCGACGGCGCAGGTGCCCGTGCTCCTCGCCGCGATGCAGCCGCGCCACGAGCGCGCGGCAGGGGAGTGGCAGGCCGAGTGGGACGCGCTGCCGCTCCTGTGCACCGCTGCGGCCGGCGCCCTCGCGACCGCCGGCGAGGCGGTCCGCGGCCTGCGCGTCGATCCCGCCCGGATGGCCGCGAACCTGGACCTCGAGGGCGGCATGGTCATGGCCGAGGCGGTGATGATGGCGCTCGCGCCGCACACCGGCCGCGGTCCCGCGCACGACATCGTCTATGCCGCCTGCACCCTTGCGCGCGCGGAGGACCGGCCGCTCGCGGAGGCGCTCGAGCTCACCCTCGCGCCCGGGCTGCGGGCGCAGCTGCCGCCGATCGCGACGCTCCTCGATCCGGCCGGCTATCTCGGCGAGGCGGTCGCGATCGCGGACCGCGCGCTCGCCGCCTGGCGGGAGCGGGCACGGCCGAGCCGGCCGGAGGAGATCGGATGAAGCGGAGCGTCGTCGTCACGGGTGCCGGGCGCGGGATCGGCCGCGCGATCGTGGAGCGGCTGATCGCGGACGGCTGGGTCGTCGTGGGGATCGAGTGGGACGCCGCGACCGCTGCCGAGGTGGCGGCGCTGCCGGGGATCGGCGCGTCCATCGCGGGCGACGCGGCCGATCGCGACGTCCTCGCGGACGCGGCTGCGCGCGCGACCGCGCTCGCGCCGCTGGGGGGCTGGGTGAGCAACGCGGCCGTGATCCGGATGGGGACGCTCCACGCCCCGGTCCCCGCGGAGGTGGACGAGACGATCCGGGTGAACCTCATGGGGCCGTTCTGGGGCGCCAGCCAGGCGGTGCGCACGTTCCTGGACCAGGGGACGCCCGGGTCGATCGTCACGATCTCGTCGATCCATGCGCGCGCCGCCTTCAACGGCTTCGCCGCCTACGATGTGGCAAAGGGCGGCGTGTCCGCGCTCACCCGCTACCTCGCGTCGGAGTACGGGCCCTTCGGCATCCGCGCCAACGCGATCGAGCCCGGCGGGATCCGCACGGTGATGAACGCGACCGCCGTCGCGGCCGCCCCGGACCCCGCCCGTGCCGCGCGGGAGATGGCGGCGATCCATCCGCTCGGGCGGATGGGCGAGCCCGCGGAGATCGCCGCCGTCTGCGCCTTCCTCCTCTCGGACGACGCCTCGTTCGTGAGCGGGGAATCGATCGCGGTGGACGGCGGCTCCACCGCCCGCTGCTGGCCCTACGGACCGGCCCCGGACCTCGCGGATCGCCTGCCGGCCGACCATCCGGCCCGCCTGTCGCCGCTCGACCCCGGTTGACAATCGTTTGTCCTCGGGCGAGACTACCCCCCGGCGGGGGTCGGGCCCGCGGGTCGAGGAGGTGACGTGGAGACGCAGGGATCGGGCCGCAAGCCCACGGGGCACGGACCGCTCGCCGGGCTGAAGGTCATCGACGCGGCGGTCCTCTTCGCAGGGCCCGTGATCGGCACCCTGCTCGCGGACTTCGGCGCGGACGTCATCAAGGTCGAGCATCCGCGGGGGGACGCGCTCCGCACCCTCGGCTGGCAGAAGGACGACGTCTCGCTCTGGTGGGCCTTCGTCAACCGGAACAAGCGCTTCGTGTCCATCGACTTCGGCGAGCCCGAGGGCGCGGCCCTGCTGAAGGAGCTCGTGAAGGACGCGGACGTGCTCATCGAGAGCTTCCGCCCCGGCACCTTCGAGAAGTGGGGGCTCGGCCCGGACGTCCTCCACGCGATCAACCCGCGGCTCGTCATCGTGCGCTGCTCGGGCTACGGCCAGACCGGCCCGTACAGCCCGCGCCCGGGCTTCGGCACCGTGGCGGAATCGATCAGCGGCTTCGCGCACATCAACGGCCACCCGGACGGCCCGCCGACGCTGCCGCCGTTCGCGCTCGGCGACGGCGTCGCGAGCATGTTCGGCACCTTCGGCACGATGTTCGCGCTCTGGCACCGCGACGTCCACGGCGCCCCCGGCCAGGTGATCGACCTCGCGATCTACGAGCCGCTCTTCTGGCTCCTCGGCCCGCAGTCGCTCGTCTACGACCAGACCGGCCGGATCCAGGGCCGCACCGGCTCGTCCACGGACTGGACCGCGCCACGGAACGCGTATCGCTCCCGTGACGGCCGCTGGCTGGGCATGTCCGCGAGCTCGCAGAGCATCGCCGAGCGGGTGATGCGCCTCGTGGGCCACCCCGAGGTGATCGACGAGCCGTGGTTCGCGGACCACAACGGCCGGGTGGAGAACCAGGCGATCCTCGACCGCTACATCGGCGGCTGGATCGCCGAGCACGACTACGCGGAGGTCCTCGCGGGCTTCGAGGCCGCCCAGGCGGTGATCGGCCCGATCTACTCGATCGCGGACATCTTCGAGGATCCGCAGTACGCGGCGCGCGAGACGATCACGACGGTGGACGACCCCCGCCTCGGGCCCGCCCGGACGCAGAACGCGATCCCGCGGCTCGTCGATACGCCGGGCAAGGTCCGCCATCTGGGCGGCGACCTCGGTGCGGACAACCGCGAGGTCCTCGTCGGCGAGCTCGGCCATACCGTGGAGGAGATCGAGCGGCTGCGCGCTGCTGGTATCGTCGGCGGGCCGCCGCTCGCCACCGGGAGGGACCCGGAGGCCTGACCGCGGCCGCACCCGGAGGGCCGGCGGTCGGATGGCGAACCTGCGCGATGTCGCCGAGCGGGCGGGCGTCGATCCCTCGACCGCCTCCCGCGTCCTGCGCGGCGACCCGAGCCAGCAGGTGCGGCCGGAGACGCGGGAGCGGATCCTTGCTGCCGCCCGCGAGCTCGCCTATCGCCCGAATGCGCTCGCCCGCGGCCTCCGGACGCGCCGGACCGAGACGATCGGCCTGATCATCCCGAGCCTGGACAACCTCGGATTCGCGGACGTGACGCACGGGATCCAGGCGGAAGCGGCGCTCCGGCGCCGGCTCGTCATGGTCGTGGACGCGGGCGCCGCGGCGGGCACCGGCGAGGATCGCGAGGCTGCGGCCGCGGCCGCCTACGACCGGCTCATCGGGGACGGGCGCCTCGACGGCCTCATCGTCGCCTTCGCCTCGCTCGACGACCGGCAGGTCGCGCGGCTCGCGACCCAGGGCGTCCCGCTCGTCCTCGTGAACCGCCGCACGATCGGCGTCCACGGCTCGGTCGTCGTGGACGACGCCCGGGGGGTCGCCTGCGCCGTGGAGCACCTCGCGGCGCTCGGTCACCGCCGCATCGGGCTCGTGGGCCTCGACGCGGACACGGACACCGCGCGCCGGCGTGTCCTGGGCTACCGCTCCGCGATGACCGCGGCCGGCCTCGCCGTGGACGCGCGCTGGTCGGCGGACGGCGAGCCCACGGTCGAGGGCGGGCGCGCTGCCACGGAGCGGATCCTCGCCGTCGGGCGACGCGCGCGCCCCACCGGCCTCGTCGTCGCGAGCCTGATGAGCGCGGTCGGCGTCCTCGCCGCCCTCCGGGACGCGAACGTGAAGGTCCCCGAGCAGCTCTCCGTGGTCGCATTCAACGACCATCCCTTCGCCGAGCACACGGCTCCGCCGCTCACCGCAGTCCGGATGCCGAACCGGCGGATGGGGGAGGAGGCCGTCCGGATGCTCCTCGCGGCGATCGAGGGGGCGCCCGTGGGCGACCTCGTCATCGCGGACCCGCCGGAGCTCATCGTCCGGCGCTCCACGGCCGCGCCCCCCCGCTGACGGCGGGCGCCGGGGTCGCCGGGCCGGGCCGCGCCACGGGTGCCGGCCGCGCCGGGTCCGCCACGCCGCGCCGGGGTCGCCGGGCCGCGCCGGGGTCGCCGGGCCGCGCCACCGCCCGCGGTCAGGCCGGCGCGTCCCCGCCCGCGGCCGCCGGGCCTGCTGCGCCCACGAGCGCGCGCGCCTCCGCATCCTGTGCCGCGACCTCCGCCGGATCGAGGTGCGCGAGCGCGGCCCAGTGGCGGATCGTGAGCGCGAGGAGGAGCTGCGCGCAGACGATCCCCGCGAGCAGGCTCCGCCCGACCAGCTCGAGGAGCGCCCGCGCGATCCCCGCCGGCGCGAGCAGCGACCGCTCGCCGCCGATCAGCCGGATGCCGAGCACCTCAGCGCCGAGCGCCCACGCGAGCAGCGCCACGATCCCCGCGAGCAGGCAGACGAGCCCGGCGCGTCCGGCGCGCCGCCGCAGCCGGTCCGCCTCCGGGTCGCGTCCGGTCTCCAGCCATGCGTCGCGCCAGCGCACGTACTGGAGCGGCGCGAGCGCAAGGAGGACCGCGGCGACCGCGAGCATCGCCGCCCCGGTGACCTGGCCCACGAGGACGAAGATCGTCATGGTGAGGAGCGCGGAGAACGGTGCGATCGCCACGAGCAGCCAGCCGGGCAGCGGTGCGAACGGGAGGAAGGCCTTGAGGCGCGTCCCGCCGCGGAGCGCACCCGCCGGCAGCGAGAAGAGGACGGGCAGGAGCACGAGCGCGTGGTCCGCGGCGAGGGCCGTTCGGAGCAGCTGGACGACCCAGGCGGCGGTCCCGGGGAGCGCGAGCTCGCTCGCCGCGGTGAGCCGCTGCAGGACCGCGCTCTCCACGCGCACCTCGAGCGGCACGAACGCGGTGAGGATCGGCAGGAGGACGGAGAGGCCCCAGACGAGGAGGAAGAGACGCATCCGTCGCTCCGGCTGCGCCCACGACGCGAGCGCGATCAGCGCGGCGAGCGGCGCGGACCACGCGGTCACCGCCGGCACGAGATCCAGGGCCATCCCGATCGGCGTCAGCCCACCCGACGGCGGGCGACCCGTGCGCTCCACCGCCGCGAGCAGCGCTGCGCCCGCGAGGACCGGGAGGATCGCGAGGAGGACCGAGCGGCGCCAGGCGAGATAGCGGAGCGCCTGGGGGGCCACGTGCCCCGCGGCCCGGAGGCGTGCCAGCTCACCGCGCATCGGCGCGCTCCGCGGATGGTCGGGTGCGACGACGCGCAGGAGGTGGACGAGCGGCGCGGGCAGGCGGCGCCCCGGCTCCACGGCGGCGACGGACGGCTCCATCGGCACATCGTAGGTCGGCACGGCCGCCCGCGTGCCCG
>JBJTJV010000357.1:0-11616 GCA_046352645.1 Chloroflexota bacterium | reverse complement strand
CATCGGGTGCTCTGACCTCCGATCGGGCTGGTGTGGGTGGGGATGGGTCTGCCGGTGCACGGGAGCTGCGCCTCTCAGCCGATGGGCGCCGCCGCGGCATCGGCGCCGTCGCCCGGCTCCACGGCGGAGTGGTCGACGGCGAACGTGTCATCCGGGGACCACAGGAGGCTCACGGCGTCGCCGCGCTCCCAGAGGCTGCCCCGTTCCGTGCGGGCGAGGTTCTGCTCGTAGACGGTGACGAGCTGGCCACCCGCGATCTCGACGCGGTAGAGCGTGCTCACGCCCGTGTACGAGACGTCGTGGACCGTTCCGTCGAGGCGGTTGCGCGCATCCGCCGCGCCATCGCGCTCGGCGATGTGGATCTTCTCCGGACGGACGCCGACCTCCACGCGGGTGCGCTCCCCGAGCGCTGCCCGCGCGAGGCGGATCCGCGGCCCGGCGGCGAGGGTCACGGTCGCGACGCCGCCGCCCGCGTCCGTGGCCACGCCCGCGAGGAGGTTGCTCGCGCCGAGGAAGCCCGCCACGAAGCGCGTGGCCGGGCGCTCGTAGAGCTCCTCGGGCCGGCCGAGCTGCTCGTAGCGGCCATGGTTCATGACGGCGATGCGGTCGGACATCGTCATCGCCTCCTCCTGGTCGTGGGTCACGTAGATGAACGTGATGCCCACCTCCTGCTGGATGCGCTTGAGCTCGATCTGCATCTGCTTGCGGAGGCGCAGGTCCAGCGCCCCGAGCGGCTCGTCGAGGAGGAGGACGGCCGGACGGTTGACGAGCGCCCGGGCGAGGGCGACCCGCTGGGCCTGCCCGCCGGAGATCTGGCCGGGCCGTCGCTCCGCGAGGTTGCCGAGCTCGACGAGCTCGAGCGCCTCGCCTACGCGCTGCCGGATCTCCGCGTCCGCGACCTTCCGCCGGCGCATCCCGAACGCGACGTTCTCGCGCACGGAGAGGTGCGGGAAGAGGGCGTAGTTCTGGAAGACCGTGTTCACGTTCCGCCGGTGCGGCGGGAGCCACGTGACGTCCTCGCCCTGGAGCTCGATCCGGCCGCTCGTCGGTTCCTCGAAGCCGCCGATCATCCGGAGGGTCGTCGTCTTGCCGCACCCGGACGGACCGAGCAGCGAGAGGAACTCGCCGTCGAGGACGTCGAGGGAGATCGCATCGACGGCGACGACGTCGTTGCCGAACGACTTCGTCACGTCGACAAGGCGGACATCCACCTCGGCCAATGCGGTGCGGGCTCCTGCGGCGACCCGGCGTGCCGGCCGGGACGGATGCCCGACGGACACGCGCAGCCGGGCGCCGGATTGTAGGAAGCGGGGGCACCGGGTGTCAATCGACGCGGGGGGCACGGACGGTCGACGGGCGGGGGCGCGCACGGGCTCGGCGCGGACCCGGTCCGGACGGGGCTCGGGAGCGCGGCGCGGCGGGCCCACGGCTGGGCGCGGTACCATCCGCGCATGCTGACCGAGACCGCGATCTTCGACGTCCTCCGCACCGTCCAGGAGCCCGAGCTCGGGCGCGACATCGTCACCCTCGGCATGGTGAAGGACGTCGTCATCGAGGGAGCCTCCGTCTCCCTCACCGTCGAGCTCACCACCCCCGCCTGCCCCCTGAAGGACGAGATCGAGCAGAACGTCCGCGCCGCCCTCGGCGGGATCGGCGCCACGGGCGTGGAGCTCACCTGGGGCGCGATGGTCCGCCGCTCCACGCCGAGCCGGCCCCAGGCGCTCGTGCCCGGGGTGAAGAACATCGTGGCGGTCGCGTCGGGCACGGGCGGCGTGGGCAAGAGCTCGGTCTCCACGAACCTCGCGGTCGCGCTCGCGCTCGACGGTGCGAGCGTCGGCCTCCTCGACGCGGACATCACCGGGCCGAACATCCCCCTGATGATGGGCGTGGAGGGTGCGCCCGCCGCGACGCCCGACGGGAAGATCCGGCCCCTCGAGCGCTACGGCGTGAAGGTGATCTCCATCCAGTTCTTCGTTCCCGAGGGGCAGCCGATCGTCTGGCGCGGGCCGCTCGTAGGCGGCGCGATCCAGCAGTTCCTCCGGGACGTGGACTGGGGCGAGCTCGACTACCTCGTCATCGACCTGCCGCCGGGGACCTCGGACGCCCAGCTCACCCTCGCGCAGTCCGTGCCTGTCTCCGGGGCGGTGCTCGTGACGACCCCCCAGGATGTCGCCGTCGCGGACGTGGACAAGGCGCTCGCGATGTTCCGGCGCATGAGCGTGCCGGTCATCGGCGTGGTCGAGAACATGAGCAGCTTCGTCTGCCCGCACTGCGGGGACGCCACGGAGATCTTCGGCCGTGGCGGCGGCGAGGCGTTCGCGCGCCGCCACGAGCTCGAGTTCCTGGGTGGGATCCCGCTCGACATGAAGGTCCGCCAGGGCGGGGACGCGGGGATCCCGGCCGTGGCGCAGCGTGAGCCGGGGCCGGCGGCCGTCGTGCTCCGCGACCTCGCACGGCGGGTCGCCGCGCGCATGAGCGTGCGCGCCGCCCAGCAGGTGCCCGTCCTCACGATCGACTGACCGGATCCCGCCGCACGGCCATCGGCGTCCGCGCCGGGCGGTAGGATACGGGTGCCCGCCCAGCGCGCCCGAGCCCGAGATGGGCCGGTGGCGTGACGGATGGTCGGGCGCATCTGCAGCACGCCGGCGGGCGGCGCCACGCGTCCCGGCCCCGGCACAACGAGTGAGGACGTTCGCATGCGGAGTCGTTCCCGGTGGCAGGCGCGCACCCTTCTCGGCGTCGCGCTCGCCAGTGCCCTCGCCGCGCTGCCCGCGGTCCCCGCCTTCGCCCAGGAGCCGGGCCCCGTGCCGGTGACCGACCTGACGGTGACCCCGACGTACCCGTCGGTCGAGGTCGATCCGGGCGGGTCGGCGACCTTCCCGCTCTCGGTGCTCGTGCCCACGCCGGCGCGCGTGGACCTTGCCGTGACGGAGGTCCCCGACGGCTTCCGGACGGCCATCCGTGGCGGCGGCGCGATCGTCGGCAGCGTCTTCACGAACGCTACCGTCTCGCCCGATCTCGAGCTGCGCGTCGAGGTCCCGGCCGGTGCGGCGCCGGGCAGCTATCCCGTCGTCCTCACCGCGGCGTCGGCGGGCGTGACCGCGGAGCTCGCGGTCGACCTCGTGGTGGCGGACACGGACGCGGGGTCGATCGGGCTCACGACCGACTTCCCGGCCCTCGAGGGGCCGTCCGATGCCAGCTTCCAGTTCACCCTGCGGCTCACCAACGACACCTCGCAGGAGCTCACCTTCGGCCTCTCCGGGTCGGCGCCCGAGGGCTGGGAGGTCCAGGTGCGGCCGACCGGCCAGGACCTCGCCGCGACCGCGATCGTGGGTGCCGGCGAGAGCCAGAACATCCGCGTCACGGTGACCCCGGCCCGCTTCGCGGCCGCGGGTGCCTATCCGATCGCCGTCATCGCGGACGCCGGGCAGGACCGACGGGCGGCCGCGGAGCTCCTCGTCGGGCTGACGGGCAGCTTCGCCGCCAAGCTCGACGGGGGCGATGGGCGGCTGAACACGACCGTGACCGCGGGTTCGTCCGCGGATTACGCGGTCGCCGTCACGAACACCGGAACGGCGCCCCTCACGGGCGTGACGCTCAGCGCCACCCCGCCGAGCGGCTGGACGATCGCGTTCGACACGGAGGCCATCGCGGAGATCCCCGTCGGCGAGACCGTGCGTGCCACGGCGCGCATCACGCCCGCCGCGAACGCGGTCGCGGGTGACTACGTCATCACCATGCGCGCCGCGGCCGGGAGCGTGTCCGAGAGCATCCAGGTGCGGACGACCGTCGAGACCTCGTCGACATGGGGCCTCATCGGGATCGGGCTCATCGTCCTCGTCCTCCTTGGGCTCGGGCTCGTCTTCCGCCGCTACGGGAGGCGCTGACCGTGGCCGCCGATGCGGTCGTCATCCGCACGGTCGGGCTGGGGAAGCAGTACCCGGGACACACCGCGGTCCGGTCCCTCGACCTCGAGGTCCGGCAGGGTGAGGTCTTCGGGCTCCTCGGGCCGAACGGCGCGGGCAAGACGACGACGATCCTCATGCTCCTCGGTCTGACCGAGCCGACGTCGGGGACCGCGGAGGTGCTTGGGCTCGACCCCGCGCGCAAGCCGCTCGCGGTGAAGCGCCACGTGGGCTACCTGCCGGACAACGTCGGCTTCTACGGGTCGCTCTCGGGCCGCGAGAACCTGCGCTACACCGCCCGACTCAACGGCATCGAGCGCCGGGCCGCGGAGGCGCGCATCGACGCGCTGCTGCGGACCGTCGGGCTCGCCGCGGCAGGCGAGAAGGCGGTCGAGACGTACTCGCGCGGCATGCGCCAGCGTCTCGGCCTCGCGGACGCGCTCGTGAAGTCGCCCTCGGTCGTCATCCTCGACGAGCCGACGACCTCGATCGACCCGGTCGGCGTGCTCGAGGTCCTCGACCTCGTGCGGGCGCTCGCGCACGACGAGGGTGTCGCCGTCCTCCTCTCGAGCCATCTGCTCCACCAGGTCCAGCAGGTCTGCGACCGGATCGCGATCTTCGTCGCGGGTGATGTCGTGGCCATGGGGACGGTCGCGGAGCTCGCCGCCCGGCAGCGACGCGGCGCGAACGTGGTGATGGAGATCGGCCTCGACGGCGACCCTGTGCCCCTCATGGAGGACGTGGCCGCGCTCGTGGGGGTCTCCGGCGTGGAACGCGATCCGCAGGATCATCGGCTGCTCGTCGTCACGCTCGCACCGGACGCGCGCACGGGGCTGCTCTCCCTGCTGCTCGGGCGGGGCGTCCTGCCCTGGCTCGTGCGCGACCGGGGGATGGAGCTCGACGAGATCTACCAGCGCTACTTCACGGCGCCCGGGGCGGCGCCTGCCACCGACGAGGCTGCGGCATGAGCACGAACGTCCCGGCGGCCACGGTCCCCGAGCGGCTTCCCGCGGGCTGGCGCGTCGTCGCCGGCAAGGAGCTCACGGACCATCTCGTGAGCGTCCGCTTCCTCCTGCTCCTGATCATGCTGGGCGCCGTCGGGCTCGGGGCCGTCCTCACCGTGTCGGGAAGCATCCGCGAGGCCGCGGCCCAGGTGAGCGGCGCCCGGGGTGTCTTCCTGCTCCTCTTCACGCTCAACCCGCCGACCGGGCTGTCGCAGCCGCTGCCGCCGTTCGTCCAGCTCGTCGGCTTCCTCGGCCCGCTCATCGGCATCGCCTTCGGCTTCAACGCGATCAACGCGGAGCGCGCGGACGGCACCCTGCCGCGGCTCCTCTCCCAGCCGATCCACCGCGACGACGTGATCAACGGCAAGTTCGTCGCGGGCCTCGCGGTGATCGCGCTGATCCTCGGCACGGTGATCGTGCTCGTGGCGGCGGTGGGGATCCTGCGCCTGGGGCTGGTGCCATCCGTGGACGACGTGCTGCGCCTCGCGAGCTGGTACGTCCTCACGGTGGTCTACGTGGGCTTCTGGCTTGCGCTCGCGATGCTCTGCTCCGTCGTCTTCCGGAACTCGGGGACGGCCTTCTTCGCGGTGCTCGCGATCTGGCTCGTGCTGACGTTCTTCGGCAGCACGATCATCGACGGCGTCGCGGGCTGGTTCGCTCCGACCGGGTCGGGCGCGACCGCGCAGCAGCAGATCGATCGCCTCGTCGTGCAGCAGAACCTGTCGCGGATCACGCCGAACCGGCTCTTCTCGGAGGTCGGCCAGGTGCTCCTCGACCCGCGCGTCCAGACGGTCGACGTGCAGGGCATCCTCCAGCTGCGCACGAACAACCGCTCCCTTGCGACCGTGCTGCCCTACGGCCAGAGCCTGCTCATCATCTGGCCGCAGGTCGTGGGCATGATCGCGCTGTCGAGCGTCTGCTTCGCGGCGGCATACGTCACCTTCATGCGCCAGGAGGTGCGCGCCTAGGCTCGGCACGCGCCGGCGGCACGGCGGGGCGGGGACCCGCGGGCCCGTCTGTCGGGATGCCGGCCCGCCCGGAGCGCCGTTCGCGCCCGTCGGCGCGTCGGCGGCCGGCCGCCGCGAGTGGTCGCGCTCGGCCGCGTCAGGCGCCGCGGCCGCCGCCGCGTGCGCGGACCGGCGCCGGGGGCGGCGCGAGACGGGCCCAGAGCTCCGCGCAGGCGGCGTTCGCCGCGCGCCGGCGCCCCTGGTCGCCCGCGAGGAACGCGAGGGTGGCGATCTCCGAGGTCCGCCCGGCGCCCGCGACCGCGACGCGGACGGCCATGTCGCCCGCGCGCTCGCGCGCGACCACGGCGAGCGCGAGATCCGTGCCCGCGGCCTCCCGCGCGGCGTCGGCCCAGGCGCGCGCCGTCCGATGCGTCCGGGCGAGCGGGCTGCGCGGGGCGATCGCGCGGACCTCCGTCAGCCACGGCATCCGGGCGAGGAGCGCGGCGACCTGGCCCGCGGTGCCGATCTCCACGACGGCGAGCGAGCGCTCTGCCATGCGGGCACCGATCGCCTCCGGCCAGCCCGCGTCGCCGCGCGCGAAGACGTACGGGCCGAGCTTCGGCAGGAGCGCGGCGACGGCCGCATCGACCATGGCGCGGGCGCTCTGCGCGGCGGTCCCGGTCGCGCTGACGCGTACGTCCACCGCGTCGGCGCGCGCGTAGGTCGCGACCTCGGGGTTCGGCGTGCGCAGGACCTCCTCGCCGATCAGGTCGACGAGGAGCGATTCGCCGATGCCCGTGAGGCGGAGCGTCTCGGCTGCCCGGTCCGCGCCCAGGCCACGGGCGCGGAGGCGCGGGAGGACCTCGTCCCGCCACATCCCCTTGAGCTCGCGCGGCGGCCCGGGGAGGGCGAGGATCACGCGGCCATCCGGGCGGTCGACCCACCAACCCGGCGCGGTGCCGTACGCGTTCGGAAGCGCGGTCGCGCTGGGGATGCGCCAGGCCTGCTTGAGGTTCGTCTCGGCGAAGCGGATGCCCCGGCGGGAGAAGAGCGAGCGGAGCCACGTCTCGATCTCCGGATCCACGGCGGGCTCCTCACCGCAGGCCGCTGCGATCGATTCCCGGGTCAGGTCGTCCGGGGTCGGTCCGAGGCCGCCGGTGGTGACGACGAGGTCGGCGCGTGCCAGCGCGTCGCGGAGCGCGTCCGTGACGACCGCGAGGCGGTCGGGGAGGGCGGAGAGGCGCCCGACCTCGACGCCGAGCGCGGTGAGCTCCGCGGCAAGGTCGCCGGAGTTCGTGTCGCGCGTCTCCCCCACGAGGAGCTCGGCACCGACGGCGAGAAGCTGGGCGGACTGGAGGCGGCGGATCTCGGGCATCACGCGAGTCTATCGGGGTCCGCGGACGCGCGGATGGGACCCGTCCGGGTTGACGGGCGAGCCTGGATGTGTTAGCACTTTAGGCCTGCGAGTGCTAACCACCGGGCCGTCCCGGAGGCCGGCGGAACCGCCACCTCCGGAGCCGGACGCGGTGCCGATCCGCCGCGCGGCACGCGGCACGAACCACACAGCGGAGGTCCGTTCTTCAGCATGGCCAAGCTCATCGCCTACGACGAGGAAGCCCGCGCCCACCTCAAGCGCGGCATCGACGCGATCGCCGACGCGGTCTCGACGACCCTCGGCCCGAAGGGTCGGAACGTCGCCCTGGACAAGAAGTTCGGCGCGCCGACGGTCACCCACGACGGCGTTACGGTCGCGCGCGACATCCAGCTCGAGGACCCCTTCGAGAACATGGGTGCGCAGCTCCTCAAGGAAGCGGCGACGAAGACCGAGGATGTCGCGGGCGACGGCACGACGACGGCCACGGTGCTCGCCCAGGCGATCGTCGCCGAGGGCCTCAAGAACGTCGCGGCGGGCGCGAACCCGATGCAGATGAAGATCGGCATCGACGCGGCCGAGAAGGCGCTCGCGGCTGCCATCCGCGCGCTCGCGGTGCCGGTGAACGGGCACTCGGACATCGCGCAGGTGGCGTCCATCAGCGCTGCGGACCGCGAGATCGGCGAGCTCATCGCGGACGTCTTCGACAAGACCGGCAAGGACGGCGTCATCACCGTCGAGGAATCGAAGACGATGGCCTTCGAGACCGAGTACGTCGAGGGGATGCAGTTCGACCGGGGCTACATCAGCCCGTACTTCGTCACGGACACGACGCGCATGGAGGCGGCCCTCGATGAGCCCTTCCTGCTCATCACGGACCGGAAGATCTCCGCGATCGCGGACATCGTGCCGACGCTCGAGAAGGTCCTCCAGACGGGGCGCAAGGAGCTCCTCATCATCGCCGAGGACGTGGACGGCGAGGCGCTCGCCACGCTCGTCGTGAACAAGCTGCGGGGCGTCGTGAACGTGCTCGCGGTGAAGGCGCCGGGCTTCGGCGACCGCCGCAAGGAGATGCTCCGCGACATCGCCACGATCTCCGGTGGCCAGGTGATCTCCGAGGAGGTCGGCCGCAAGCTCGACTCCATCGAGCTCGCCGATCTCGGCCGTGCGCGGCGGGTCGTCTCGAACAAGGACAACACGACGGTCATCGAGGGGCGCGGCGAGCAGCCCGCCATCGACGCCCGGATGAAGCAGATCAAGGCGCAGATCGAGGAGACCACCTCGGACTACGACCGCGAGAAGCTCCAGGAGCGGCTCGCCAAGCTCGCCGGCGGCGTTGCGATCATCAAGGTCGGCGCGGGCACCGAGGTCGAGCTCAAGGAGAAGAAGCACCGCGTCGAGGACGCGCTCTCCGCGACACGCTCGGCGCTCGAGGAGGGCATCGTCCCGGGCGGCGGTGTCGCGCTCCTCTCCGTGCAGAAGTCGCTCGACGCGATCCGCCTCGAGGGCGACGCGGCGACCGGCGTGGCGATCGTGCGCAAGGCGCTCGAGCAGCCGATGCGCAAGCTCGCGGACAACGCCGGCCTCGACGGGAACGTCGTGCTGGAGAACGTCCGCCGCCTCCAGGGCGAGAGGGGCGACACGAAGATCGGCTACAACGTGATGACCGGCGCCTACGTGGACATGATCGCGGAGGGCATCCTCGATCCCGCGAAGGTCACCCGGAGCGCGGTGGAGAACGCCGCGTCGATCGCGTCCATGGTCCTGACCACCGAGGCGATGATCACGGACAAGCCGGAGCCCAAGCCTGCCGCGCCGGCGATGCCGCCCGGCGGCGGGATGGACTTCTAGGCCCCGACCGGACCCCGGCGGCCGCCCGGCGGCCCTCCCCCGGTCTCCGCGCGCACGACGCCCGGCCCTGCGGCCGGGCGTCGTGCCGTTCCCGCTGCCTGCTAGTCGCGCGCGCCGGCGAGGGCCGCGAGGATCTCCGTGCCGTAGCGCGCCACGCGGGCCGGGCCCATGCCCGCGACCGCACCGAGCGCATCCGTGCTCGCCGCGAGCGTCGCGTTATGGCCGATCACGTAGGCGGGCACGCCGTCCGCGGCCGCGCGCGTCGCACGCCACGTGCGCAGGGCGGCGTAGCGTGCCGCGGCATCCGGTGGCAGCGCGTCGGGGTCCGTGACGTGGACGCTGACGAGCTCGCGCGTGGCCCGGGTGCGGCCGACGGCGAGCCCTGCGGGCGCAGCACCGGCCCGCGCACCGCGCACCGCCGGAGCGGATGGGCGCAGGTCGGCGAGGAACCTGCTGGGCCGGCGGGGCCGTCCGCCGCCGTCGGCCCGATGGCGCGCCCACGAGAGGACGAGATCGTGGCGGGCGCGGGTGATCCCGACGTAGAGGAGGCGCCGCTCCTCCGCCACGGCAGCGGGGTCGTCGAGCGCCTGCGCCACCGGCAGCAACCCCTCCGCGCATCCCGGCAGCAGGACCACGTCCCACTCGAGGCCCTTGGCGGCGTGCAGGGTGGAGAGCACGACCGCGTCCGTGCCGGCGGTCGCCTCGGCCGCGGCGCGCGCGTCGAGGTCCGCCACCACCGTTGCCGGACGCGCATCCGCCGTGGCGGCGAGGTGGTCGCGGATGAGCGCCGCGAGGGTGTCCAGCGCCGCGACCTGCTCGCGTGCCTCGGCCCCGGGCGCGTCGCGGAGCGGTGCAGCGGCGTCCGTCGTCACGCACTCGGCCGCGCGCGCGAGCGCCGGCCCGCCCAACTCCGCCGGCAGCGCCGCGAGCGCCGCGCGCGCGGCTCGGACCTCCGCCCGCTCGAAGAACCGGCGGCCGCGCACACGGAACGCGATGCGTGCGCGACGGAGCGCATCCTCGATGGGCGGCAGCTGGGCGCCGAGCCGCACGAGGACCGCGATCTCCGCCGCCGCGGTGCCCCGGGCGCGGTGGGCCGCGATCGTCCGCGCGATCGCATCGGCCTCCGCACCATCGTCCGCGTGATCGCGGATCTCCGGCCAGGGCCCGGTCGGGCGGGTCGCCACGAGATCCTTGGTCCGTCCCGTCGCGCCGATGAGCCGGTTCGCTAGCGTGAGGATCTCCGGCGTGGAGCGGTGGTTCTCGCGGAGCGCGACGTGGATGGCGGCTGGGTAGCGCGCGCCGAAGTCCGCCAGGTGCGCCGCGCTCGCCCCGGCGAACGAGTAGATCGTCTGGTCCTCGTCACCGACCACGCAGATGTCCGTCCGGTCCCCGAGCCACGTATCGAGAAGTCGCTGCTGGACCGGGTTGGTGTCCTGGTACTCGTCCACGCAGAACCAGGCGTAGCGCGCGCGGACCTCCGCGACGAGCTCGGGATGCGCCGCGAGCAGGTCTGCCGTCAGCGCGAGCATGTCGTCGAAGTCGATGGCGCCCTCCGCGCGCTTGGCGCGGGCGTAGCCGCGGAAGACGCGCAGGAAGAGGTCCAGTGGGACGGGGGGCTCGCGACCGCCGATGGCGTCCGCGTAGGTGTCCGGATCCAGGCCCCGGCTGCGCGCCCAGCCGATCTCCGTCACGAGGTCCTTCGCGGGGCGATGCGCGAAGCCGCCGGGGAGGGCCCGGACGAGGCGCCCGACGATGCGGTACGGGTTGTCCAGGATCGCCGGCACGACCGTGGGATCCGCGCCCCGCGGGACGAGGTCGCGCGCGAGGACCCAGGGCGTGGCACGCGGCCAGAAGTGGCGCAGCTGCGCGAGCGCGGCGGAGTGGAAGGTCCGCGCCGCGACGCGCGGGAGGCC
The DNA here is from genome assembly GCA_046352645.1 of Chloroflexota bacterium. Classification (GTDB taxonomy): domain Bacteria; phylum Chloroflexota; class Limnocylindria; order Limnocylindrales; family CSP1-4; genus JAFMJV01. The sequence goes on along the minus strand of JBJTJV010000357.1, from coordinate 624 downwards.
GAGGCCGGCGACGCGCGTGGCGAGCTCGCCCGCCGCCTTCTCCGTGAACGTGACGAGAAGGATGGTGCGCGGGTCGGCTGCTCCGCTCGCGATGGCGACGGCGGTCCGCCGGACGATCGTCGTCGTCTTGCCGGTGCCCGCGCCCGCGTGGATCACGACCGGGCCGCTGACCGCGAGCGCGGCGCGGCGCTGGTCTTCGTTCAGGCCGTCGAGGAGGCCGGCGAGGGGATCGGGCACGGCGACAGGGTAGCGGTCGCGGCTTGCCGCCCGATCGACGACCCGGGTCAGAGCCCCTCCATCCACGCATCCTCCTCGGACAGGCGTGCCTGGACGCAGTCGCCGCAGAGCGGGCCCGCCGGGTCGTCCGGGTCGTCGTCCGGGGCGCCGTCGAGGGGCGTGTCGCAGATCCGGCAGACGGGCACGTCGTCGCTCGGCGGGTCGGGGAGCGGGGGGAGGTAGCGCATGGGGCGATGGTGGTGTGCCCGGCGTGCCGCCTCATGTGGCACACGGCACGGGGTCGGTGGGCCTGCTGGGGGTATTCTTCCCGCCACGTCGGCACGACGGCCGGCGCGCAGCCCGAGGACCAGCCCGATCGACGCGCCGCACGCAGCCCCGCCCCCGCGT
>JBJTJV010000356.1:0-3346 GCA_046352645.1 Chloroflexota bacterium | reverse complement strand
GGGGGGGGGTGGGGCAGTGGCGGGATTCTGCCCGCTCCGACGCCCGGCTGTCCGGCGCGGGCGCAGGCCTGCCCGTGCGCTACACTCTCGCTCCGCGCGCCCGTAGCTCAGTGGATAGAGCGTCTGCCTCCGGAGCAGAAGGTCGTGAGTTCGAGTCTCGCCGGGCGCGCCACCCTCCCCCTGCGGCATCGCCGCTTCCCCGCCGCACCGCGTGCTGCGCGCTGCGGCGTCAGCCCTCCGCGACGCGCGCCTCGAGCGCGGCGATCATCACCTCGAGCGGCGCGGGCTCCCCGGTCCAGGCGGTGAACCCCGCGGCACCCTGACGGGCGACCATCGGGAGGCCGGAGAGCGTCCGGTGGCCGGCCGCCCGCGCGGCGGCAAGGAACGGGGTATCGCTCCGCTCCGGGTTCAGGTCGCACACGAGACGTCCGGCGGGGAGCGCCGCGAGGTCCACCGGCGGGACGGCGGTGGCGGACGCGCCGGTCCCCATCCCGATCGGGGTGCAGTCCACGACGAGGTCGCAGGCGGGTGGCACGAGGACGCCGTCCCAGGCGAGCGCCTCGGCGTCCGCGTCCGTGCGCTCCCGGACGAGCCGGGCGAGCGCGTCGCGGGTGGGTGCGCTCCGGTTGACGACAACGATCCGCCGGGCGCCCGCGAGGGCGAGCTCCACGGCCACCGCGCGCGCGGCGCCGCCGGCCCCGAGCAGGACCGCGGTGAGCCCGCGCGGGTCGACCCCCGCCTCCACGACGGAGCGGAGGAAGCCGATCCCGTCCGTGTTCAGCCCGATGAGCCGGCCGTCCGTGTCGCGCCGCACCGTGTTCACGGCGCCCGCGATCGCGGCGGACGGCTCGAGCGCGTCGAGGAACGGCAGGACCGCGACCTTGTGGGGGATCGTGAGGTTCAGCCCGCCGAAGCCGAGAACACGCGACGCCCGCACCGCGTCACCCAGGTCGGGCGGCGCGACGCGGACGTCGATGTACCACCAGTCGAGGCCCGCCGCCCGGAAGGCGGCGTTCTGCATCGCGGCGGTCGGGTTCCCCTCGACCGGGTCGCCGAAGAGGGCGACGTACCGGGTCGTCAGGGCAGGTCCTCCGTGACCGTCAGGCGCCGGGGCGCCGGAACGCGAGGAGCTCGCCGAGGGTCGCCTGGCCCATCGACTTGTTCGTGACGAAGATCGTGCCCGCGCCATCCACGACGAGGCCGCCGGGCTGGCTGAGCGGGTCCGTCGCGATGAGCACGGGGGCGCCGCCGCCCGCGGGGATCGCCCAGAGTCCGCCGGTGGGATCGCCGGAGGACATCCCGTTGTGCTGGTACTCGAGGACGTAGAGCGTGCCGTCCGGGCCGAACGCGAGGTCATGGACGTTCGTGAAGCCGGACGCGACGACCTCGGGCTCGCCGCCGCCCACGGGGACGCGGAAGACGCGCGCCTCACCGGCCGGGAACGGGTAGCCGGTCAGCTCGCCGACGTAGAGCGCGCCATCCGGGCCGACGGTGACGCCCGTCGGGACGACCTGGAGCGGCATCATCGCGGGCGAGGCGGCGGGATCCGGCGAGGCGGCGGGGTCCGCGGGCGCCTCGACCATCCGGGCGTGGAAGACCGCCGCGACGGACGGGGTGCCCTCCGCGTCGATCGCGTAGAGCGTGTTGCCGCCGGCGTCGTTCATGTAGATCGTGCCGTCGGGGTGCTGGACGATGCCGTAGATGTTGGAATCGACCATGGACCCGGGGTCGCCGTTGTCCGGGTTGTTCGCCTCCTCGTAGCCCGCGATGTCCGCGAACTGCGACCGGGTGCCGTCCGCGGCGATCGCGTGGACGTAGCCGAGCTGCTCGGCGTACTCCGGCAGGAGGTCCTTGCGGTTGGAGCCGCCGCCGACCGTGACGAGCATGCTGCCGTCCGCGCCGACGACCACGTGCTCCGGGCCGACCGATTCACCCGCGTCGTCGTACGACGCGATGCCCGTGACGACGTCCTCGACGGTCCCGTCGCGGTAGGCGCCGATCTTGCCGGTCAGCCCCGCGCACTGCGGCCCGCGCCAGCCGTCCACGCAGTCCGTGCCGCCGAGCCCGGCCTGGACCACGTAGAGCGTCCCGTCCGGCCCGATCTCCAGCCCGCGCGGCGCGTGGAGGTCGGTGGCGAGCAGCGTCCAGCCGTCCGGCAGGGCGGCGTCCTGGGCCGCGACGGGGACGGCCGCGGGGATCGTCACCAGCAGCGCGGCACCGAGCACCGCGGTCCGGGATCGCATCGTTCTCCTCCAGTCGGTCGCGGGATCCCACGGAGGCCCCGCCTTCGGCGCCATGATGCCCGACCGCGCACCGGATGTCAGCGGCGATGCACGGGGGGCGGCGAGGCATCCGGAGCGGGGTCCCCGTCCGCGAGCGCGCGGGCACGCCGGAGCACGGCCGCGAGCATCGCGCCGGTGACGCGGCCGGGGTAGACGTTCTGCTTGCTCGGGTGGTACGCGCCGAGGAGGACGTACGGGCCGACGGTGACCTCCGCGCCGTGCGCGAAACGGGGCGCGGGTCGCGCCGCGTGCCCGGCCGCCGCGAGCGCGCGGAGCACCCCGTCCCAGGCCCAGCCGCCGAGGCAGACGATGACGCGCAGCCGGTCGAGGAGGGCGACCTCGCGGACGAGGAAGGGGAGGCAGCGGTCGCGCTCGTCGGGCGTGGGCCGGTTGCCCGGCGGGGCGCAGCGGTTCACGGACGCGATGTACGCGTCGTGCAGGACGAGGCCGTCGCCGGCGCCTGCGGAGCGCGGCTTCGGGGAGTAGCCCGTGGCGTGGAGGGCAGGGAAGAGGAGCTCGCCGCTCACGCCGGGGTCGTCGCCGGTGAAGACGCGGCCGCTCCGGTTCCCGCCGTGCGCCGCGGGCGCGAGCCCGACGAGGAGGACGCGCGCGGCCGGATCGCCGAAGCCCGGGACGGGGCGGCCCCAGTAGACGTCGTCGCGGTGGCGCGCGACCTTCGTCGCGGCGACCTCCTCGCGCCAGGCCACGAGCCGCGGGCAGCGGCGGCAGATGCCGATCGCGCCGACGAGGTCGCCGCGGGTGGCCGCGCTCACGCGGTGCCGGCGGCCGGGTCCGCGGCGGCGGCCGGGTGCGCGGCGGCGGCCGGGTGCGCGGCGGCGGCCGGGTCCGCGGCGGCGATCGCGACCGCACGCCAGCCGGCCGCCGCCAGCCGCTCGAGCAGGTGCGCGTGGGCGGCCGGCAGCGTGGCTGCGCCGGGGAGGTCGTCGATCCGCGCCCGCGCGGCCAGCGCTCCGAGCAGCGCGCCGCCGGCGTCGCGGCCGACGTGCGCCTCGCCCTCCCAGGGGTTGCCGGCGGGCGGCGCGGGGGGGGGGGGGGCGGCGGCG
>JBJTJV010000355.1:0-18816 GCA_046352645.1 Chloroflexota bacterium | reverse complement strand
CGCGATCCTCGTGCTCGGCCTGCTGCCGCCCGCCGCGGGCGCCGCGACGACCGTTAGCGGCACTCCGCTCACGCTCCTCAAGCGCCTCAAGACCGCGACGGAGCGTCGGACCGGCTACGACCGCGCGCTCTTCCCGCACTGGGTGGACGCGGATGGCGACCGCTGCGACACGCGCGCGGAGGTGATGATCGCGGAATCGACGACGCCGGTGAGCGTCTCGTCCACCTGCTGGGTCACCGGTGGGACCTGGTACTCGGCGTACGACGGGCAGACGACGACGGTCTGGGGCGACATCGACGTGGACCACGTCGTCGCGCTCGCAGAGGCGTGGGATTCCGGCGCCTGGGGGTGGACCGCCGCGCGCCGGCGCGACTTCGCGAACGACCTCGGCGACCCGCGCTCGCTCCGGGGCGTGACGGACAACGTGAACATGTCCAAGAGCGACCGCGACCCCGCGGAGTGGCTGCCGCCGCTCACCTCCTTCCACTGCAGGTACGTGACCGAGTGGGTCGTCGTCAAGGTGCGCTGGAAGCTCACGGTGGACAGCGCGGAGCGGGCGCGGATCTCCTCGATCCTCTCCGGCTGCCCGGCGCGCACGGTGACGGTCGTCATCCCCTGAGGGGAGGCGGGCAGGCCGGCCGGGGCTGCCGGATGCTGTAGCCTCCTGCCGGTGCGGATCATCTACCTCGGAACGATTTCCCCGCATCCGGGCGGGGCGGCGATCGCCGGGTCACAGCTGCTCGGGGGGCTCGCCGCCCGGGGGCACGCGGTGCAGGCCGTGGCGGGGACGACCGAGCCCATCGAGGAGCGCGAGCGGCGCGACCGTATGGACATGGCGGGCGTCACGACCTTCCGATATGCCATCCGCCAGAACGTGGTGGAAGGCGCGAGCCTGACGCTGGGAGCGCTCCGAAGCATCCGCCCCGGGCTGCGCAGCGCAGTGCGTCGCGCGATCGCCGAGGGATGCCCGGAGATCGTCGTGTCCGGGCGCTCGGACTTCGCGCCCGATGCGCTGGTCGTGGCACGGGCGCTGCGGGTCCCGATGGTCCAGATGGAGCACCGGCGCGACGGAGGCGCCCTGTGCGCCGACGATCCCCTGTGCGCCCAGGCCGTACGCCACGCATACCGGCGGGCAGACGTCGTCGTGCTCGTCGCCCGGCATCTTCGCGCGGCGCACGCGTGGATACCACGCGCCGTCGTGATCCCCAACGCCGTGGAGTCCGACCGGTTCCGCCCCATGCCGCGGGACCCCGAGCTGGCGGCATGCCTCGGGATCCCGCCCGATACGGTCGTGGTGCTGCACGCATCCAATCTCAAGATCGTGAAGCGTGCGCAGGACATCGTGGCGGCCATCCCCGCGGTTCTGGAGCGGGTCCCCGGCACCCGGTTCGTCTTCCTCGGGGACGGGAGCGATCGGGAGGCGATCGCGGCAGCGGTCGCGGCCGCCGGGCTGACGGAGCATGTGCACCTCGTCGGCTGGCAGCCACGAGAGGCGATGCCCCGCTGGTACGCGCTCGCGGACATCGTGGTCATGCCGTCTACGACGGAGGCGATGTCGCTCGTCGGGCTCGAAGCGACGGCTGCCGGACGGGTCCTCGTGGCCTCGGACATCCCGGCGTTCCGGGAGACGGTGACGGACGGCGAGGACGGCCTGCTTGTCCCGGTGATGGACGTGCCGGCGCTGGCCGACCGGATCGCGACCGCTGCCGCCGATCCCGGCGTGCGCGCCCGGATCGGCGCGGCGGCGCGGGCACGCGTGGCGCGCCGATCGATGGACGGGTTCCTCGCCGAGTGGGAGACCGTCCTCGCCCAGGCCGTCGCGACCTCGCGTGCCGATCGCGCGAATGCGCAGGAGCCGACTGCGTGAGCGGCATCGCGGAGCTCGTCGCCCGACGCGACCTCGCCATCAACCTCGTGCGGGTGGAGCTCGGCTCCCGCTACCGGAGCACGCTGCTCGGGCTCGCCTGGTTCATCCTGACCCCGCTGATCATGACGGTCGTGCTGACCGTGGTCTTCACCGTCGTGTTCGACGTCGGCATCCCCGACTACCCGGTCTTCGTGCTCGCGGCGCTCCTGCCGTGGACCTTCTTCCAGGGCGCGCTGATGAACGGAACGACGTCCGTGCGGCGATCCGCGAACCTCATCAAGCGCGCCCGGATGCCACGCCTACTCCTGCCGATCGCGGCGATCGGGAGCCACCTCGTCCTGCTGCTCATCTCCGTGGTGGTCCTCCTCGCGCTGATGCTCGTGCTCGGCACGCCGCTGCATCGGGAGCTCATCCTCCTGCCGGTCGCCGTCGGCCTGTCCGTGCTCTCGGTCACCGGCCTCACCGTCGCCGGCGCTGCGCTCAACGTCCCCTACCGGGATGTGGAGCTGCTCGCCAACGCCTCGTTGCGGGTGCTCTTCTACCTCTCGCCCGTGCTCTATCCCCTGGACTACGTGCCGGCCGAGTGGCGGACCCTCTACCTCCTCAACCCGATGGCAGGGACCGTGGAGGTGTGGCGCGACGTCGTCCTGCGCGGGACGGTTCCGGCCCTGGACGTGATCGCCATCACCGTCGCCTCGAGCGTCGCGCTGCTGGTGGCCGGCCTGTGGGTCTTCCGGCGCGCGGAGCCGACCTTCGAGGACTTCGTATGACGCGGCCGGCCGGTGCGCGGATCGTGATGATGCACAAGCTGCGCCGCGACCTGATGGCGATGACGGCGATGTGCTGCATCCGGACGGTCCGGATGGCGGAGGCATTCGCCCGGATGGGCCACCGGGTGGACATCCCGGTCCAGGACACGGAGGTGGTGGAGCGGTCCCCTGGGGTCCGGCACGTGCCCCTCGCCGGTCTCGACTGGGACGCCTACGACGTGGTGAAGGCGGAGTTCCATGCGGGGTTCGACCGCGTCGCACGCTTCCGCGGCGCCGACCATCCGTTCCTCGTCGTCAAGTTCGGATCGCTCGTGGGCCCGCCGGGCACCCCCGGCGTCTATTTCTTCGGCGAGACGTGGGAGGCGCTCGCCGCGACCCAGCGGGCGATCGCCGAGCGGGCGCGCTACGTGACGATCCTCACCGAGCCGAGCGCCGACCTGTGGCGGAGCCAGTATGGCACGGGGATCCCCGTCCTGATGGTGCCGACCGGGGTGGACGCGGTCATCCCGGCACCGCGGACCGATCCCTATGCCGCGCTCGGCCTCTCCGGCCGCGCCGTCCTCTTCGCGGGGAACATCTACACGGACCAGCAGCGCGAGGTGAACCTCGTCTGGCAGGACCGCCTCAACCGTCTCGGCCGGGCCCTTCAGCGTCGGGGCCTCACGCTCGTCGCGATGGGCCCGGGCTACACGGACCGGATCGACCACGACGCCGTGCGGCACGTGGGTGCGCTCCCCGTGGAGGAGACGTGGGACTGGCAGCGGGGCGCGGTCGCGGGTGTCGTCCTGGCCCACGGTCCCGGACAGCACAACGAGAGCAGCAAGATCTACTCCTACCTTCGCACGGGGCTGCCCGTCCTGTGTGAACGGCCCGTGCCGAACGCGAGCCTCGTCACCGCGACCGGATGTGGCGCCGTCGTGGATCTCGACGACGTGGAGGCGCTGGCCGCGGCCGCCGAGGACCTCGCCATCCGCCGGCCGCGCTTCGACGACGTGGCCGACTGGACGGCCCGGGAGCACTCCTGGGACGAGCGCGCGGCGCGCTACGCCCCCGTCCTCGCCGAGGCGGTCACGGCGCGCCGTGACCGGCCGCCTCGACGGGCGGTGCGGAGCGACGGGCTGCCCACCGCCGACGGAGACGCGGCGTGACGACGGCGCACGGTGCCGACAGGACGACCGAGCCGCCGGCGATCGTCATCCTCAGCCCGGGGCTCCGGGACACGGCCGCGATCTGGGGAGAGCTCGTCGTCGCGCGCGGCGTGGCGGCAGCCGCCCGCCGCCTGCTGCCCGGCGCCCGGGTCAGCCTCGTGGACGCCACGGAGGCCGACGGGCTGGTGCGCCGACGCGTGGACCTGCTCGTCTCCCTGTGCACCGGCCCGCGCCCGCCGTGGCGCGTCGATCACATCGGGTCGCTCGTGGCCGGTGTCACGATCCTGTGGGTCGCCAACCATGGCGACCTCCTTGACGCGTTCGCGGACCTGGAGATGGATGGGTTCGCGACGAACAGCCGGAGCGCGATCGACGTGCTGGGGCGGCGGCGCCCGGCGATCTGGGTCCCCCTCGGCGTGGACCCCCGGATGCGTCGGGTCCGGACGCGCCGGGCGGACCAGGCGGAGGTCGTCTTCCTGGGCAGCGGCGGCCGGGGCAACAAGGCGCCCGCCACGAATCACCGCGACCTGGACCCGGCGAAGGCGTTCGACTTCCACCTCTGGGGCGGCTACTGGTCGCGGGAGTACTGGGAGCCGGTCCACCGCGACGACCCGGCCGCGAACGACTGGCACCGCTTCTGGCGAGGGCCGCTCCCGGAGCGGCGGATCGGGTACCTGTACAGCTCGGCGGGCGTGGTCCTCGGCCACCACGAGGACACCCAGCGGGAGGCGGGGATGTGGAACAACCGCGTCTTCGAGGCGCTCGCCGTGGGCGCCCCGTTCATCTGCGACCGCGCCATCGGCCTCGCCGAGACCTTCGGCGAGGGGATCATGCTCACCGACGGCGGCGAGGAGACCGCGGACCACATCCGGCGGGTGCTGCGCGACCCGGCGGAGGCCCGGCGTCGCGCCGCCATCGGCGCGGCGATCGTCCGCGAGCGCTTCACGTACGACCATGCCGCTGCCGCGCTGATCGGCTTCGCGGCGCGGCTCGCCGAGGAGCGCGGGGATCCGCCCCGGCTGGCCGCGGCCCTCGCGCGCTCGACCGTGGCGGTCGCGCGCACGGCCCTGGTGCAGGGTGGCACGGCGTGAGCGGGCGCGCGCCCACGGCACGGCGGGGGGAGGTCATCACCGAGGGCCTGGGCAAGCAGTACCCGCCCCACACCCGCCGGGACTGGCTGCTCAACCGGATGCTCGGGCGCGGGCTGCCGACCCCCGGGCACGAACCCCCGTGGGCGCTCCGGGACCTCTCGCTGCGGATCGAGCCCGGCGACGCGCTCGGCATCGTCGGCGCGAACGGTGCGGGCAAGAGCACGCTGATGCGGATCCTCGCGGGGATCAGCCGACCCACGACCGGGACGGTTCGGACCGGGGGGGTCATCGCCTGTCAGTTCGGGCTGGGGCTCTCGTTCAACCCCCACCTGACCGGTCGTGAGAACGCCTACCTGGAGGGGTCGCTGCTCGGCATGACGAACCGCGAGGTCCGGGCGAAGATGGAGCGGATCCTCGCCTTCGCCGACATCGGGGACGCGGCGGACCGGCCGCTCTGGACGTACTCGACCGGCATGTCCAGCCGCCTCGGGTTCGCGGTCGCGAGCGTTGTCGAGTCCGACATCCTCCTGCTCGACGAGGCGCTGACGGCCGGCGACGCGGCCTTCCGCGGACGCTGCGAGCAGGTGCTCCTCGATGCGGCCGCCGCGGGAAGGACGCGCGTCATCGTCTCCCACGGCCTCAGCACGCTCCGGCGGCTGTGCGAGACGACCCTCTGGCTGGACCATGGCCGGGTGCGCGCGATCGGCCCCACGGACGCGACCCTCGCCGCGTACGAGGCGTTCGCCACCGGTGCGGTCGGGCGCACCGATGGTCCGCCGGCGCAGCCCACGGTCACGCCCGCGGAGCCCCCCGCCCCGGTCCCGGGATGAGCAGCCCCGCGGCGGGCGGGCGGCCGTTGCGGGTCGCCGCCGTGATCGATTCGCTCGGCGTCGGCGGCGTGGAGACTGGCTGCCTGGAGCTCCTGCGCTCGCTCGATCCGCGGCGGTTCACACCCTTCCTGTGGGCGTTCCGCCCGGGCGGGCTGGCGGCACAGGTGACGGCCGCCGGCATCCCCCTCACGCTGGGGCACGACCGGCCCGCGGAGGACCCCGGGTGGGACGCCCGGGACGCGGCGGCGCGCGATGCCTGGACCGCGACCCTCGCCCGGGAGCTCGCCGCGGCGCGCATCGACGTCGTGCTCGTGTACGGCTGGCCGGAGGCGGTCACGGCGGCGCAGGCGGCCGGGATCCGGGCGATCGTGGAGCGGTGCGACGGGCCGATGCTCGCCGGTCGCGTGCCGGACAAGTCCGCGCTCACGGCGGTGATCTGCGAGTCGCGCCACGCCCGCGACATCCTCCGTGTCCAGCGCACGCGCCTCGGGCTCGACCCGCGGCGGTGCCGAGTGATCCGCAACGGCGTGGACCTTGAGCGGTTCCGGAGGACCCCCGGCGATCGGTCGCGGGCGCGGGCGTCCCTCGGCCTGCCGGACGATGCGTTCGTGGTCGGCTGCGTGGCGCGCCAGGCGCCGGAGAAGAACCTCGCGCTGCTCGTCGCCGCGTTCGCCCGGCTCGTGGAGCGCACGCCGGACGCCCGCTCCCCGCTCCGGCTTGTGCTCGCGGGGCCGGATGGGGGGGAGCGCGCAGCGCTGGCGACCGCGATCACGACCGCGGGCCTCGGCGACCGCGTCCTGCTCCTGGATGCGGTCGGCGACCCGGAGCGGATCCTTGCGGCGCTCGACGTGTTCGCCTTCCCGTCATGGATCGAGGGGAGCCCGTTCGCGGTCCTGGAGGCGATGGCGATGGGCCTGCCGATCGTGGCCACCCCGGTCGGCGCGCTCCCGGAGCTGCTGGACGACAACGCGATCGTCGTGGACCCGCTCGCGCCCCTCGCGACGATGCGCGCCCTCCAGCTGCTCCACGGGGACCCCGGCCTCCGGTCGGCGATGGGCGACCGGAGCCGGGAGCTCGCGCGCCACTCCTCGCTGCGGCGGATGGTCGCGGGGTACGAGCGGGTGCTTGAGGCTGCCGTCCGGGACGCGACGCGGTGAGGATCCTCTCGATCATCGACTCGCTGGGGAACGGCGGGGCGGAGCAGGTGCTCGTCCGGCTGGTCGCCGGGCTGCCCGGCCACGAGCACGCGGTGATCCACTGCAGCCGGGTGAACGCGGTCCCGGTCCACGGCCCGCATGTGCGGGCGCTGCGGCGGGCGGGGGCGATCCTGGAGGACGTGGACTGGCGCGTCTTCGCCGACCCGGGACGGCGCGCGGCGGCGATGGGGGGGAGCGTCCCGGAGATCGTCATCTGCCACTGGTGGGGCGGGACCCCATGGCGTGCCTGGATGGACGAGCTCGCGGACGCGCAGCCGGGCGCCGGACGGCCCTGGTTCGTGTGCGTCCTCCACGCCACGGGCCGACCGGCCCCCCGCGGCTTCGACCGGTATGTCGTCCTCGCCGATCTTCACCGATCGCAGGTGCCGGACGGTGGCCGGGTCGCGGTCATCCCCAACGGCGTGGACCTGGCGGTCTTCCATGCGGCGCGCCGCCCCCGGACGACCGGGCCGAGCTCCCTGCGGATCGGGCGACTCGCACGACTCGACCCGGGCAAGACCCCGGACGGCCTGGTGCGGACGATGGACGGGTGGTCCGTCCCCCGCGCGCGCTGGGAGCTCGCTGGGGACGGCAGCCTGCGGCCCACGCTCGCGGCGCAGGCCGCGGCGCTCGCGGACCCCTCGACGGTGCGGCTCCTCGGTGCCCTGCCGCATCGCCGGGTCGCCCCGTGGCTTCGGGGGCTCGACGTCGTGTTCCATCTCACCGGGGACGTCTCCGAGTGCCATCCGCTCGCGCTGCTCGAGGCGCTCGCCTGCGGCGTGCCGGTTGTCGCGGAGCGGCGTGGAGGCATCCCCGAGATCGTCCGTGACGGGCAGGACGGCCTGCTCGGCGACAGCCCGGACGAGGTCGGCGCGCACCTCCGGCGGATGGCCGGCGACCGGGACCTGCTGGCCCGTCTGACCGCGGGCGCCCGCGCGGACGGACGCCGCTTCGACGTCGCCCACCAGCTGGCCGCCTGGCGGACGCTGCTCGTGGAGCTCGGCGGATGACCGTCGTCCGCCGTCCCCGCGTCCTCGCCGTGGTGCGTCGCTTCAAGTGGCAGCACATCGACCTCCTCCTCGCGCTCGGGCGCGAGGTCGATCTTCGGGTCGCGTGGTCGGAGGAGGGACACGAGGGCTCGGTCGAGCGAGCCCGCCGCGCAGGCCTGGAGCTCGACGATCTGGGCCTTCCCCGCGATCCGGACGAGCGCGACCTCGACGCGGCGCTGGCGGCGGCCGTGGAACGTGCGCAGCCCGACCTGGTGCATGTCCTCTACTACCGCCATGAGGCGCTGACCCTCCGGCTCCGCGCGCTGCTCGGCGCGACGACCCCGCTCGTGTTCGAGTGCCGGGACCCGGCGACGACGCTGCTGAGCGCGCGTCCGGGCGATGGGGTGTGGCGCACGGAGGCGGCCGCCCTCGCGGCGGCGGACGCCTGGATCGTGGTCAGCGATGCCCTCCGCGCGTACTACGAGCGCGCGCACGGGATCGTGGCGCGGGATGTCGTCGTGGTCCCGCATGCGTTCGCGGCAGCGACCGCGGGGCCCCCGATGCCGAAGCTGTCCGCAGAGGACGGGCGGCTCCACCTCGCGCTCGTGGGTACGGCATCGGAGGACCCGACCCGGTCCCGCTGGTATCCGGGGATCATCCGGGCGCTCGTGGCGCAGGGGGTCGTCGTCCACAGCCACTTCCATGCCTCGTCGCCGGAGGTGGTCGCGACGTATGAGCGCCTCTCGGCGGAGCTTCCCGACTACCACGCGCACCCGACGGTCCCCTTCCGGGTGGGGACCCTGCTCTCCGACCTGACGTCCCGCTACGACGTGATGGGGGTCTTCCACCAGCTGGACGCACCGCGCAACGAGGCGGCGACGCTCGCCGTCTGCCTTCCCACGAAGGCGGTCTCGGGCTGGTTCCACGGGGCGATCCCGGTGGTCACGACCGCGCACTATCGCGGGATCACCGAGCGGATCGACCGCTGGGGGATCGGCTTCATCGCCGCGTCGGCGGACGCCCTGCCCACGGCGGTCTTCGATCGCGACGCGGTCGCCGCGGCGACCGCCGCCTGCCTCGCGGTCCGGGACGAGTTCAGCCAGGAGACGGTCGCCGGCCGCATCGCGGCGCTCTACCGGACGCTGCTCGCCCGGGGCGGCCCGTGGGGCACCGGCGTCACGAGCGGGGCGTCAGGGAGCTGACTGGGCGACCTCCTCGATCGTCCGGCCGTACCAGCGTGCGTGCCGTGCGAGGAGCGCGGGGCGTTCCTCCTCGGGCACGCGATGCTTCGCGAGGATGCGCTCCAGGCAGGCGATCGATTCCTCCCGGGCGCGCAGGGTCAGCCGCTCGCCGCCGTGGTCGCGGTAGTGGTAGAGGCTGCGGCCGACGAACGCCACCCGCGCCCCCTGCTCGAGCAGCGACCACGGCAGGTCCAGGTCGTCCACGCCGGCGAGGTCCCCGATCGTCTCGTCCAGCCCGCCCACGGCGAGGACCGCGGACCGGCGGAAGAGGAGGAAGTGGGTGAGGTAGACCGCCCGATCGTGGTCCGTCGTGGCGCGCCGGTAGCCCTCTGCGGTGCGCAGACCGTTGAGGCCCGGGATCCGCGCACGGCCGTCGGCCTGCCAGGGAGTCTTGCCGCCCGAGACGATGTCCGCATCGTGAGCGAGGCTCGCCTCCAGCGCGCTGCGGTCGAGCCAGTCGTCGCTGAGAAGCAGGCCGACGCGGAGCGCTTCGGTCTGGGCGATCCCCTCGTTGATCGCGGCCGCGAACCCCGGCCGGGTCTGCTCGATGACCCGGAGCCGATCGCCCCTCCGCCTGCGCTGCGCCGCCGCGAGCACGGCGCGTTCCGGCTCCGGCGTCTCCGGCGAGGTGACGACGATGACCTCGCCGCGCACGGTCTGGTCGATCGCGGAGCGGACCGACCGCTCCAGGTACCCAGGCACCTGGCGCAGGACGGGCAGGATGATCGCCGCGCTGTCGTGGCGTCGGAACCGGCCGAACAGCCTCACCGCAGGGCCTCCCAGGCGTCCGCGATCGTCCGCCCGTACCACGCCCCGTACTCCGCGCCGATCACCGCGCGTTCGTCCTCGGGCACCCCGTGCTTCACGAGGATCCGCTCGAGCGCTGCCAGGCGCACCTCGCGAGGACGCATCGTGAGCCGCTCGCCCGGGTGGTCGCGGACGTGGTAGAGGCTGTGGCCCACGAACGCGACGCTCGCGCCCCGCTCCAGGAGCGACCAGGGGAGATCGAAGTCGTCCACACCGGCGAGGTCCCCGAGGGTCTCGTCCACGCCGCCCACCGCGAGCACGGGCGCACGGCGGAAGAGGAGGAAGTGAGTGACGTGGGCGGCCCGCTCGCGGTCCGTCGTGAGCCGGTCGTACACCTCGCGGGTCCGCAGGCCGGGCATCGGGAGGCGCTCGGTCCCGGTGGCATCCCAGATCGTCTTGCCGCCGGTGACGATGTCGGCGTCGTGGGCGAGGCTCGCCTCGAGCGCGGTCGGCTCGAGCCAGTCATCCGTCATCAGGAAGCCGACCCGATCCGTGCGGGCCGCCGCGATCCCGGTGTTCAGCGCGACGGCGAAGCCCGGCCGCGGCCGCTCGATGACGTGCAGCCGGTCGCCGTGCGGTCCCGCCGCCGCGGCCGCGAGGACGGCCCGCTCCGGCCCGGGCGTCTGCGCCGATGTGACGACGATCACCTCGCCGGGGACGGTCTGGTCGAGCGCCGAGCGGAGCGCGACCTCGAGGAAGGCGGGGTCCTGCCGAAGGAGCGGCAGGATGAGGGTCGCCGGCGGTCGGCTCATCGGTGGCTCCCGAGCCCGGGCAGACGGCGCCGGATCCGTCGGACCGCGCCCGCCGGCATCGCCGCGAGGCTGTCCACCTCCCAGGCATCGGCGACGTAGCGGGGGAAGCGCTGCCACGCCGCCAGGCCGCCGCCCCGGTGACCGCGGCTGAACGCGCAGGCGAGCTCGGGGATCGCCCCGAGCGGACCCTGGCCGTGCGCCTGGAACGCGTGATCGGCGCGATCGACGAGCGTCGTACCGGTCCGCAGATCGGCGAGGACGCCCTGCGGGACGGGCGCGCCGAGGAGCGCGACGAGGTACGTGAGCGTCCGGTGGAGCCGGACCTGCATCCGCCGCTCGCGGCCATCCCGCACGAGGCGGTCCCAGTCGGGGTCGCCGTCCCGAAGCAGCATCCAGGCATCGACCACCCATCGGATCCCGCTCGTGTTCCCGCGGCGGGCGCCGTGGAGGAGCGTGTGGACGAGGAGATCGGTCCGCTCCGGGCGGAGGACGGTCAGCGGACCGAAGGACGCCGGCAGCGCCCGCGCCCAGAGGCCGTCCTCCGCTCCGGGCCGGGGGTCCTGCCAGAAGAGACGCCAGTGGAGGTCGAGGTGGCACCAGTCCCCGTCCGAGTGGTGGACCGCATGCCAGACGCGCCGGAAGGCGGGCGTGACCGGGTCGCGGGGCGCCCACGGCGGACGATCGGCGAGCGCGAGCGCCCGGTCCGCATCCGCCGGCGTCACGAGGAGATCCACGTCGCCCATCGGCCGTCCACCCGGGGCGACCCCCCCGGCGACGAGGGCGGCGCCCTTCAGGAGCATGAGCGGGATGCCCGCGTCCGCCATCGGCGCGAGGAGCGGGGTGAGGTGGGCCACGAGCCGGGCGTACCGCGCCGCGGCCGCATCACGGTCGCGACGCAGGCCCGGAAGGAGCGGGTCGTCCGGATCGAACCGCTCCACGGCGGCGGCGAGCAGCGGCCGGAGCCAGAGCGCCCCCGGCGCCGGCACCGGCGCCTCGAGCTCGCCGCGACCAGCCGCCCACGCAGCACGACCGCGCGCGTCGTCGAGGAGAGCGGCGAGGAGGAGCGGACGCTCCGCAGGACGCGGCCAGTAGGCGGCCACGGACGGCCGGACGCCCAGCCGAGCGGCGATGCGCGCACCGGGACGGACCTGCCGGGTCACGCGAGGAGCTCGAGGAGCGGATCGACCGCGCCCGGCCGGAACGCGTCCGGGCCGAGATGGACGGCATAGGCCGGGATCCCGTCGAGCCGATCCAGCCGCGCGGGTCGCCGGGGCGCCGGATCGATCGCCAGGCCGCGCGCCGAGCGGCGCGGGAGCCCTGCGCCGACGGTGCCGGCGCACAGGCGTCCACGTTGGTCGTCGCGCTCCAGCCGTTCCAGTCGGACCCCACGGACGGCTTCGCCCGCCTGTGGAAAGACGATCGCGGCGACCGGCGCGACCGGGGCGGGGCGGACCGCCGCGAGCGCGCACAGCTGGGCCGGCGACAGATCGACGGGCAAGGTGGGCACCGTGCCCGGGGCGATCGCGGGGGCGGCCGTCTCCTCGGCGAGCGTCCGCCAGTGGTCGGGGCGCCAGGCACGGAGCCGGGTCTCGATCACGGGCAGGAGGGTGACGGTGCCGGGGCGCAGGGCGACGATCGTCGGCAGTCCGCGCGCGCGGGCATCCGCGCCGCGACCCGGGCCCGCCACCACCGCGACCCGATCGTTCGCGAGGTAGCCGGCATCCGGCTCGGCGAGCAGGCGGAGGAGGAGCGTCGTCTTCCCAGCCCGGCGCGGGCCGCACACGAGGAGCGCACGACCGCCGATGACGATCCCTCCCGCGTGGAGGAGGGCGCCCCCCGCCGCCGCGACGTGGTGCATCGCGAGCTCCCGCACCACCCGCATCAGCGCGATCCGGGCGCCTCGTCCGTCACGGGGCGCGAGGATCCGGACGCCGTCCGCGCCCGGCCGGTACCAGGCGTCGAGATCGGTGTCCCGGATCCACGTCTCCCCATCCGGTGTGACCCGGCGGGGGTAGGCAAGGATCCGGTCGTCAAGGAGGAAGCAGGGGACGGGCGCACCCGCAGCTGGCCGCGCATCCCGCTCCAGGCGCGCGCAGGCGGCGGGGTCGAGCGCGAGGTGAACGGTCGGCGGCTCCGGGGCGCCGGGAACCGCGGCTCCATCTGCGGGCGCAGCGTCGAACCACGGCTCAAGGAACTCGCGCAGCCAGGCCACGGGCGCGGGGTCGTCCGCCGCCACCGCCACGGATCGGCCGAGGAAGCCGAGCGTCACGGTCCGCGGCGCGGAGCGGTGGCCGATGGCGGTGCTCACGCCGATGCCCCGGGTGCCGCGAGCGCGCGGAGCAGGCCCAGGGCGCGCTCGATGCCGCCGTGGCCCGCCCCCCGCCGCCAGTCGATCACCTCCACGAGGACGTCGATCCGCCAGAAGAGCGTGCCGCGCGCGGGCGGCGTGCGCCACCCGCGATACGCGGCATCGAAGGCGGCCGCGGCGGATGGGTCCATCGGCCAGCGGTACCAGGTCCGCGCGAGGTCGTAGTCGGGGGGGCGTTCATCGAGCGTCGTGTTGTCGATGATCCGCAGGCTGCCGTCCGCGGTGCGGATCGCGTTCTCCGGAGCGAGGTCGCGGTGGACGATCACGGGGGCGACGGGCTCCGGCAGGTCCGCCTCGGCGCGTCCCGCGAGATCGGCTGCGGAGGATGGCTCGATCAGCCGATCGTCCACGAGCGTTCCCAGCCGACGCCGCAGGGGCTCGAGGCGGGCCTCCGGTGGTCGGCGATCGGCACCCGCCAGGTCCGGCGCGGGCGTCGCGTGCACGGCGCCGAGGATCGCCCCGAGGCGGGCGGCCGCGCCCACGTCACCGCGCGGATCCGCGGGCACGTCACCGTCCACCCAGGGCTCGATCGTGGCCCGGCCCGTGCGGTCGAGCAGTTGCGGGAAGACGTGGGGGTCGAGGAGGGCAAGCAGACGCTCCACCCGGTCGGCATGGGCCCGGGTCTCGAGCAGTCGCGCCTTGCAGCGGGTCCCGTCCGCGAGGTCCAGCCGAAGGGTGAGGGACCGTCCGGGATCACCGGGCAGCGTGCCGACGCGCGTGGCTCGGACGACCGGCGCCGGCAGGCGTTCGGCCAGCGCCGCGAGCTCGGGGTCCGGCAAGGTCACGTGTTCGTGGGTCACCGTCGGCACCCGGGGATGGTAGTCGGGTGGGCGGTGGGCGACGCGGGCTGGGCAGGCGTCACGCCTCGAGCTGGCCGGCATACGGGGTGTCGCGGAGCGCCGCGGCGACCTCCGCGAAGTTCACGATCGCGGTCCGGAGGTCGTCCGGCGTCATCTTCGCGTGGGGGACGCGGTAGGGCCGCAGCCCGATGGCAAGGAAGTCCCGCACGCCGCGCACGGTGCCCTCGAGGTCGTCGATGAGGTCGGCGTACTCCACGTCATGGATGGCACAGCCCGCGAACATCGTCATCAGCGTCCGGTCGGCTGCGGCCATCGTGTCGATGACGGCGCGGAGGCGGACGGGGTCGATGTGGGACGGCCCCGGCGGCGGCTCGTCCGGGGTCACGGACCAGCGCCCCGTGACGTCCGCGTGGTCACGCGCGCGGACCTGCGAGACGGCCGACTTGACGAGGTTCGCGCGACGCAGCCGGACGATGCGGATCCCGCCTTCGGCGCAGGCAGCGGAGAAGCGGGCAGGGTCGCGGACGGCGACGGCGGCCTCCTTTGCGCCGATGTGGGTGATCGGCGATGCCGGGTCCGCGGCTGGATCGAGCGCGTAGTGGCGGGCGAGCCAGGCGAGCTGGGCGTCCGCGTCCCAGTCGGGGTGGACGGTGAGCTCCTCGCTCGCGAGCCGGATCCGGCCGGGATCGGCCGACCGTCCCAGGATGCCCATGAGCAGGTTGCTGCCCACGCGTCCCCAGGGCATCGCGACAAGGAAGCGGATGGGGGCGCCCCCCACCGACGGAACGTCCATCCCCTCCTCCCTGCACGCCGGTGCACGGATCCGTGCCGGCGGGCCCCACCGGGACCGACCGGAGGATGCCACCGCTCCGACCGGTACGCCATGACGGCGGGACCTCCGCCATACTTCGCCGATGCATCCCCGGTTCGCCTCGGCGCTCGTGACGGGAGGCGCCGGGTTCATCGGGAGCCACGTCACCACTGCGCTGCTCGCGGGCGGGACCCGGACCACCGTGCTGGACGACCTGTCGGGTGGAACGCGCAGCCGTGTCCCTGCGGGCGCCGACCTGGTCATCGCGGATATCGCGGACCCGGGGACGGTGGGGCGGGTCGCCGCCGTCGGTGCCGAGCTCGTGATCCATGCGGCCGCGCAGGTCAGCGTGCCGGTCTCGGTCGCGGACCCCGGGCGCGACCGGGCGGTGAACGTCACGGGCACCGCGCAGGTGCTCGCCGGGGCGATCGCCGGTGGCTGCCGTCGCTTCGTCTTCCTCTCGAGCGGCGGTGCCGTCTACGGCGAGACGGATGGCGCCGACGAGGAGACACCGCCGGCGCCCGCCAGCCCGTACGGCGTGCACAAGCTGGCGGCGGAGGAGCTGGTCCGGGCGAGCGGGCTGGGATGGGGGATCGTGCGGCTGGCGAACGTCTACGGACCGGGCCAGCGGGCCGGGCTGGAGGGTGGCGTCGTGGCGGTCTTCGCGGATGCGCTCCTGGCCGGGCAGGCCATCACGATCCACGGGGACGGTGAGCAGACGCGCGACCTGCTCCACGTCGCCGACGCGGTGTCCGGCATCCTCGCGGTCGCCGCGGCGGACCGGGATGGGACGTGGAACGTGGCGACCGGGCGCGCCACGACGATCAACGCCCTGCTGCGCGTGCTGGAGGATCGCGGCGGCGGAACCGTCCCCGTGCGGCACGGGCCGCGTCGTGCCGGGGACGTACGCTCGTCTGTGCTATCACCCGACCGGATCCTCGCCGACCTGGGCTGGCGACCCACCTGGGCGCTGGAGCCCGGCGTCGCCACGGTGCTCGGCGAGGCGTCCCCCGCAGGTGCCCGGCATCGGCCGTGAGGTCGGGGGCGTGTCGGGCGGGCCGTAGCCGCCGCGTGCGAGGCTTGCTATCATCCGGGGCCACGCCGACATAGCTCAGTGGTAGAGCAGCTGTTTCGTAAACAGCAGGTCCTCGGTTCAAATCCGAGTGTCGGCTCCACCGATCACGCACGAGACCCGGCCCCTGGGGCCGGGTCTTCGCTTGTCCGGGGCCGGCGGAAGGGTGACCTCGTCGTGGGTGCGTCCGAGGTGGGGCCGACTCCCTCGTTGCACCGCGGCCCGCTGCGGAGGTCGGTCTCCACGCCCTCGACCCCGGTCGGTCGCCCGACTCCGGACGCGACGGCGGCCCCCGGGAATCCCCGGCAGAACGCTCCCTGCGCCGGGGATCCGGGGCTTGCCGGAGCAGCCCAGCACCCCCTCCACTGCGGGGGGCCTCCCGGACGGAGGGACCCACGAGGAGACGCCCATGAGCCGGTCGTACAGGTCTCGGCTGCGGCCGCTCGCCGCCGCCGCCATCGGCATCGCCCTGCTCGGCGGTGCGATCCCCGCAGCATCCGCGCTCGGCGGCGAAACGGGCTGCGAGGTCCGCAACCTCACGAACCCGAACGGGGTCTCGTCGGACCTCACCGTGGCGATCGCGGCCGCGTCCGGGGGCGAGACGATCGAAGTCAGGGGCACGTGCACGGGTGGGACCTGGAGCCCGATCGCCTCCCCCGGCATCCTGACGGTCGTCGGGAAGCGGACGACGGCACTCGGCCGGCCGACGATCACGGCGGCGGCGGCGAACCAGCCGGTCATCGTCGTGAACGGGAGCCCGGCGGTCACGATCCGCGGCCTTCGGATCACCGGCGCGAGCGGCTCGATCGCGAGGGGCGGCGGGATCAGGCTTGACAGCGGCACGCTGCGCCTCGACTCGGTCCGCATCGACGGCATCACGGCGACCGTCATCGATGGGGGTGGGATCTTCGCCGTCTTCGGGACCACCATCGTCCTCTCGAAGACGACGCGGATCACCGGCACATCGGCAGAGACCGGCGGCGGCATCTATGCGCAGACCGGGGTCACGATCACGATGCGCGACCGGGCGACGATCGACCACACGAGCGCCGACTGGGGCGGTGCCATAATCATGGCTCCGACGGCGGTCCTCACGATGCGCGACCGGTCCTCGATCCACCATGCCAGTGCCACCGGCGGCGGTGGCGCGATCGGTGGTGATGACGGGGTAGCGATCACCCTCCGCGACGACGCATCGCTTCACCACAACACGGCCGGCGGCTATGGGACGGCGATCAACAGCGGCGGCACGATCGTGCTGCGCGACCGCGCGAGCGTCCACGACAACGCGATCGATGGGCCGGGCATCCCCGACGCGGGCGGCTTCGGCTCGGCGATCGATCTCTGGCGCTACGGGACCGACCCGACGACGCTCACGATCCGCGACGCCGCGACGGTCCGCGCGAACACCGCGCTCGCCGGTGGTGCGGGCATCTTGTTGTGGACGGCTTGTGGGCTTGGCAATGACCCCGTAGTCACCGGCGCCAAGCGCACCCGCGTCTTCGGCAACTCGCCGAAGAACGTCGTCCGCTACGACAGCACTGCCGGCTGCTGAGGCATCGGGCGCGGTCGTGACCGTCCGGCGCGGCGACACGCCCCGGGACCGGATGCCCCAGGCCGAGGTGGAGCATCACCTGGCGGCGAAGGTGTTGCGCGCGTTCGTCCTCCCCGATGGCCGCCTGACTGAGGGGGCGCGCGGGCGCCGGTCGGCCGGGATCGCTCGGGCGATGCCCGCACCGGTGGCCGCTCGCGTCCGGGCCGCCGATGCGACGGGGGGCTACCCCCCCGAAACGGTTCGTGCCGGAACACCCTGCCAGTACCCTCCGACACGCATGGGTCAGGGGTGCGGGGACCAGACGTGTCCGGCCTGCCTCGGCAAGGAGGGCCACTCGATGTCCCGTTCCACTGGCGCCCGGCGCGGCGTCGCCCTGGCGGTCGGCCTCGCGCTCGCGGCCGTCCCGTTCATCTCGTCCAGCGTCGCCGCCGAGGACGCCACCGAGATCATCGGCGCCGACCACGTCGCCGCGATCATGGCCGCCCACGAGGCCGAGGAGGGCCACGAGGCCCGGCTCGACGACCACGAGGCGCTCGTCGCCGAGATCATGGCCGCCGACGAGGCCGGGCTCGCGGCGATCATCGCCGAGCTCACCGCGTGGGACGAGGATCACCATGCCCTCCATGCCCTCCTCGAGGAGGCGCATGACGACGTCCAGGCTGCCCTCGTGGACGGCGAGTGCCACGACGCCCTCGAGGCGGCCCTGATCATGGACCACGTCGAGGAGGTCATCCGGACGAACATCATCGAGGCGCTCACCGCGGGCACGCTCGAGGATGCGCACGGCCACCTCGAGGATTACGACGAGATCCACCACGAGCCCTTCCTCGACGCCGCCCAGCACGGCTGGCTCGTCGCCTGCGGGTTCGAGGCCGCGGCCTGATCCACGGGAACGGAACGGTCGGCGCCGCACCCCGGTGCGGCCCGGCCCACCCGTTCCCGCGCGCGACACGACGGCGGGGGCAGCGCTCCCGCCGTCGTGTCGTTTCCCGCCGCCACGGGGAGGACCGATGCACGGATCGAACGGGACGGACCCCGGGACGACGTGCCGGGTGGCGCTCCGCGGCCACGCTGCTAGGCTCGCCGCATGACGCGCGATGACGCCGCGGGGCAGACGCATCGCCGGAGCATCCTCGTCGTGGAGGACGAGCCGCTGCTCCGGGAGCTGATCGGCAGCTCGCTCGAGCGGCGCGGGTTCGACGCGGTCACCGCGGGGAGCGCATCGGAGGCCCGCCGTGCCTTCCGCGCCCTCGACCCGGACGGCGTCATCCTGGACATCAACCTGGGCCCGGGCCCCAACGGCTTCGACCTCGCGGAGGCCATGCTCGCGGCCGGCACCGGCGTCGCGATCGTCTTCCTCACGAACATGCCCGACCCGCGCTTCGCGGGCCGCAGCGCGAACGGCCTGCCGTCCGGGGTCACCTACCTGCGCAAGTCCGCGATCCATGACCTCGATCTCCTCGTCGCCGCCGTGGACGCCACGATCCGCGGCGGCGACGAGGAGATCGAGGTCATGGAT
>JBJTJV010000354.1:0-2988 GCA_046352645.1 Chloroflexota bacterium | reverse complement strand
GAGTAGATGACGATCGGCAGGGTCGGGGTGGCCGGGCCGTTCGTGAAGAAGGCGATGACGAACTCGTCGAGCGAGAGCGTGAAGACGAGCAGGCCGCCCGCGATGATCGCCGGCGCGAGGGTGGGGATCGTGATCCGGAAGAAGGTCGAGACGGGCGTCGCCCCAAGGTCCCGCGACGCCTCCTCGAGCGCCGGGTCGATGCCGCCGAGCCGGGTGCGCACGACCGCCGCCACGAACGCGGTCCCGAAGACCGTGTGCCCGAGGAGCACGGAGTGGAGGCCGATCGTGACACCGCTCAGCGCGAAGAGCGAGAGGAGGCCGATCGCGAGCACGAGGTCCGGCGCGATCGCGGGGCCGATGCTCAGCGCCTCGAGCGCGCTCGAGCGCACGTGGCGGTGGAGGCCGATGGCGAGCGGGGTGCCCAGCACGATCGACAGCCCGGTCGCGCCCGCCGCCACGACGAGCGTGTTGCCGAGCCCCGCGAGGATCTCCGCGTTCCCCGCCAGCGACGCGTACCAGTCGAGGCTGAAGCCTGTCCACGTGTAGGGCGTGCCCGAGGCGTTGAAGGACATGACGACGAGGACGAGGATGGGCAGCCAGAGGAAGGCGAGGACGAGCCCGAGGACGGCGAGCGCGCGTCGGCTCTCAGGCATCCGCGGGGCGCTCCGTGGCACGCGCCGCCCGCGCCTGGAGGACGAGCAGGAGCGCCAGGCAGGCGATGACGGCGAGCGCGAGGACCGCGCCGAAGGGCCAGTCGCGTGCCTTGAGGAACTGGTCGCGGATGAGGTTCCCGACCATGACGACCTTGCCGCCGCCGAGGAGCTCGGGGACCACGAAGCTCCCGAGGCTGGGCACGAAGACGAAGATGCAGCCGATGAGCACGCCGGGGAGCGTGAGGGGCAGGGTGACGGTGCGGAAGACCGTCCACGGGCGCGCGCCGAGGTTCGCGGCCGACTCGCGCAGCTCGGGGTCGAGCCGCTCGATGGACGCGTAGAGCGGCAGGATCATGAGCGGCAGGTACGGCTAGAGGAGCCCGGCCACGACCGCGCCGGGCGTGTACAGGACCGCGAGGGGCGCGCCGATCAGCCCGGCACCCTCGAGCACCGCGCTCACCGGCCCCTGGCTGTTGAGGAGCACGATCCAGGCGTAGGTGCGGATGAGGAAGCTCGTCCAGAAGGGGAGGACGACGAGGACGAGGACGACCGTGCGCAGGCGGCGTGGGAGGCGCGCGATCGCCCAGGCGGCGGGATAGCCGAGCAGGAGCGCGAGGAGCGTCGTGGCGCCCGCGATGACGAGCGAATCGATCAGGACGCCGATGAAGACGGGCGTGAGCGCACGCTCGAAGTTGCCGAGGGTGAACGTCCAGACCACGCCCCCGAAGCGTCCCCGGGTGAGGAACGCCTGGAGGAGGACGATCGCGATCGGGACGAGGAAGAGGATCCCGAGGAAGAGCAGGCCGGGTCCCGCGAGGACGAGGCCCGCGCGGGGGACCCGGCCCCGGCGCCGCGCGCGCATCCGTGTACGGCCGCTCGCGCGCAGCGCCGGTAGGCGCCTACTGCGCGAGGACCTCGGTCGCGATCTGCGTGTAGAGCGGGGCCGCCTCGCCGAGGTCCACGAGCTCCTCCTGCGCGAGCAGCTCGGCGGGCGTGATGCCGAGGCTCGGGAAGGTCTCCACGAGGGACGGGTCCACCATCTCCATCGCGGCCTGGTTCGGGACCTTGTAGAGGATGTTCTCCACGACCCACGCGTGCACGTCGGGGCGGAGGATGTAGTCGATGAAGGCGTGCGCCGCCTCCTTGTTCTGCGACGAGCCGAGGACGACCATCGTGTCCACCCACAGGTCGCTGCCCTCGGCGGGGACGACGAACTCGATGGCCGGGTTCTCCGCGATGCCGTAGTTGCACCATCCATCCCACGCCTCGACGAGGACCGCCTCGCCGCTCACGAGCCGGCTGTAGAAGGTGGTGTCGTCGTAGGCGAGGAGCGTCTCCTTGGCGGACGCGAGCAGCTGCTTCACCTGCTCCATCTCCGCCGGGTCGGTCGTGTTCACGGAGAACCCGAGCGCCTTCTGCGCGGGGAGCATGAGCCAGCGCTCGGTCGCGAGTATCGTCGTCTTGCCGGCGACATCCGCGGCAGGCGCGAGCAGGTCATTCCAGCTGTCCGGCGCCTCGGCGACGAGGTCGGAGCGGTAGCACAGGCCGGTGGTGCCCCAGGTGTAGGGGACGGAGATCGTGTTGCCGGGGTCGTACGCGAGCTCCATCGCCTCGGGGTAGAGGTTCGCGATGTTCGGCACCGCGGCATGCTCGATCGGCGCAAGGAATCCGTTCGCGGCGAGGGCCTGGGCGAACTGGCCGGAGACGAAGGCGATGTCGAAGCCGCTGTCTCCACCCGCGGTGAGCTTGGCGACGATCTCCTCGTTCGTGGCGTGGTTCGCCACGGTCACCTTGGTACCGAACTCCTCCTCGAAGCGGGCCGGGAGGTCCTCCGGCATGTAGCCCGGCCAGTTGGAGATCGTGAGCGTCTGCGCCGCGATATCGGCGTTCGGGTCGAGGGCGCTCTCCTGCGCGACGGCAGGCACCGCCGCGACGACGATCGCGGCCGCCACGGCGCCCGCGAGGAGCGCGCGCTGCGCGCCCGGGGTCCCACGCTGCATCATCCATCCACCTCCAGCCCGCGCGGCGTCGGCGTCGGCCCGACGTCCTCCACGGCGTCCGGAGTGTCGCAGGAGCGCAGGATGCACGCAACCACCCAGCCGCCGGTGCGGGTCCGACGGTGGCCCTGATCGACGAGCTCGCCGGCTGCTGGCCGCCCGCCGCGGCCACGTCTGCCGCGCCCGCCGCGCCGTCGTCCGTGGACGGGTACCGGCGGGCGTCGCTCGCGGGGACGCGCCCGATCGCCGCGTGCGCGCTCGATGGACCGCCCGCGCTCCACGGCGTCGCGCTCGCGGCCGCGCCGGACGGCACCCTCCGGACCGTGCCGCTCGTCCGG
>JBJTJV010000353.1:0-3477 GCA_046352645.1 Chloroflexota bacterium | reverse complement strand
GTGCGGAGCGTGGCGGTCCTCGTCTCGGGCGGCGTCGTCCTCGTCTGCGCCGCATGGCTCGCGGGACCGGTGGCCGGGTACCTCGAGCGGAACTGGACGGGGCACACGATGGGCTACATCCAGATGGCGGCATTCCTCCTGTGCCTGATCGTCGGCTGGATCCTGGCGCTGCTCCTCGTGGGCGCAGGGACGCGCGGGCGCGGCCTCCGCGTCGGGCCCGGCTGGCTCGACCGGCTCGCGGGTGCGCTCCTCGGGTTCGCCTGTGCGTACCTCCTCCTCGTCACGCTCGATGTCGCGTTCGCGCTCGGCTACGGACGAGTGATGAGTGGTGAGCTGCGCCGGGCCGCCGAGCCGCCGGCGGTCGTCTCCCGGACGCTCGTCGCGTCGCACCTCGGGGGCGGCGTCCACCACGTCGTCGTGCCCGCGGTCGGGCCGATCGCGGAGCCGCTCCTTCCGGTCGGGATGCGGCGCGCGTGGCGCCCGTGAACACACGCACCGCCGCAGACGCCGCGGCCCTGCGCGGACCACCGTCGGCCGTCGCCGCCGCCGGCCCCGCGGATCTGGCGCTGCGCTCGCTGCCCCCCGATCCCGTCGCCGCGGCCGAGGCGCTCCTCGGCATGACCCTCGTCGTGGTCCGTGACGGTATCGTCCGGAGCGGCACGATCGTGGAGACGGAGGCCTACGGTGGCCCGGAGGACCGGGCCAGCCACGCGCGCGCCGGACGGACCGCGCGCACGGCACCGATGTTCGGCCCGCCCGGCCACGCCTACGTCTACCTCGTCTACGGGATCCACCACTGCCTGAACGTCGTCGCGCACGCGGACGGCACCGCGGGCGCGGTGCTCCTGCGCGCCCTGCGCATGGACGGCCCCGACGACGCGCGCATCGCTGCCGGACCCGGCCGCCTCACGCGCCACCTCGGCATCGACCGACGGGACGACGGACGCCTCCTCGCTGCGCCGTCGGCGGTCCGCCTCGTGGACCCCGGTCCTGCCGCCCGCGCCGCGGCCCGGGCCCCCGGGATCGTGCGCGGCCCGCGGATCGGCATCGACGCCGCCGGGCCCGGCTGGGCCGATCGACCGTGGCGCTTCGGCATCCGCCGCGACGCGGCGCTCTCCCGCCCCTTCCCGGAGACCTGATGGACGCGAAGACGCTCGCCCTGCTCGAATATCCGCGGATCCGGGAGCGGCTCGCCGACCTCACCGCGTTCCCGCCCTCGCGCAGGCTCGCCGAGGCGACCGAGCCGTCCGCGGAGCCGCTCGTCGTCGCCCGACGCCTCGACGAGACGGACGAGGCGCTCCGGCTCCTCGCGGACCGGCCGGAGCTCGGGGTGGGCGGCGCCCACGACATCGGACCGGCGATCGCGCGTGCGGCGCGCGGCGGCCGCCTCGACACGTCCGAGCTGCGCGCGGTCGCGGAGACGCTCGCCGCCACGAGCAGGCTCGCGGATGGCCTGCGCCCCGTGGAGCTGCCGCTCCTCCATGCGCTCGCCCGGGAGCTCCATCCCGTGCCCGCCCTCCGGACGCGCCTGGAGATGAGCGTCGACCCGGCGGGCGAGCTGCTCGACACCGCCTCGCCGCTCCTCGGCGGCCTGCGGCGCGCGGTGCGCATCGCCTACGACCGGCTGCGTACCCGCCTCGACCAGCTCGTCCACGGCGAGCTGGGCAGCGCCATCCAGGAGCCGATCGTCACGCTCCGCAACGGCCGCTACGTGATCCCCGTCCGCGCGGACGCCCGCGGCCGCGTGCGGGGCATCGTCCACGACCAGTCCGGCAGCGGCCAGACGCTCTTCGTGGAGCCGCTCGTCGCGCTCGAGCTCGGCAACGCGTGGCGCGAGGCGCAGCTGAAGGTCCAGGCGGAGGAGGAGCGGATCCTCGATGAGCTCTCCGCGCTCGTCGGGGCAGTGGCCGGCGAGCTCGGCGAGACGCTGGATGCGCTCGCCCGCTTCGACCTCTGGCTCGCCCGGGCGCGCCTCGCGACGGAGATGGACGCGGTCCGCCCCGAGACGACCGACCGCGCGGACGTGGTCCTGCTCTCCGCGCGCCATCCCGGCCTCTCCGGGCGGGTCGTGCCGATCGACCTGCGCCTCGGCGGCGAGATCCGTGCGCTCGTCATCACCGGCCCGAACACCGGCGGCAAGACGGTCGCGCTGCGCACCCTGGGGCTGCTCGCCCTCATGCACCAGTCCGGCCTCCACATCCCCGTGGCGCCCGGCAGCCGTCTGCCGATCTTCCGCGACGTCTTCGCGGACATCGGCGACGAGCAGTCCGTGGCCCAGTCGCTCTCCACGTTCAGCGGCCACCTGCGGTCGATCGCGCGGATCGTGGCGGGTGCGGGCGACGGCTGCCTCGTCCTCCTCGACGAGCTCGGCGCGGGCACGGACCCGACCGAGGGCTCGGCGCTCGCGCAGGCGCTCCTCGATCACTTCCTCGCCGCGGGCACGCTCGTGCTCGCCACCACGCATTACGCGGAGCTCAAGACCTACGCGCACAACACGCCCGGCGCCCGGAATGCGTCCGTGGAGTTCGACCTCGAGACGCTCTCGCCGACCTACCGGCTGACGATCGGCCTGCCGGGGACGAGCCAGGCTTTCGCGATCGCGGAGCGCCTCGGCCTGCCGCCCGCGATCGTCGCGGACGCGCGCTCGCGGATCTCGCGCTCCGCCGCGGAGCTGGAGGCGACGCTCGCCGCGATCAAGGCGTCGCAGGAGCGGATCGATGCCGCCGAGGCCCGCGCGCACGAGGCGGAGACCCGCGCCCGGGACGCGCGGCGGATCGCGGAGGAGGAGCGCAGGCGGGCACGCGCGGACCGCGACGCCGCCGTCGGGGAGGCGCGCCGGGAGGCTGAGGAGATGGTCCGGAGCGTCGCGGACGAGGTCGCCGCGGCACGCCGTCTGCTCGCCCGCCAGTCGCTCACGGAGACCGCGCTCGACGCCACGATGGAACGGCTCGGCGCCCTCCTCGATACGCTCCCCGCCCCGGGCGCCCCGATCCCGATCACGGACCCCGCGAGCTGGCGCACCGGGATGGCGGCGCGGACCGCGTCCGGCTGGAGCGGCCGGATCGTCGCGCTGGACGCGGAACGAGCCCGAGCGACGCTCGAGGCGGGCGCGCTGCGCATCGAGGTGCCCTTCGCCGAGCTCGCCGTCGAGGGCGCGCCGCTGCCGCCCCCGCGCCCCAGCGAGCGCGCCGCACGCCCGGCACCCGCCGCCCGTCCCGCGACCGGCCGACGGGGCGACCTCGAGCCGCGCCCGCTGCCGCCGCCGCGTCGCGCGCCCGGCACGACGGCAGGGATCCGCCCGGTGGGCGCGGCGGGTCCGGGCGGCCCGGCACCGCGCGGCATCCCCTCGACGCTCGACCTCCGCGGGGCGCGCGTGGACGAGGCGCTCGAGCTGCTCGACGCGACCCTCGACCGGGCCGCGCCCGCGAGCGCGGCGCGCATCACGATCGTCCATGGCCACGGGACCGGCGCGCTCCG
>JBJTJV010000043.1:0-2142 GCA_046352645.1 Chloroflexota bacterium | reverse complement strand
CCCCCCCGTGACCGCCATCGCGACCCCGAACGAGCGCGCCGCACCGAAGCGCCGGCCGACGGACGGCACCCACGGCACCCAGAGCGCGCTGAGGAAGGAGACCGCGAGGAAGAGCGAGGTGCGCATCCCTGCGCTCGCGGGGTCGCCGGCGACGGTGATCACGGTCGTCGCGGCGAGATAGCCCATCGCCGAGCCCGTGGAGCGGAGCGCGAAGGATACGAGGAGGATGTTCCGCCGCCGCCGCTGCTCGGCGTCCTCCGGTGCGGAGGCCGTGGTCTCCGCGCGCGCCTCCGCCATCCGTGGTCTCCTCCGCTGCCCGGCCGGACCGCCACCGGGTCGCGTCCCGGCTCCGCTCTCCCACCGCCGTATCCTAGCAGCGCTCTCCCCGCGCTCCGTCCCGGCGCACGGTAATCTCCCTGCGTCCGCGGTCGATGCGCGGCGCCGCAGCGCGAGGGCGAAGGGATGCAGATCGGGGGCTCCACGGAGATCCGCACCGGGAGGGCGGAGGTCTTCTCCTTCCTCACCGACCCGCGCCGCATCGGTCCCTGCCTGCCCAGGGTCCAGTCCGTCCAGGTGCACCCGGACGGTACGTTCACCGCCGAGGCACGCGTCGGCAAGGGTCTCCTCTCCGTGGGCCTCACCCTCACCTGCTCCTTCACCGAGCTGCGCGCACCGGAGCACGCCGCGATCCGCGCGACGGGCAAGGGGAAGGGGAGCAGCGTGGACGGGACGGCGCGGATGACGCTCCGCGAGCTGCCCGCGGGCGGCACCGCCATCGACTGGACCGCGGACGTCATCCTCGGCGGCCTCGTCGCGAAGGCGGGCGAGGCGCGCATCCGCGACGCGGCGGAGCGGGCGGTCGCCCAGACGTTCAAGCGCGTCCGCCGGCAGCTGAAGGGCTGAGCCGCCCGCGGCCGCCGCTCTCGCCCCGACCCGCGATGCCCGGAGACGCCGTCCGAGCGGACCCCGACGCCGACCCGTTCCTCTGGCTGGAGGAGATCGAGGGCGCCGACGCGCTCGCCTGGGTCCGTGAGCGGAACGCGGAGACGCTCGCGTGGGCGGAGGCCGACCCGGCTTTCGGGGCGCTCCGCGCGGAGCTCCTCGCGCTCCTCGACGCGGACGATCGGATCCCCGCGGTCGTCCAGCGGGGTGGCCGGCTCTACGACCACTGGCGCGACGCGGCACACCCGCGCGGCCTCTGGCGCCGGACGACCCCCGCCGCCTTCCGGAGCGGCACGCCCGACTGGGAGATCCTGCTCGACATCGATGCGCTCGCCGCCGCGGAGGGCGAGCCGTGGGTCTGGGCCGGCGCCCTGCCGCTGCCGCCCGACCACGACCGCTGGATCGTGGAGCTCTCCCGCGGCGGCGCGGATGCGACGGTCGCGCGTGAGTGGGACCTGCCGTCCCGCTCGTTCGTCGCGGACGGCTTCGCGCTGCCGGAGGCGAAGCACGAGATCGCGTGGGTGGACCGCGACACGCTCCTCGTGGGCACGGAGACCGGGCCGGGCTCGCTCACGACGTCGGGCTACCCGCGGCTCCTCCGGCGCTGGCGGCGCGGCACGGCCGTCGCCGACGCGGAGGTCGTCCTGACGGCGGAGCCGGACGATGTCGCCGTCGGCGCCTGGAGCGAC
Source organism: Chloroflexota bacterium (assembly GCA_046352645.1). Classification (GTDB taxonomy): domain Bacteria; phylum Chloroflexota; class Limnocylindria; order Limnocylindrales; family CSP1-4; genus JAFMJV01. The sequence continues at coordinate 511 of JBJTJV010000043.1, read as the reverse complement.
CACACGCCCGGCTTCGCGCGGGCGCTGTGCACGCGCGCCATCGACTTCTACTCGGGTGAGACGACGCTCCTGCTCCCCGACGGGACGCGCGCGCTCCTGCCGCTCCCGCCGAGCGCCGAGCCGCACCTCGTGCGCGACCACCTCCTCGTGGAGCTGCGCGAGGACTGGGCGACCGGCGGCACGACGTATCCCGCGGGCGCGCTCCTCGCGATCGTCCTCGCCGACTTCCTCGGCGGGGCCCGGACCTTCGACATCCTCTTCGCGCCCGGCCCGACGAGCGCGCTCGCCGCCCTCGTACCGACGCGCAGCCGGGTCGTGCTGGACATCCTCGACGATGTCCGGCATCGCGTGGTGGCCCGTGCCCCGCGCCCCGGCGGCGGCTGGACGGCGCAGCCCGGGCCGCGGCTCCCCGCGCGCGGCAGCGGCAGGCGCGCCGCCTGGGACCGCGGCGTGGGCGACGCCCTCCTCCTCTCCAGCGCCGTCCCGCGCACGCCCCCGCGCGGCGCCGGGG
>JBJTJV010000042.1:0-6435 GCA_046352645.1 Chloroflexota bacterium | reverse complement strand
GTCCGCATGTCCGCCTCCGGCCCCCGCCCCCTCCCCGATCTCGTCACGGAGATCCCCGGTCCGCGCACCCGTGCGCATGTCGCGCGCGACCATGCCGTCACCTCGCCCTCGCTGCCCCGGGCGTACCCGTTCGCGCCGCTCCGCGGCAGCGGCTGCGCGATCGAGGACCTCGACGGCAACCTCTTCCTCGACTTCAACGCGGGCATCGCGGTGAACAGCACCGGCCACGCGCATCCGGCGGTCGTGGCGGCGATCGCGCGCCAGGCGGAGGCGCTCCTCCACTACAGCGCGTCGGACTTCTACCTGCCGATCTACGCGGAGACCGCGGAGGCCCTTGCACGGACGGCGCCGATGCCCGGCCCGGTCCGCGTCTTCCTGGGCAACAGCGGCGCCGAGGCGGTGGAGGCGGCGATGAAGCTCGCCCGGCATGCGACGGGGCGGGCCGGCATCGTGGGCTTCGTCGGCGGGTTCCACGGGCGCACGTACGGGGCGCTCACGCTCACCGCATCGAAGGCGAAGTACCACGCGGGCTTCGGGCCTCTCCTGCCGGGCGTCCACCACGCGCCGTTCGGGCGGGTCGCGGACCTCGACTGGTTCGACGACGTCCTCTTCGGCCGGATGGTGCCGGCGCAGGAGATCGCCGCGCTGATCGTGGAGCCGATCCAGGGCGAGGGTGGCTACCTCGTGCCGGAGCCGGGCTTCCTCGCGGGCCTGCGCGCGATCTGCGATCGCCACGGGATCCTGCTCGTCGCGGACGAGGTGCAATCGGGCGCGGGGCGGACGGGGCGGATGTGGGCGATCGAGCACGAGGGGGTCGAGCCGGACATCGTGATCACCGCGAAGGGGATCGCGTCCGGCATGCCGCTCGGCGGGATCATCGCCCGGGCCGAGCTGATGGAGCGCTGGGGCCCCGGCGCGCACGGCTCCACGTACGGCGGGAACCCGGTCGCGTGCGCCGCCGCGCTCGCCACGCTCGAGCTCCTCCACGGCGGCCTGATGGAGAACGCGACGGCTCGCGGCGGGGAGCTCATGGCCGGCCTGTGCGGTCTCATGGCAGCGCATCCGGGGCTCGTCACGGACGTGCGCGGGCGCGGCCTCATGGTGGGCATCGAGCTCGCGCGCCAGGAGCTCGCGGACGCGTTCCAGGACGCCTGCTTCCGGCGCGGGCTCCTCGTGCTCGAGTGCGGCCGGGCGACGGTGCGGCTCTCGCCGCCGCTCGTGGTGGACGTGGACGCGGTCGCGACCGCCGTGCGCATCGCGGGCGCGGCGCTCGGGGAGCTCGCGGGCGCGGGCTGAGAGGCCGCCCGGGCGCCCCCGGCCGCGGCCGCGCCGGTCAGACGCTGAGCACGGTCACCGACGCGACCCCGGCGCCCGCGATGAGCACGCCCGCCCACTGGCGGCGCGAGAGGCGCTCGCCGAGCGGGTGCGAGATGAGCGCGACGAAGAGGCCCACCTGGGAGGCGAGCACGGCGGCCACCGCGATCCCCTCCGCGGCGCCCCAGCCGAAGGCGGCGATGCCGATCACCTCCACGGCGCCCGCGGCGAGCAGGTACGGGAGCACGCGCCGGGGCACGCCGAGCCGGCCGAGCAGGAGGAGCGGCAGGGCGATGATCACGAGCCCGGTCAGCCGCGGGGCCGCGGAGAGCCACGCGAGCGGGACGTCGCCGGAGACGACGCCCGCGGCGTAGAGCGAGATGCCGAAGAAGACGGCTGCGGCGATCGCAAGCGGCAGGTAGCCGCGCCCGGCAAGGACGTCGCGGAGGCGGATCCCCTGCCCTGCCGTGGTGAGGACGACGCCGATCACCACGACCGCGAGCGCGACGACGACGAGCCCGGAGACGACCGCGCCGAAGGCGATCGCGATGACCGCGGCGATCGCGCCCTCCGTGGAGGTGATCGGCGCGATGAGCCCGACCCGTCCGCGCCGGAAGGCCGCGTAGAGCGAGAGGAGGCCGGCGATGCTGAAGAGCGACGAGGCGATGAGCCAGGCGACCTCCCGCAGGTCGCCGGGGCCGGGGACCGGGCCGGTGAGCAGGAGCGGCAGCGCGAGCAGGGAGCCGAAGATGGAGATCCACGCGAGCGTCGCCCAGGGGGTGACGGTCCGGCTCACCCGCGACGCGAGCAGGGACGAGCTCGCCCAGCAGAGCGACGCGACGAGCCCGCCGACGACGGGGATGAGGGCGATCAGCACGGGCACGGGGGGATGCGCATCCGGGGAACGATAGCGGGCCGCACCCCGCGGCCGCCCGCGCGCGCCCCCGACCGGGTCCGCGCGCCCGCCGGCGGCGGCCCGGGCCGCTCGGCCCGTGACAGCCGGTCGGGCCGTCGCGCATCATCCGCGCATGCCCAGGCGCACCCCGCGATGACCGGCTCCAAGGTCGCCACGATGCGCGACGCGGTCGCCGCGCTCGTGCGCGACGGCGACTGTGTCGCCATCGAGGGCTTCACCCACCTCATCGCGTTCGCGGCCGCCCACGAGATCATCCGCCAGGGGCGCCGGGACCTCGTCCTCGCCCGGATGACGCCGGACCTCGTCTACGACCAGATGGTCGCGGCGGGCGTGGCGCGCAAGCTCGTCTTCTCCTGGCTCGGCAACCCGGGCGTGGGCGGGCTCCACGCGATCCGGCGGGCGACGGAGGGGCCGGGCGCGTCGCTGGAGCTCGAGGAGTACAGCCACTTCGGCATGGTCGGGCGGTACACGGCGGGCGCGATGCGCCTCCCCTTCTTCCCGCTCCGCTCGTACTTCTCCACGGACCTGCCGGCCGCGAACCCGCGCATCCGCGAGATCCGCTCGCCCTACGACGACACGCCCCTCTACGCGGTGCCGCCGCTGAACCCGGACGTGACGATCGTCCACGCACAGCGCGCGGACGCGGAGGGGAACACGCAGGTCTGGGGGCTGCTCGGCTGCCAGAAGGAGGCGGCCTTCGCGGCGGACCGGGTGATCGTCGTGGTCGAGGAGCTCGTGGACGGGGCGGTCATCCGCGCGGACCCGAACCGGACGCTCATCCCGGGCGTGATCGTGGACGCGGTCGTCGTGGAGCCGTTCGGCGCGCACCCGTCCTACGCGCAGGGCCACTACGACCGCGACAGCGCCGCGTACGTGGCCTGGGACACGATCTCCCGCGACCCCGCGACCCTCGACGCGTGGCTGCGCACGTGGGTCCACGGCCTTCCCGACCGGGCCGCCTACGTGGACAGGCTCGGCGCCGCGGAGGTCGCGCGGCTCCGCCCGACGGGGAGCGCGCCATCGGGCTCCGTGGACTACGGACGCTACGGATGAGCACGCCCGCCGACCCGTTCAGCGCGACCGAGATGATGATCGCCGCGGCCGCCCGCGAGCTCGCGGGGGCGCGCGTCTGCTTCGTCGGGGTCGGGCTGCCGAACATCGCGGTGAACCTCGCCCAGAGGATGAGCGCGCCGGACGTCCAGCTCGTCTACGAGTCGGGCGTCTTCGGCGCGCGGCCGGCGCGGCTGCCGCTCTCCATCGGCGACCCGACGATCGTCACCGGCGCGACCGCGGTGACCGGGATGCTCGACCTGTTCGGGCTCTACCTCCAGGGCGGGCTCGTCGATGTCGGCTTCCTCGGGGCGGCACAGATCGACCGCTTCGGGAATATCAACACGACGGTGATCGGCGACTACGCGGCACCGCGCACGCGGCTGCCGGGCTCCGGCGGTGCGTGCGAGATCGCCATCCATGCGCGCCGGGTCTTCGTGGTGATGCGCCAGTCCGCCCGCTCGTTCGTGGAGCGCATCGACTTCCGGACGTCGCCGGGGAACCTCGGGGGCGGGGCGGAGGCCGCACGGATCCGCGCGGAGCAGGGCTGGACGGGGAGCGGGCCGTCCGTGGTCGTCACCGACCTCGGCATCTGGCGCTTCGGGCCGACCGGCGAGATGGTCCTCGATGCGCTCCACCCGGGCGCCGACCTCGACGCGGTCCGTGCCGCGACCGGCTGGGAGCCCGCGATCCGCGCGGACCTCGGGCGCACGCCCGCGCCCACGGCAGAGGAGCTGCGCCTCATCCGCGAGGAGCTCGATCCCGCGGGCCTCTACACCCGCTAGCCCCGCCGCATCCGGGCGCCGCGGATGAGCCAGAGCCCAGCAAGGAGGAGGATCACCGGCCAGAGGAGCGCCCAGCCGTCCGGCAGGATCCGCGCGAGCTGGAGGAGGCCGACCGCAACGAGCACGAGCCCCGCGGGCAGCGCCCAGCGCCGCGGTCGGCGCTGCGGGCCGCCGAGCGCCCATGCCGCGAGGAAGGCCGTGCCGACCGCGAGCGGCGTCCAGCCGATGCCGCCGAGCAGCCCGCTCTCCGTGGCGACCCCGGCGAGGCCCCAGGCGAGCAGGACGAGCGCGGGGACCGTGGCGCCGGGGCGCCCGCCCGCGAGCCAGGCCGCTGCGCACGCGCCGCCGAGGGCGACGAGCAGGAGCGACCCGAGCCCGACGCCGGGCAGGAGCTGCCCGACGAGGAGCGCGACCGCCGCAAGCACGAGAAGGATGCCGAGGAACGGGAAGCGCCGACCGCCCGGGGCCCCACCCGCGCTCCACGACCAGACCTGCCACTCGATGCCCGGCGGCGGGCCGCCGGCGGGGCCCGGGCCGGCGGCGGGGTCGGGCGTCATGCCGCGCGGCGCCGCGCGGCCCGCGTCCCGGCCGTCCGCGGGCGCATCGGGCCCCACGCTCCGGGCGCGCCGGGCGGCGCCGGGCCGCGTCTCGACCTCGCCGCTGCGCGGTGCCGCCGGATCGCCCGGGTCGGCGGCGCCGGTCACGGGACCGGCTCCTCGGGGAGAGCCGTGGTCCGGGCGGGCGCGCCGATCCAGACGCTGCCGTCCGCGAAGCGCTCCGACTTCCAGATCGGGGCGCGGGCCTTGAGCTCCTCGATCGCGTAGCGCGCAGCGTCGAAGCCCGCGCCGCGGTGGCCGGAGGCGACGCCGATGACGACGCTCGCCTCGCCGAGCGGCACCTCGCCCACGCGGTGGAGGATGGCGATGCGCTGCACGCCGAAGCGGGCCGCGATCTCGTCGGCGATCGCATGGAGCGTGGCGAGGACGAGGGGTGCGAACGCCTCGTACTCGAGCGCGAGGACCGCGGACCCCGCGAAGCGCGCGGCGGCGGCCTCCTCGCCGGGCGCGGGCGTGCCGGGCGTCGCGCGCGTCTGGCCGAGGAAGAGCACGACCGCGCCGTCCGCCGGCGTGGCGAGCGCGCGCCGGAGCTCGGCGAGCACGTCGTCCGTGAAGGGTGCGTCCGATAGCGCGATCCGCCGGTACGGCGCGGGAGCGTCGGAGCCACCGGAGACCGGCGGGATGAGCGCCAGCTCGTCGCCGTCGGCGAGGGGCGTGGCCGGGTCCGCGTAGACCGCGTTCCGTGCGAAGCGCATGCTCGTCGCGGCGGGCGCGAGGACGGGGTGCGCGGCGACGAGCGCGGCCCAGGCGTCGGCGATCGTCGCGCCATCGGGGAGCGTGAGCGGCAGCGCCTTCGTCCCGAGCTGCCGGCGCTGGAGCGCGAAGAGCCGGACGGTGACCTCCATCAGACGAGGAGGCCGGTCCCCAGCGCGAGGCCCGCGGCGACGATCGTGGAGGCGAGGACGAGGGTGACCTCGATGTAGAGCAGGCCGGTCGCCGATTCCATGGAGCGCGTGAGCGCCGTCTTCCAGGCCATCCACGCGAGGACGAGCGGGGCGACGATCCCGACGATGAGCCGGAGCCAGACGAGGATCGCATTCGACCCGGTGAGCGCACCGAAGGGCGGGCCGGACGGGATGCCGGTCGCGGTCCACGCGCCGAAGAGGAGCAGCTGCAGGCCGAGCGCCCCGACGAGCAGGCGGGTCGCGAGGAGGAGCGGCTTCTCCGAGATCCGTGGGGTCACGAGGTACCAGTGGGCAAGCACGAGCGCGGCCATGGAGCCGCCGGTCACCGCCGCGAGGGCAAGCAGCTCGATGAGGAACGGGATGCCGAGCAGGGCCCCACCCGCCCAGCCGACCGCGCCGAAGGCGCAGGCGACCACGCCCGCGGCGACCCCGGCGGCCCCCGGGACGAGCGCCGGCCGCTCGCGCAGGAGGCGGATCCCGGTCACGAGCGCAAGGATCGCGAAGACGCCGATGGCGACGCGCCGGGGCAGGTCGAAGTCCGGCGCCGCCACGATGGCGAGCCGGGCCGGGTCGGGCAGCGAGCCGTCCACGAGCCAGGCCAGGAGCCCCGCGAGCGCCGCGCAGATCGCGCTGAAGCCGAGAAAGCCCTTCGTCGCGTCCGTCGCCTGGCGGAGGACGACGACGAGGCCGAGCATCCCGAGGCCGATGCCGAGGAAGAGCACCCAGCTGAGGTACGCGAGGCTCTGGGTGATCTGCTGCGTGTCCATCGGCACGGAGTGTAGGGCGGGCGGGCGCGGACGGGGCGGAGCGCGGGCGGCGGGCGGGCCGGCCGGCGGCGGCGGCGGCGC
>JBJTJV010000352.1:0-11869 GCA_046352645.1 Chloroflexota bacterium | reverse complement strand
CGCGGGCGCCTGGCTCTGGGGGTGGACGATGGACACGTACGGCGCGATCGCGGCGATCGCGGTCGGCGGCGTGGGCGTCCTCGTCCTGTCGCTCCTCCTCGGCGGCGCCGGGCTGCGCGCCCGGCTGCTGCGCCGGCGCCCCCGCGGGCGTTCGGCCGCGGACGACGCCGCGGCCTGACCGCACAGCCGCGGACACACCCGGAGCGCGCGGCCCGCAGCGCTCCCCCCTGCCGGATCTTCTGGTTCCGATAATCATGGTTATGTACCATTCGTCCATGCGGGGGCCCGCGGGACGACCACGGCCGCCGGCGCTGCCGGCGGCCGTGGTGCCCGGTATCGGCGCGGGTGCGCGCGGTTCAGCGGAGCGCCGCCACCGCGGCCTCGAGCGCACCGAGGCGGGTGCCCACGTAGATGAAGCGCCAGTCGTGGTCGTTCTCCATCCGGTGGATGAGCCGCGCGAGGCTCGTGCGCGTCTCGGTGGTCGAGCGGTTGTCCTCGCCGTCGGTGAAGATCACGAAGACGACCGGGGCGAGCGGGTCGCGGGCGTGGAGGACCCGGATCGCGCGCGCCGCGCTGTCGTAGAGCGGCGTGTAGCCGGACGGTCGGAAGGTCCGCCGGCTCAGGTGCGGTGCGCCGGAGATCGGGGTGTCCACGTAGCGGTCGACGGAGCGCACGCTGTTGAACAGCGTGAGCGAGTAGGCCGCCTTCGTCGTCCGCAGCTGCCAGCGGTCGAGGAACCGGTTGTAGCGCGCGATCGTGCTCGTCGTCCGGGGCGCGATCGAGTGGCTCTGGTCGAGGAGGACGTAGAAGGTGGGCGCCTCGGGCACGAGGACCTCGTCCGGCGGCGACTGGGTGTCGTCCGCGGAGGCGGTGGCCACGTTCTCGATGTAGCCGCGGAGCACGTCCTCCTGGGTGGTCACGTACGTCGCGGTGCACACGACGTGCTCACCCGGGTCGAGCCAGGCGTCCTCGTTGCCGACCGTGGCCACGTCGGGGCACGCCTCGTCCGTGGTCATGGGGTCGTCCACGTCGACCGGCCCGTGGAGGCGCACGTTGCCGGTGTTCGTGACGCGGAACGTGAAGTGGAGCGTCTCACCGGCGGTCTTCGCGAACTCGTCGTCGCTCGTCGCCTTCGCGAGCCCGAGCGCACGGACCTGGACGGTCGCCGTGACCGTGACGCTGTCGGGGTCGGAGGTCGTCCCGTCGGCGCTCGCCGTCGCGGTGTTCTCCACCTCGCCCGCGGTCACGTCCGCGGCGTCGGTCGTGTACGTGGCCGTGCACGCGAGCTCCTCGCCGGGATCGAGCCAGGCATCGTGGTTGCCGACGGTCGTGACCGCCGGGCAGCTCTCGTCCGAGGTCCGGTCATCGGCGATCGAGACCGGCCCTGCGAGCCGGATGTTGCCGCTGTTGCGGACCGTGAAGGCGTAGTGGAGCACGTCGCCCGCGAGCAGGTACGTGCTCTCGGTGGCGGCCTTCGCGAGGTGCAGCGCGGGACGGCCGTCCGCGAGGACGGTCACGCTGTCGGGCGCGGAGGTCGTGCCGTCCGCGCTCGCCGTCGCGGTGTTCTCGACCTCGCCCGCGGCGAGGTCCCCCTGGGTGACGCTGCGCGTCGCCGTGCAGGTGATCGACTCGCCGGGATCGAGGATGCCGTCATGGTTGCGCACGGTCGTGACAGCGGGGCAGCTCTCGTCCGTGGTCCGGTCGTCGGCGATCGAGACCGGACCCGCGAGCGGCACGTCGCCCGTGTTCGTCACGAGGAACGCGTAGTGGAGGATGTCCCCCACGGCGTCGTAGCTCGACTCGGTCGCGGACTTCGCGAGCGTGAGCTCGGGCTCGGGGAGCCGGAGCTCGACGTCGGCGGCGATGCACTGGATGCCGTTCCTGCCATCGCGGTAGTTCTTCTGGGCGGAGTTGTCCGGGTTGTGGACGGGGCCGCCCGCGAGGAGCTCCCTGGCAGCCTTGGGCACCGGCACCCCGCCGACCATCGTGTAGTGGACGTCGTACGCGACGACGCAGAGCGTGGAGCTTCCGGGCTCGGCGTAGGTGTGGCTGAGCGGCCCCCACGTGCCGGTCACGCCGCCACCGGGGATCGCGGTGCCGCAGTCGCCCAGGCCGCCGTTGGCTGCCGAGCGGTAGACCACGTTGTCCGTCGCCCCGCCCATGTGGAAGCCGGTTCCGGCGGGCGCGTCCCTGGACTGGACGACGTTGCCCGTCCAGCCGTCGCCCCAGTCGGCCGCCCACCCGGCGGCGCGGTTCGTGCGGGTGCCGGGACCACAGGGGGCGTCCTGCTCCGGCCAGGTCCAGCTTCCCGAGACCGTGACGGTGAGCCCGTCCGTCTCGACGTCGATCGTCGCGGGGTCGGGCGCGTCCGCGAGGACGCTCGCCGCCCCGGCGAGGAGGAAGCCCGCCGCGAGGAGCGCGGCGGCGACGGTCCGCCCCGGATCGAGCCGGGGGCGGATCCGACCGAGGGATGGAGCACGCATGATCGGCCTCCCCTGCCGGGCCCGCGGGGGCGGTCGGGACGCCGGCGGCGCGGCGGGCGACGCGCCATGGACGCGGTGGTCGGGGCGGTGACGGTTGCCGCCCGGAGCGCACGCCTCGACGCCCGGAGCGCGCGTGCATCCGTCGGCAGGGTGCCAGCGCGGGCCGCACGGCACCAGCGCGCATCGGCCCATCCGGCCGGGACCCACGGCCCGGTCCGCGACCCCGCGTCCGCCCCGGGGGCGCTCCCCTCCCCGGGGCCCGCTGCCACGCCCGATGCGCTACCGTGGCAGCGCAGAGGGCGAGGTGCGCCCGGGGGTCACGGAGGATCAACGGGTGGAGTTCGCAGGCTCGGTGGAGATCCGCGCGCCGCGGGAGAAGGTCTTCGCGTTCCTCGACGATCCGCAGCAGGTCGGCTCGTGCGGGCCGGGCGTGGAATCGATCGAGATCGTGGATGCGACGCATTTCGTCGCCCGCGCGAAGGTGGGTGTCGGCTTCATCAGCGCCCGGTTCCGGATCGACGCCGAGGTGACCGAGCGGATCGTGCCCGAGCGTTCCGTGATCAAGGTCCGCGGCCAGGCTCCGGGCAGCGCCGTCGATGCCCTGGCGACGATGTCCCTGCGCGACGGCGCCGAGGGCGGCACGATCATGGACTGGACGGCGACGGTGACGATCTCCGGCACGATCGCGAGCGTCGGCGCACGGATGATCCAGGGGACCGCGGACAAGATGATCGGCCAGACGTTCACCTGCATCAAGGCGAAGCTGGAAGCCTGACCCCTCCCCCACCCCGACGCCCGACGCCGCCGGCCGATGCCGTCGCGGGCGCCCGGCGTGCGCATCCGCCGTCTCCGCGCAGGGGAAGGCCCTGCCCTGCGGGAGGTGCGGCTCCGCAGCCTCGCCGAATCACCCGACGCGTACGGCCAGACCGTCGCCGAGGCGGCTGCGGAGGCCGATGCCACCTGGGAGACGCAGGCGCGCACCGGCGCCCGCGGCACGCGGCGAACGTGGCTCGTCGCCGAGCGCACCGACGCGGGTGACCCGCGGCCCGTCGTGGGTGTCGCGACCGGGCGGCGGCGCGTCCCGGACACGCTCCTCGTCTTCAGCGTCTGGGTCGCGCCGGAGGTCCGCGGCACGGGGACGGGGCGTGCGCTCATCGAGGCGTGCGAGGCATGGGGGCGCGCGTGGGGCGCCCGCCGGACGCTGCTCTGGGTCGTCCGCGGGAACGCGGCCGCGCTCGGGTTCTACGCCGCGCTCGGGTTCGTGCGCGAGGTGGGTACCGAGGACGCGGCCCGCGGTGCGGGCTTCGACGCCTGGGCGCTCACCCGCCCGATCGGATGACGCCCGCGCCTACGGCCGGTCGTCCACGGAGACCCAGCGTGGATCGACCGCGAGCTGGATCACCGCCGGCCTGCGCGCCGCGAGCGCCTCGGTGAGCGCCGGCAGGAGCGCGTCCTCCGTCCGCACGCGGTAGCCGAGCGCGCCACACGCGATCGCGATGCCCGCGGCGTCGATCGGCCCGAGATCGGAGCCGACCGGCGTCAGGCCACCCCGGTCCTGGTGCATCCGGATCGTGCCGTAGCGCTCGTTGTCCAGGACGACGACGATCGGACGCGCCCCGGTACGCACCGCGGTCTCCAGCTCCGCCATCGTCATCGCGAAGCCGCCGTCGCCCGCGAAGGCGATGACCGGCCGATCGGGATGGAGGAGCGACGCCGCGATCGCTGCCGGGAGTGCGTAGCCCATCGCGCCCGAGGTGGGGCCCACGAAGCTGCCGGGACGCGGGAAGCGCCAGGTCCGGGCGACCCAGCCCGCGAAGTTCCCCGCGTCCGTGGTCACGATCGTGGCGGGCGGCACGTGCGCGGCGATCGTCGCGAGGGCGCGTCCGGGATGCAGGCCCGGACCGTCCCAGTCGCCGGCGTCCACGCGGACGGCGGCCTCCCATGCCGCACGGTCGGCCCGCGCGGCCGCGAGGCGCCGCTCCCGGGGTGCCGCCTCGAGCGCACCCGCCCGGAGGAGCGAGAGCGCCGCCTCCACGAAGCGGCCCGCATCGGCGGCGATCGCGATCTCCGGCGCAGGCAGGCCCGCGTGGGCACGGCGCGGCGCGAGGTCCACGTGCGCCCAGCGGGTCGCGCGCCCGGGGATGCGCCAGCCGTGGCTCGCGGGCTCGCTCAGGCGGGAGCCGAGGACAAGGAGCGCGTCCGCATCGAGGAGGCGCGACCGGACGGTCGGCGGCGCCCAGTAGCCGGACATGCCGAGGAAGAGCGGATGGTCGTTCGGCACGACGTCCGGGCGGCGCCAGGCGGCGATGACCGGGACCCCGAGGGCCTCTGCGAGGGCGAGCAGCCGCTTGCTCGTCCGTGCGCGCAACACGCCTCCACCCGCGAGGATGGCGCCGCGCTCCGAACCCGCCAGCAGGTGGAGCACCGCCCGCACGGCCGCGGGGTCCGGGGCCGGTGCGCCCGAGCGCGTGACCGCGCGCGGCTCTCCGACCGGCAGGGGGAAGAGGTCCTCCGCGATGGCGAGGAAGAGCGGCAGCGGCCGCCCGTGCCCAAGCCCGCGCAGGTAGCGGTCCAGGAGGGCGACCACCTCGCGCGGGGTCCGCGGCGCCGCGCGCATCCCCGCGAGGAGCCCGATCCCGCCGGCGAGGTCCGATTCCTGGAACGCCTCGCGGCCACGGTGGGCGCTGCGCACGTCCCCGGCGATCGTGACCATGGGCGCGGAATCCTGGTGCGCGGTGTGGATCCCGATGGCGGCGTTCGCGGCGCCCACGGTGCGGGTGACGAGGGCGAGCTGCGGTGCACCGGTGAGCTGCGTCGCGGCCTCCGCCATGAAGGCGGCCGCGCCCTCGTGGCGAGCCGCCACGACGCGGATGCCCGCGTCCGGGAGCGCGGAGAGCAGCGGCAGGAAGCTCTCGCCCGGGACGGTGAACGCGATGCGCGTCCCGGCGGCGGCGAGCATCCGCGCGATCGCGCTGGCGACCGGCACGACGGGGCCGGCGCGCCGGGCGGAGACGGGCGGCGACCCGGGCTCGGCGGGCACTCCCGCAGCGGACGGCTCGGGGGGCGCGGGCTCGGCGGGCGCAGCCTCGGCGCCCGGGCGCTCGGGGAGCGCCGGCTCGGCGGGCGCTGCCACCGGGGTCACCGCGGCGGACGGCTCCGGCAGCACCTCGGACGGGACGTCGTGCACGACCTCGGTGGGCGGCAGGGCCTCGGCCGTCGGGTCGCCGGGCGGCATGTCCGGGTCGGGCGCGCGCTGCGGGTCGCTCACGGGAACCGCACCGTGCCCCAGACCATGGCGAGGATGAGCAGGACCGCCACCGTCGCGACGAGGAGCCGACCGGCCGTCGAGGTCACCATCGTCGCGGTCACCGGTAGTTCTGGAACTGCAGGGGGAGCGGGTAGCTCTCCCCTTCCTCGCGCAGCCGGGCGATGACGCGCTGCAGGTCGTCCTTGCTCTTGCCGCTCACCCGGACGGCGTCGCCCTGGATCTGGCCCTTCACCCTGGGGAACTCGTCCCGGAGGAGCTTCACGATCCTCTTCGCGAGCTCGTCGGTCAGCCCGCGCCGGAGCGTCACGACCTGGCGCACCGTCGAGCCGCCCGCAGGCTCGACCTTGCCCCAGTCGAAGATCTTCAGCGAGAGCCCCCGGCGGATCGCCTTCGACTCGATGAGGTCGCGGATCGCCTGCGCCCGTGTCTCGGCGTCGGTGTGGATCGCGATCTCTTCCTTGCCGAGCTCCACGTCCGCGCGGGCGCCGCGGAAGTCGAAGCGCGTCCCGATCTCCCGGCGCACCTGGTCGAGCGCGTTGACGAGCTCCTGGCGATCGAAATCGCTGACCACGTCGAACGAGACCTCTCCGGACACTCAGGCACCCTCCAGCAGCGGTGGCCCACCCTCGGGCCGGATCGTCGCGTCCACCCCGACGTCGCGGTGGAGCGGCCATGCGCGCAGCCGGGCGATCCGCCCGGCCGCGTCGAGATCGAGCGCGAGGAAGCCGCGCAGGCGGATCCGGCGGGCGCCCGCCCGGTCGGTCAGCGCCCCGTGCCACGCGGCGAGCACCGTCCGTCCGACGACCCAGGAGCGCTCGGCGTCGAGCTCGGTGTTCGCGGCGCGCGCCATGAGCCCGGTCAGCCACGCGCGGATCGCGAGCGTGCCCACGCAGGCGGCGCCGAAGGGATCGGGCCGGATGTCCGCGTCCTCCGCGAGGAGCGCGAGGAGCGCGTCGACATCCCGCGCCTCCCAGCCACGCTTGAGGGCCGCGAGGAGATCCACGCCATCGCCGGGAACGAGAGGCTCCGCCATCGGGGGGAGTCTACCCCCCGCCGTCCGCCCGCAGGCGATCGATGAGCCCGCTCGCGACGCGGTAGGACGCGCCGCCGCCCATCACGAGGACGACGTCGCCCGGTCGGCAGGTGGCCGCGAGGAGCGCCACCGCCGCGTCGAGGGAATCGGTCGCCTCCGCTGACGGCGCCCCGTGGCGCGCGGCCGCCGCCGCGACCGAGGCGGCGCTCGCGATGGTCCGGTCGGGGTCGCGGGAGGCCCAGATCGGTACGACGACGACCCGGTCCGCGGTCGCGAGGGCGGCCCCGAGCGGCTCGGTCATCGCCGCCGTCCGGTGGTACGTGAGCGGCTCGCACACGGCGACGACACGCCGGCCGGGGTGGCGCTCGCGGACGGCCGCGATCGTGGTGCGGATCGCCGTCGGGTGGTGCCCGTAGTCGTCGATCACCGCGATGCCCCGGACCTCGCCCTTCCACTCCATCCGCCGCCCGACGCCGCCGAAGGCCGCGAGCGCCGTCGCGATCGCCCCGGCCGGGACGCCGACCGCCGCGGCGGCGGCGGCCACGCAGAGCGCGTTCTCCGCGTTGTGCCGCCCGGGGAGCGCGAGCACCGGGACATCCACGGGCCCGCAGGCGAGGCCGGCGATGCCGAGGCCTCCTGCGGCGGTCCGACTGCCGCGGACCTCCGCCTCGAAACCCGGAGCGTCGAGCGCGACGCGGACCACCCGCCCGAGGGCCGGTGCGACCCGGTCCGCCACGGCGCGGGCACCCGGGTCGCCCACGTTCACGACGAGGGTCCGCGCCCCGGCGTCCCCGGCGCGAAGCCATGCGGCGAACGCATCGGCGACCGCCGCGTCGTCCGCGAAGGCATCCGGGTGGTCCCACTCGGCATTGAGGAGGACGGCGAGCGCGGGGTGGTACGGGCGGAAGTTCCCGGCGTACTCGTCCGCCTCCACGACGAAGGTGTCGCCACGACCCCAGCGCGCGGTGGCGGCGGGCGCGCCGGCCGACCCACCCGGCAGGAGCGCACCCACGAAGGCCGCGGGGTCGCGTCCTGCCCGGATGAGCAGGTCCACGAGCCAGCCGGTCGTGGTGGACTTCCCGTGCGTCCCGGCGACGGCGACGAGCCGCCCGCCGTGCGTCGCCGCGGCGTCCGCGACCGTCTGCTGCCAGGCCTCGACCGGGATCCCGGCGGCGCGCGCCGCACGCAGCTCCGGATGGTCCGGGTCCACCGCCGTGAGCGCCTTGGTGACCGCGAGGCGGTCGGCCTGCCGGGCGTCCGGGGGTCCGACATGCGCGGCGTCATGCTCGGTCGCGACCGCGATCCCGGCCGCGGCGAGGGCCGCGGTGTAGGGGGACGGGCCGCCCGTGTCGCACGCGCTGACCCGGGCACCCGCAGCCTGCGCGAGGAGGGCCGCGGCCGACGCACCGCTGCCGCCCGCGCCCACGACGTGGATCCGCTCGCCGGCCGGGATCGGCCGGGCTGCGCGCGGCGCGGCGAGGCCGGCCCCGAGGTCGTCCGCCGAGCGGGTCACGCGGCCTCCGCGCGCTCGGCGAGCAGGAGGAGCGCCGCGTGCGCGGCCGCCTCGCGGTTCGCGTCCCGCCCGCCGGGACCCACGATCTGCCGCGCCTCGGCGCCCCGCGCGTCCGCGACCGCGATCCAGATGAGCCCGACCGGCTTCGTCGGCGTCCCGCCCCCGGGTCCCGCGATCCCCGTCACTGCGACGGCCAGGTCGGCATGGAAGCGCGCCCGCGCCCCGACGGCCATCGCCGCTGCGACCTCGGCGCTCACCGCGCCGTGCGCGACGATGAGCTCCTGGGGCACGTCGAGCGCGGCGGACTTCACGGCGTTCGCGTACGCGACGATGCCGCCCGGGTACCAGTCGCTCGCCCCCGGCTCGGCCGTGAGCAGGTGCGCGATCCGGCCGCCGGTGCACGATTCCGCGGTCGCGACCTGCAGGCCGCGCGCGCGACAGGCAGCGGCGATCCGGCGCACGATCGGCTTGGCGGTCTCCATGCTCCCCTACTCCACCGGCCGGGGCGGCTTGCCCTTCTCGAGCACGACCGCGGCCGGACCCGCATCGATGCCCAGCGCGCCGATCTCCACGCCGTCGAGCGTCAGGATCGTCGCGGCGGCATCGCTCGTGCGCAGGACGATCTCGCGCCGCGCACGGAAGACGGCCCGCTCGCCGTCGCGCAGGCTGAGCGCCGGTTCGACCTGCTCCCCATCGCCGTCCACCGCGATGGTCGTGTCCGCACCGCGCGCCTCGATGACCGCGAGCACGCCGCCGATGCGCACGTCGATGACCCGCTCGATCGTGCCCCCGGCGAGCGGCCCGGCGCCGGCGACGGAGAAGGTGAGCCGCCAGCGGCCGGCGGGGAGCGGCAGGATCCCGCTGAAGACCCCCTCCCGGACGGGCAGCTCGACCGCGGGCGGCTGATCGGGGACGTCGGCGAGAAGTCCGGGCGTGCCACCCCCCGGCTGGGCCAGCCACTCGATGGCGATGGCCACCCGCACGGCGTCGGTCGTGCCTTCCACGGGGACGACGTCGTTCTCGAAGGTCGCCTTCTCGGCGGGTCGGGCGATCTGGAGGCGGACCTGGCCGGCGCCGGTCTGCGAGCGCCCGTCGCCGGCGCCGGGTGCCGGGCTCGGCCCGGTGATCCCCGGCACGGGCACGGTGACCACGACCGGCAGCTCGGCGGAATCCCGGCCGGTCTCCGGATCGCGGGCGAAGAGCGTGAAGTGTTCCGGCCCTTGCCCACACCGAGCTCCACGAGCCAGCGTCCGCGGTCGTCGGCGGTCGTCGTGGTGAGCAGCTCGCCCGTGACGCCGCGAACGTTCACCACGGCGCGCCGGGCGGCCGAGCCGCGCAGGATGACGGTGACCGCATCCGGCTGCATCTCCACGACCTGGGGCCCGTCGAGCCGGATCGGCGGGACCTGGCTGAACCGGACGAGCTGGAGGCCCACGTAGGCCACGAAGAGCACGACGATGAGGGCGAGGATGAGGCCGACGACGACACCCGGCGTGAAGGTGAGCGCCCGGCGCGGGTCGGCGATCGGCTGGGGCGGGACGACCATCGTGCCGTCATCGACGAGCCCGTGCTCACGCTCGGCGCGCCAGCGGATCGCGAGCTCGTCCGGATCGAGGCCGAGGTAGGTGGCGTAGTTCCGCAGGAACCCGCGCGCGTAGACGGCACCCGGGAGGTTCGCGTCGTCGCCGTCCTCGAGGGCCGCGAGATGGCGAGCCCGGATCTTCGTGTCACGCTCGGCACGGAACAGGTCGATGCCCCGCTCCTCACGAGCGGCACGCAGGCGCGCACCGACGCGGGGTGCGTACCTGGCGTCCGGTCCCTCCCCCGGACCCCCTTCTGCCGGACCCTGTGCGCGCGACGTGGGCGTGCCGCGGTCCGGCCGGCCGCCCGGAGGCGGTTGGCGAACGGTCATCCGCTGATCGAACCTCGTGGAAGAGGCTGCTCGGTCGCCGTGGGCACGCGGCGGGACGCGAGTGTACGCGCTTCCGGCGTCCGTCGCCCGTGGCGCCCCGTGTCAGAGGTCGTCCATCGCCTCCGGTCCGCGGACCCAGTTCTCCGGGCCGTAGACCGCGCGCGGGGTGGCCGGGTTGCGGGGGTCCTGCGGGCCGATGATCCCGTAGCGCTCCAGCTCCTCGATGAGGCGCGAGGCGCGGTTGAACCCCACCTTCAGCTTCGTCTGGAGCATCGAGGTGCTCGCCTTGCCGGAGGCGACGACCAGCTCCGCTGCCTTCGCCGTCATCTCGTCCTCGGAGAGCTTCGCGAGCCAGCCGAACTGGCCGCCCTCTGTGCCCTCCTCGTCGGAGCCCGCGAGCACCGCCGGGTCGTAGACCGGCTCCGGCTCCTGTGCCCGCCAGTGGTCCGCGACGGCCTTCACCTCCGCGTCGGAGACGAAGACGCCCTGGAGCCGCACCGGACGGGGCAGGTCCGCGGGCTGGTAGAGCATGTCGCCGCGGCCGATGAGGTCCTCGGCGCCGGGCGCATCGAGGACCGTCCGGCTGTCCACGTTCGAGGCCATGGCGAACGCGATCCGACTCGGGACGTTCGCCTTGATGAGGCCCGTGACCACGTTGACGCTCGGGCGCTGGGTCGCGAGGACAAGGTGCATGCCGACCGCACGCGCCTTCTGGGCGAGCTTGACGATCGGGTCCTCGACCTTGCGGCCTTCGCGCATCATCAGGTCGGCGAGCTCGTCGATGACGATGACGACGTAGGGCAGGCGCTCGTCGGGCCCGACCCGGTCGCTCGCGTTGTACGCCGCGATGTTCCGCTCGCCCTTGGCGGCCAGGAGCTTGTAGCGATCCTCCATGTGGCCGACGGCCCAGGCGAGCGCGGCGCGCGCCTCGGCGGGCTCCATGATCACCTCCGTCCGGAGGTGGGGGATCCCCTGGTAGGGGGCGAGCTCGACGCGCTTGAGGTCCACGAGCACGAGGCTCACCTCCTCGGGTGTCGCCCGCAGGATGATGCTCGTGATGAGCGCGTTCACGCAGACGCTCTTGCCGGAGCCGGTGGCCCCCGCGATGAGCAGGTGCGGCATCCGCGCCAGGTCGACGGCGTACGGCCGACCCGAGACATCGCGGCCGAGCGCGAAGGTGAGCTTGCTCGTCGCGTCGCCCATGCGCGCGTCGTCGTAGAGGCCTCGGACGCCCACGACGTCGGAGACATGGTTCGGGATCTCGATGCCCACCACGTCCTTGCCGGGGATCGGCGCCTCGATCCGGATGGAACGGGCGGCGAGGGCCATCGCGAGATCGTCCGCGAGCCCCTCGATGCGGGAGAGCTTGATGCGGACGTCGGGCTTCACCTCGTACTGCGTGACGACCGGCCCGCTGTTCGTGCCCACGACCTCGGCCGGGATCTGGAAGCTGCGCAGCTTCTCCTCGATGATCCGGACGTTCCGCGCGTGGTCCACCGCCCCGCCGGGGGTGCGGCCGGTGACCGGCGCGGTAAGGAGCTCGATGGCGGGGAGCGTCCAGGCGCGCGGCGGCCGCCAGCGCATGCCGTCCCCCGGGGCGGGGGGCACGACCGGGATCCCGTCCGGGCCGGTGCGTCCGCCGGGCTGGGCCGTGCCGGTG
>JBJTJV010000041.1:0-2286 GCA_046352645.1 Chloroflexota bacterium | reverse complement strand
CGACCGTCGAGAGATCGAAGACGACCTCGCGACCCGGCACCGGGCCGGGGTCCGCAGGAACCTCGGGAGGACGCCCCGGGGTGGGCGTCGGGTCCACAGCGCTGATGGTATCGCCGGTGGTCGCAGCAGGGGGCATGGTGGGCTCCGGGGTCATGACTTGCCCGACACGCGCCGCGTGTACACGACGGTGACGATGCGGGCAATGGCGGTGGCGAGGACGACGATGAGGATCAGGGTGAACGCGGCGCCGAAGGCGCGTTCCTGGGCCGGGATGAACGGCGAGGCGGCGTTGCCGAAGATCTGGACCGAGAGCGCGGTGTTCGAGCCGCTCAGCCAGTCCCAGTTCACGAGGTTGGTCGCCCCGATCACGAACAGCAGCGGGGCGGTCTCCCCGGCGGCCCGGGCCACCGCGAGGAGCGATCCGCTCACGATCCCGGGGGCGGCGTGCGGGAGCACGACCGTGCGGATGGTCCGGGACTTCCGGCTCCCGAGCGCCAGGCTGCCCTCGCGCAGCTCGTGGGGCACGAGCTTGAGCATCTCCTCGGAGGTACGGATCACCACGGGGAGCATCAGCGCGCCCAGGGCGAGTGAGCCGGCGAGCGCGCTGAAGCCATCGGCGCCCCGGGGCAGCACCCAGAAGGTGTAGATGAACAGCCCCATCACGATCGACGGCACCCCGGTGAGGATCTCGCTCAGGAACCGGACGAGCGCGGCGAAGCGGGAGCGGGCGCCGTACTCGTTGAGGTAGATGCCGCCCATCACGCCGAGGGGGACGGCGATGAGCGTGGCGCCGACCGTGATGATGATCGTCCCGATGATGGCGGGGTAGATCCCACCCTCGACGCTGCGCTGCGAGAAGGGGAGATCGGTGGTCAGGAACTCCCAGGAGAAGACCTTCAGGCCCTCGCGCGCGACGTAGTACACGAGCGCGACGAGCGGGATGGCGGCCGCGACGAACGCGCCCACGATCGCCACCGTCGCGAACGCGCTCTTGAACCGCCGCAACCCCGTTCCCTTGCGGGGCTGGAGCACCGAGCCGACCGGGAGCGCGGGCGCGGCCATCACGCGACCCCGAGGCGTCGGTTGGCCCGGCGCAGCACGCTCCGGGCGACGATGCCGATGATGATGGTCAGGACGAGCAGCACGAGGCCGAAGCCGATCAACGCGGAGCGCTGCACCCCGCTGGCCTCCCCGAACTGGTTCGCGATGATGCTGGCGAGGGTGTCGCCGGGAGCGAGCAGGTTCCCGGTGAGCCGCTGCGAGGCCCCGATGACCAGCGCCACGGCGATGGTCTCCCCCACCGCCCGGCCGAACCCGATGATCACGGCAGCGACGACCCCCGAGCGGCTGTGGGGGAAGATCGCGCCCCGGATCATCTCCCACCGGGTCGCTCCGAGCGCGAGGCTCGCCTCCTTCTGCGCGAGTGGGCAGGTGGCGAAGACCTCGCGGGTGATGGCGGTGACGATCGGGGTGATCATGATCCCGACGACGATGGCCGCCGTCATGATCGAGAGGCCCGAGGCGCTCGGGCTGCCGAGCAGGTCGCCCAGCACCGGCACGCCGGCGACGGCGCCGTGGACGTCGGCATAGACGTCGGCGAGCGGCTGCGAGAGCTGGCGCAGCATCCAGAGCCCGAACACCACCGACGGAATCGCCGCGAGAAGGTCGATCACGAACACGATGGGCAACCGGGCCCGGCGCGGCGCGATCTCGGTCACGAACAGCGCGATGCCCACGCTGATCGGCACCGCGATGACGAGCGCCAGTGCGGCGACGATCAGGGTCATCAGCGCGAGCGAACCGGCACCGAACTTCTCGTTGACCGGCTCCCAGTCGAGCGAGAACAGCGAGCCCAGCCCCTCGAAGCCGATCCACTCGCGGGCGCTGTCGAAGAGCACGAAGACGATGGAAACCAGGACCACCAGCACGAACAGCCCTGCGAGCACGGCGAGGACTCGGAACGCCCGGTCGACCGCGAAGCCGGGCGGGCGCGGGCCCCCCACGAGCGGGGGCGGCGGAGCGGGATCGAGAGTCTGGGTCACGGTGCCCCGATTCTGGTGGAGGAGCGGGCCGGGGGACACCCGCTCCCCCACCAGGGGTCATGGGCCGGCGGCAAGGCCGCCGGACGGGAACTGGACTGCTCGACTCCTAGCCGATGGCCTTGAGCCGGGTGGCCGTCTGGGTGGCCCAGGCCTTGGGCAGCGGGGCGTAGTCCACGGTCGCCGCCTGCTTCTGGCACGCACCGACGAGGTACTCGGCCCACGCCTTCACCGCTGCGGCCACGTT